>DAOTYF010000030.1:0-16133 GCA_034434995.1 Anaerolineae bacterium
CCAACCCCAGCGAGGGGGCCATGATCAGCACCACCACCACTAGCCCGACCGTCGCCAGCCCCAATAGCACCCCCAGGAACCGCGATAGCCGTCCGAAGATGATGTCGATCCCGGCCAGGATCAGCAGGATCGGCCACAACCGCCACAGCGCATTCAGGCTGGCGGGCTGGATGACATTCAGGTTGATCAGCAGCCAGATCGCCCCTACCCCGACCAGCACAATGGGCCAGAACAGCGAGCGATAGACCTGGCGTTCCTCCTCAGGCTGCAGGGGAGGCATCGGTGGTGCCGAGGGCATCTCTTCGCTGCGAACGGGCGCCTTTTCTTCGTCCATGGGAGTCATTCCTCTTGCTGGTTATGCGTCGAACCCACCTAAAGCAGGAGCGACCGCCCCTACACGGACGGATGCGCCGTCGCTCCGACGATCACGACAGGAAATCCGTGCCCACTGACAAGTATATACGGAATCGAGGATACGAAGTTGCCAGATTTCGCCACTCAAAACCTACCGACCGGACGGTAGGCTTGATGCGCGGGCAAAAGTATGCTTTAATTGATCAGGCAGTTCCACAGGTCACTTGTGAAGCCACCCGCTCCATCCTTCGGGCGGGCCGGGCCGCAAGGCGTCGTGCGGCCATCCAAGCGTTCTCGCGCCAGCTTGTAGAGAAGGAGTGCAACACCTATGGCCTATCCAATTCGCCGTGCCGCGGTGATCGGATCGGGCACGATGGGCGGGGCGATTGCCGCGCACCTTGCCAACGTTGGCGTGCCCGTCGATCTGCTGGACATCGTTCCGCGCGACCTGACCCCGGACGAGCAGGCCACAGGACTCAGCCTGAGCGATCCGGCGGTACGCAACCGTATCGTCCGCACAGGCTGGGAAGCTGTGATGAAGGCTCGCCCGGCAGCGCTGGCCTCCGCGGAGCGGGCCGACCTCGTCCGGCTGGGCAACCTGGACGACGACTTCGACCGCCTCGCGCAGGCCGACTGGATTTGCGAGGCCATCATCGAGAACCTGGCGATCAAACAAGGATTGATGGAACGGCTTGAGCAGGTACGCAAGCCAACGGCCATCATCACCACCAACACCTCGGGCATCCCGATCCAGGCCATTGCGCAGGGGCGGAGTGCGGGCTTCCGCCAGCACTTCCTGGGCACGCACTTCTTCAATCCGCCCCGCTACCTCAAACTGTTGGAGATCATCCCCCACCCCGATACCCTGCCGGAGGTGCTTGAGGCGATGATCGGGTTCGGCGAGACGGTGCTTGGCAAGGGCGTCGTGATCTGCAAGGACACACCCAATTTCATCGCCAACCGCTTCCTCTCGCTGGCCGGATCATTTGAGGTCGCCTACGCGCTCGACCATGGCTACACCGTCGAGGAGATCGACAGCCTGGCCGGGCCGCTGATCGGGCGACCTAAAACTGGCGTGTTTCGCCTGCTCGACCTGATCGGCCTGGACGTGATGGCCCATGTCAATGGAAACCTGTACGAGGCCATCCCCGACGACGAATCGCGCGAGCTGCTCGCCCACCCCGGCGCACGCCAGATGATGCAGACCCTGATCCAGAACGGCTGGCTGGGCAATAAGACCGGCCAGGGCTTTTACAAGAGCGTCACCGTCAACGGGCAGCGCGAGTTCTGGTCGCTTGACCCGCACACGATGGAGTACAAGGCTCCGACCAAGCCGCGCTTCGACTCGGTGGGGCAGTTCCGCAAAGTGGAGCCGACCGGGGCGCGCATTAAGGCGCTGATCGGCGCATCAGATCGGGCTGCGCAGTTCATCCGCGCCGCAACCTTCCACCGCCTGACCTATGCCGCGCGGCGCATCCCGGAGATCGCGGACCTGCCGGTGAGCATTGACCGCGCAGTGCGCTGGGGCTTTGCTGAGGAGATGGGGCCGTTTGAGATGTGGGACGCACTGGGTGTGCGAGAGACCGTGCCCCAGATGGAGGCCGAAGGTTTCTCCGTCCCACCCTGGGTGCACGACATGCTCGACGCGGGCTGCGACACGTTCTACGCCTATGAGAGCGGTGTGCCCGTCGGCTGCTATGATCCTTCCACGCGGAGGGTGGTCCCCTTCGAGGAAAAGCCGCGCGAGATCAAGGTCAGCGTATTGAAGGCGCGGCGGGCGGTTGTTGAATCGAACGACGACGCTGCCCTGCTTGACCTAGGCGATGGGATCGCGCTGTTCGCCTGGAGCACCAAGGCCAGCACCCTCACCCCCAGCGTGATCGAGATGGGCTGGAAAGCGGTCGAACGTCTGGGCAGCGACTTCGACGGGTTGGTGATCGGCCACGACGGGGAGCTATTTTGCGGCGGCGCAAACCTGGATATCCAGGCCATCCAGCAGCAGGCCGCCGCGCAAGGCGTCACCCCGGCCCAGGTGGTGGATGGGATGGTCAACCACTTCCAGCAGATGATGCTCGGTCTGCGCTACGCGCCCAAGCCGGTGGTCGCCGCCCCATTTGACCGCGTGCTGGGCGGCGGCGCGGAGCTGGTCATGGCCGCCGACCGCATCGTAGCCCATATGGAGCTGTATATGGGCTTGGTCGAGGTCGGGGTGGGGCTGATCCCGGCCTCGGGCGGCTGCAAGGAACTGCTGCGCCGGGTGGTCAACCCGGTGATGCGCGTCCCCAATGCCGACCCGCTGCCGCACCTGGCTAAGGTGTTCGAGCAGATCGGCCTGGCCAAGTTCTCCACCAGCGCGCCGGAAGCGCGCGAGATGGGCTTCCTGACCGCCTGCGACCGGATCGTCGCCAACCGCGACCACCTGATCGCCGAGGCCAAGCGCGAGGCGCGCCATATGGCCGATGCGGGCTATCGCCCACCTGCGCCGGAGAAAATCTTCGCCGCCGGGCGCGATGCGCTGGCCGCGCTGCGGACTCAGCTCTTCCTGCTCAAAGATGCGGGTTATGCCTCCGAGCACGACGCGCTGATCGCAGGCAAGCTGGCCTGGGTGTTGTGCGGCGGGGACCTCTCCGAGCCGACGTGGGTGAACGAGCAATACATCCTCGACCTGGAGCGGGAGGCGTTCGTCGCGCTGATCCAGGAGCCGAAGACGGTCGAGCGCATCTTCCACATGCTCTCGACGGGTAAGCCGCTGCGGAATTAGCATTTCGGCAAGTCAGCACTTCAGCATCTCAGCAACCCGTCTCTGGCTGACTCGCTGACGGGCTGAGATGCTGACCAGCTAACAGGAGCATAAATATGGCTGAAGCAGTCATTGTCGAAGGGGTAAGAACAGCCGTTGGCAAGGCCAAGAAGGGCCTGACGCGCAACGCCCGCGCCGACGAGATGATGGCCTGTGTGATCGCAGAATTGTTAGCCCGCACCGGAGGCGCAGTCAGGCCGGAGGACGTGGAGGACGTGATCGTCGGTTGCGCCTTCCCAGAGGGGTCACAGGGGTTGAACATCGCTCGGCAGGTGGCGCTGCGGGCCGGGCTGCCCGTCAGCGTGCCGGGCCAGACGGTCAACCGGTTCTGCTCGTCGGGCCTGCAGACCATCGCCACGGCTGCCTACCGGATTATGGCCGGGGACGCGGACTGCATTATCGCCGGTGGCATGGAGACGATGAGCCTGGTGCCTATGACCGGCTTCCGCATCTCGCCTAACCCGGTCTTGGCTGAGACCGGGCCAGAGGTCTATATGGGCATGGGCCTCACCGCCGAGCACGTGGCCGAGGAATACGGCATCAGCCGTGAGATGCAGGACGAGTTCGCCTATCACAGCCATATGAAGGCGTGCAAAGCCTGGGAGGAAGGGAAGTTCGCCGGGCAGATCGTCCCCGTCGAGATTCAGGAGGTATGGGTCGAGGACGGCGAGCGCCGGACGCAGACCTTCACCCTGGATCGGGACGAGCACATGCGCCCCGACACCACCCTCGAAGGGTTAGCTAAGCTCAAGCCCGTATTCAAGCAGAATGGCACGGTCACAGCGGGCAATTCCTCGCCGCTGTCCGACGGCGCGGCGGGGGTGATCGTCATGAGCCGTGAGAAGGCCGAGGCACTGGGCCTCAAACCGCGCCTGATCTTCCGCCACTTTGCGGTGGCGGGCGTCCGCCCCGAGGTGATGGGCATCGGCCCGGTCGAGGCGATCCCCAAGGCACTGGCGAAGGCCGGGCTGGCTCAAGATGACCTCGACCTGATCGAGCTGAACGAGGCGTTTGCGTCGCAGTCCGTGGCCGTGATCCGGCAGCTCGGGCTGAACCCGGATCGGGTCAACGTCAACGGGGGCGCAATTGCGCTGGGCCACCCGCTCGGCTGCACGGGGGCCAAGCTGACGGTCCAACTCATGCACGAGATGGAACGCCGCGACGCGCACTTCGGCATGGTGACGATGTGCATCGGCGGCGGCATGGGGGCAGCAGGCATCTTCGAACGGCTCAACTGACGCCGCACTGATTTCCAGCCATGACCACCGGGGGATGTGCGACACCACATCCCCCGGTCTCGTAAGGGGGGTTATTCGCTAGGCAAGATAGTCAGGTGGCCGATGACAGCATAATCGCCCCCTGCGCCGATCCCGGAGATGACGGGCAGCCGCAGCCCGCTGTCCGGCGCGTAGATGCCCACCCGGATTTCGACTTCGCTGGGGGGCGCTTCCGGCGGGATTAGGATGGCAAATCGATCCACGACCGGCTGGCCGGGCTGCCAGGACGGCATGGGGAATAATCCGTTGCCAGGGATGCCATCGCGTTGGGCGATCAGAGTGCCATCGGCAGTGACCAGATGCACAAACACGTGCAGCGAATCGCGGATGGCAACCGGTGACTGCCACACCAACACCACGCGGATCGGCTGGCCGGGCCGCCCTTGCGGGTCGAGAAGCGCGGCCTCTGCTAACTGGATCGGTCCTTCAAACTCCACGCTAAGGGGGGTCAGTGGCGGATGAGCCGGCCCGGTCACGTAACGCAGCCGGTGCAGCAACCCGAACCACGAGTCATCGACCGGGTACAGCCGGTCCTGAAGGGCCAGCAACCACACCCGGCCCGGATCGGTGTGCCCCTCGTCGGCCAGAATCACCTCAACCGGGCTTCCGTCGTCACCCAGGCCCAGATCGTCCAGCGTGCTACTGGCTGCCTCGCCAGACAGGGGCCACGCACTGGCCGGCAGAGGGATGGCCCGCTGCCAGCCGGTTCCCTCCAAAGCCGTGGCGTGGCTGGCCGGGAATACTAGGGCCGGGCGAGGCGTCTGATCCTGGCTCAGCGCCGCCGCCAGCGCAGCATAGTCCGCAGCAAGGTATTCCGGCCCGGCGGTGCGGTGCGCGGCTACCGCATCCGCCAGCGCCCCGCTGGCGCCGGTCACCCGGTACAGCGCCAACTCCCCCACACCGCGTTCGTAGCGCCCCACCAGCTCGAGCCGCGCACCGTGCGGGGCAGCGGGCAAGGGATCATCTTCGTGCACGCTGAGGAAGAAGGTCGGTGATCCCTGAGCGAGCCAGCCCGCTAGCTCATCTCGTTGAGCAGCACTCCACGGCTTGAAGCGCTGCACGGCCACCGCGCGAGGCCCCAGCTCCGCCCGCAGGCGCAGCCGTTGCCCGTCGGCGATCACATACAGGCGCTGCCCACCGCTATCGTGCCAGACACCAGCCAGCGCCGCTACCACTTCGTCCGTACCCTTGCCGCTGGGACCACCCTCGGTGTACTGCTGCTGGTCGGTCACGACCAGGGGGGCCTGGGCCGGGTCGCCCATCAGTGCGGCGGCAAACGCCAGCCCCGGCCCGAACAGCGCCCCCAATAGCACGACTACACCCCAGCGGCGGATCGGATGCGCCGCGAGCTTCCAACGCGCCACCGCGATTCGCAGGCTCAGCGCGACTAGCGTCGCTAGGGGGGCCGCCGTCGCCAACAGATAGCGGGCTGCCAGAAAGCCCGAGGGGCGCTCGGCCAGCAACGGAACAAGCGCAAAGCCCAAGGCGGGGATCGCCAGAAAGGCGATGCTTCGTCGCCGCTCCCCGGCCAAAGCCCATACCCCCGAAAGCGCAACCAGCGCAAGGGCAGCCCATCCCACGTAATGCGACAGCACATCGAAGTAGGGAGGCAGTTCCGACCCCAGGCGGGCGGCGATCTCGGCGGGCTGGCCCTGGGGGGTCAACCGGACGACATTGCCACGCAGGAACCAGTAACCAGTGCTGAGGAACGAGCCAGCGGGTTCAGCGCTGGCGGGCTGATCGTCTGTGGCGGGATGTTCAGCCTGGGCAGCCAGGCGATACACCCCGGCCACGATAACCAGCGCCACCATCAGCGACAGAAGCGAGGCGAGGATGGCCCGCCAGCGCCCCGGTCGGCGAGCCAACAGGAGCACGCCGACCGGGGGCAACGCCAGATAAGGCAACGCGGCCAGCTTGGTCAGTTGAGCGCCCGCCAGCAGCGCTCCCAGCAGGGCGGCAGGCAGAAGCCGGGGCCGCCGGGCGAGCCTGACGATCAGCGCGGTGCTGGTGGTGGTGAAGGCAGCCAGCAGTGGATCGGCCAGGGCCTGCCGCTCGTGGAACACCGCCAGCGGCAGGACGGCGTAGATCAGCCCCGCCAGCAGGCCGGTGGAGGGGCGGCGGCCCAGGTGATTGCCCAACGTGATGCAGGAGGCCAACGTGATAGTGCTGACCAGCGCCGAGAGCGCCCGCGCCAGCCAGGGACCTTCCGGCCCGCTGGGCGCAAACAGCGCCACGACCACCGGATACAGCCATTTGCGGATGTTCCCGGCGAACGTCAGCCCCTCGTTGACCGCGTGCGCCCGGTCGAGGTGGACGGCTTCGTCAATGAACACCGGCAGGCGCATCAACGCAGCACAGCGCAGCCACCACCCCAGCAGAACGATGCCCACTGCGACCAGCAGGAAAGTGAGACGGACAGAGGCCCGCGAAGCTGAGGTCATCGACATGGATCGGATGTGAATATAACGGAGGATCAATAGCGCGCCGCGCGGCACACCAGACCCTTCAGATAGCGTCCCTCCGGGAACGACAGCAGGGTCGGATGATCCTCTGGCTGGCCCAACCAGCCGACGACCTGCGCCTGGCGCTCCGCGTCCACGCTGGCCCCGAACACCACCTTCTGGAACAGGTCAGGGTCAACCAAGCCAGAGCAGGAGAAGGTCACCAGCAGGCCGCCAGGCCGCAAAATCTGGAACGCCAGCAGGTTGATGTCCTTGTAGCCACGCAGCGCACGATCCAACTGGCCCTGGCTGTGGGCGAACTTGGGCGGATCGAGGATCACCACGTCGAACTCGCGGCCCTCGTCCCGGTAGAGGCGGAGCTGCTGGAACACATCCGCCGCGATGTATTCCGCCGCCACGCGATCCAGCCCGTTGAGAGCCATCGCCTGACGGGCCACTCCCAGCGCAGGCTGGGACGAGTCGATATTGACGATACGCTGCGCGCCGCGCAGGGCAGCGCAGACCCCAAACGACCCCGTGTAGCTAAAGGCGTTCAGCACTTCCGCCCCGGCCAGGCCGGAGCAATCAAGCAGCCAGCGGCGGCTGTCGCGCTGGTCGAGGTAAAAGCCGGTCTTGTGCCCGGCGTACACGTCCACAGGGTAACGCACCCCGAACTCGACCACCTCCAGTGGGTTGGGCGGTGGATCGCCCCACAGCACGCCCACCGCTTCCGACAACCCTTCCTTCTGGCGGGTATCCACATCGCTGCGCTCCACGATCCCGGCGGGCTTCAGCAGCCCGGCCAGCGCCTCGACGATCCCCTCTTTGGCTGCCTCGACGCCGTAAGTGAGCGCCTGGATCACCAGGAAATCCGCATAGCGATCCACGATCAGCCCCGGCAGGCCGTCGTTCTCGGCGTTAACCAGCCGGTAGGCTGTGACATCCCCCCGCTGAGCCAGCGATTCCCGTGCCGCGACCGCGTGCGCGATCCGCACCCGCCACCACGCCGGGCCGATGGCATCGTTCTGGTCCCAAGTCAGGGCGCGGATCCGAATCTGGGAATGGGGATTGTAGTAGCCTCGCGCGACGAACTCCCCGCTGCTATCCCGCACATCCACCAACCCGCCGGGCGGTACATCGGCGAGCTTGCTGCGCGATTCGTCGATGGCTCCAGAGAACACCCAGGGGTGGAACTGACGCAGGTTCTTATCACGCCCTGGCTTGAGGACAACGTTACCCTGGATGTTCACGACCTATCAGCTCCCGCAGCCCGGCCTCGTCGATCACCGGGACGCCGAGCCGGTGCGCTTTCTCCAGCTTGCTGCCCGGCGACTCGCCCACCAACACGTAGCTGGTCTTGCTGCTGACACTGCCCGTCACTTTGCCGCCGTGCGACTCGATCAAGGCGGCGGCTTCCTCGCGGGTCAAGGTGGGCAGCGTGCCAGTCAGGACGAAGGTCAGGCCCGCCAGCTTATCTGACGCCCGCGCCCGCTGTTCTGCCTCCAGCCGTACCCCACCCGCACGCAGCCGCTCGATCACGGCGCGGTTGGCCGGGTCGGCGAAGAACTCGACGATCTGCCCAGCGATGGTTGGCCCCAGGCCGGGGATGGATTGCAATTCCTCCAGCGTGGCAGCAGCCAGCGCGTCGAGCGTGGGGAAGGTTCCCGTCAGCAGTGCCGCGACCGTGCTGCCCACCCCCTTGATGCCCAGTGCCGTGATCACCTGCTCCAGCGGGCGATGGCGGCTGGCCTCGATGGCAGTCAGCAGGTTCTCAACCTTCTTCTCGGCGAAGCCCTCGAGCTGGATCAGGTCGTCGGCTGTGAGGAAGTAAATATCGCCCACGGTGTGGATCAGCCCGGCAGCGATAAGCTGGCGCACGATGCGCTCGCCCAGTCCCTCCACGTCCATCGCACCGCGCGAGACGAAGTACTCGATGGTCCGCGCCAACCGCTCCGGGCACTCCGGGTTGGAGCAGTAGACTGCCACCTCCTCCGGCCTGCGGACCACAGGTGCGTCGCAGAACGGGCAGCGGTCTGGAGTCTCGATGGGCCGCTCTGACCCATCGCGCAGATCGGCCACCGGGCCAACCACATAGGGGATCACCTCGCCCGACCGCTTGACGATCACCGTATCGCCGATGCGGATGTCCTTCTCCGCAATGTAGTCGAAATTATGCAGTGTGGCTTGCTTGACCGTCACCCCGCTGACCGCCACCGGCTCCAGCACCGCGTTGGGGGTCAGCACGCCCGTCCGCCCGACGTTGAATGTCACGTCGAGCAGCTTTGTCGTCCGTTCCTCGGCGGGGAACTTGTAGGCGATCATGCCGCGCGGGTCTTTGCCGACCACGCCCAGCTCGTCGGCGATCCGCAGGTCGTTGACCTTGATCACCAACCCATCAATCTCGAAGTTGAGATCGTGGCGTCTGGGTTCCCAGCTACGAACGTAGTCCAGCAGCGCATTGAGATCGGTGAAGTGGGCGGATAGGTCCAGCATCACTGGGAAGCCCAGGTCGCGCAGAAAGTGGAGCACGTCCCACTGAGTCGCAGGCAGGCTGCCAACCCCAGCGAGAATCTGATAGCAGGCCAAATTGAGCGGTCGCTGGGCAGTGATGGAGGGGTCAAGCTGGCGCAGCGCCCCTGCTGCGGCGTTGCGCGGGTTGACGAACGGCGCTTCGCCTTCCTCCACCCGCCGCCGATTCAACTCGTCGAACACATCCAGCCGGAAGTAGGCTTCGCCGCGCACCACCAACCGGGGCGGGGCAGGCAGCCCATGGGGATCGGCGGGGATGCGTAGCGGCAGCGAAGGCAGCGTTCGCAGGTTGGGGGTGATGTCCTCCCCGATCAGGCCGTCGCCGCGCGTCGCCCCCTGCACGAACACGCCATCCTCATAGGCGAGCACCACCGACAGGCCATCCAGCTTCGGCTCGACGACATAGTCCAACTCCGTCCCGGTGGGTAGCAGCCTGCCGATCCGCTCGCGCCAGGCAAACACATCCTCATCGCTAAAGGCGTTGGACAGGCTCAGGACGGGCGCGGGGTGCTGCACCTTGGGCAGATCGCTGCGCGGTGGGCCGCCGATCCGCTGTGTGGGCGAGTCGGGGGTCAGCAGCTCCGGGTGCTCGGCCTCGAGCTGCTGAAGCTCGCGTAACAGCGCATCGTACTCGGCATCGGTGATGACGGGCGAATCGAGCACATAGTAGCGGTACGAATGGTAGTTGATCAGCTCGCGCAACTTGGCCGCGCGCTCAGCGGGGGGGAGCGTCATGGATTCGTCCCTCGATCCTGGTCCGGGGCCGGGGTGGCCGTCACGAAGACTACTTCCTCGAACCCCAGCGCCCGTAGCAGCGCCTCGACATAGTGTTGGGCATTGTCCTGGGCCATATCGAGGATGCCGCTTTCCAGCGCCGCACGGAGAATCTGGCGTTCGGCCTCCTGGCGGGCCAGCGTCTCTAAGTCGATCTGCTGGTTCGCCAGCAGGCCCGTGTCCCGGTCGTAGACGTAGGTCGCGTCATTATCCAGCGTCGCCACGAACACTTCGGAGGCGGGCAGGGTGATGAAGACGGAACCCCCAACCACCCGAACGTCGTCCTGATCCATGCGGCCCATATCCACCCCAGCGATCACCTGGCCGACAGCCACCAGCAGCAGGCGATCCCGGAACAGGAAGCCGAATGTCCCTTCCCCGGTCTCGGCGGTGATCACCTTTTCGACGGTGAAGGAGGCTGTCTCCAGACGGCTGAGCGACCGCACCGAGCGCACAATGGTCACCGGATCGGCGATGATGGTGGGTGTGGGGTTCAAGATTTCCTGCACCTGGGTGGCGAGCGCCGACGGCCCAGCGGTTACTGGTTCCCGGATCGCCATGATGGTGTCGATGATCAGGTAGCCGACGACCAGCAGCACCACGATGATGACAACCAGCACCAGGGAAGATAGGATGCGATTCAATCTGCGACCGGACGAGTCCTCTCCCATACTTGGCTCCTTGGCGAAATGGGATCAGCCGGGGCCTGCGTGCCGAATCTTAGCACAAGGGGGCGCTCTGCGCGATGCAAGCCGCTGAGGTCTAGGCGTTTCAAGTGCGATATGGTTGCTGATTGGTGTGTTATACTGGGAACGGTGGCCACCTGAGGCACATTCAGCGGCCACCGGAGGAAACCCGATTATGCCCACCCAAACTTTGTTGGCCGGGATTTTCACGGTCCTATTGCTGTTCCTGAACGCCTTCAACCTGGCTACGTCCGTCACCACCACCGTCAGCACTGGAACCCTCTCATACGGCCAGACGGTCAGCGGCCAGATCGCAGGCTTTGATAGTTCCGATATCTGGACGTTCCAGGGCAACGCCGGGGATGTGGTGACCATCTCCATGCAGGCCACCAGTAGTGGCCTGGACTCGTACCTCTACCTGCGCGATCCCTCCGGCGTAGACCTGATCACCGATGATGACAGCCTCGGGAACCTCAGCTCCCAGATCGCCAACTACACCTTGCCGGTAACCGGGACCTACACCATCATCGCCACCCGCTACGGCGGATCGGCAGGCTCCAGCGCTGGAACCTACCTCCTGACCCTGACTCTCGCCTCCACCAGTACGATCACGGGCGGCGGCCTCATCAGCTATGGCCAGACGGTCAACGGCCAGATCACCCACTTTGATTACTCCGATGCCTGGACCTTCCAGGGCAGTGCGGGCGACGTGGTGACCATCTCCATGCAGGCGACCAGCGGAGGTCTTGACTCGTACCTCCGTCTGAGCGATCCCCAGGGCGTCAACCTCATCACCGACGACGACAGCGGCGGCAACCTCAACTCCCTCATCGGCGGCTATACCCTCCCCACCACCGGAACCTACACCATCCTTGCCACCCGTTTTGGGGAAGCAACCGGTAGCAGCAGTGGCAGCTACACGCTGACGCTGAGCATGGGCGCGATCAGCGTAACGCCCAGCGGCCCGATCACGGGCGGTGGGCCGCTGAATTACGGGGATATCGTCGTGGGGGAGATCACCCCCTACGACCCTGCAGATGCCTGGACGTTCCGGGGGCAGCAGGGCGATCTGGTGACGATCTCCATGCGGGCGACCGGCGGCAACCTGGATTCTTATCTCCGCCTGTCTGATTCCCAGGGCCTGGAGGTGGCTGCCAACGATGACTGCTGCGGCAGCTACGACTCCCAGATTGCCCTTTACAGCCTGCCCGCATCGGGAACCTACACCATCACGGCGACGCGCTACGGACAAGCTACCGGCAACAGCAGCGGAACTTATGAGCTTGAACTGACCCTGGAAACCATCGGCGGCCCCGATCAGCAGGGCACAGAGATCGCCTATGGGGAGACCGTTGAAGGCCGCATCAACGATGCCGACCCGTCTGACACATGGCTGTTCGAGGGGGAGGCGGGCGACGTGGTGACCATCGCTATGCGTGCCACCAACGGCAACCTCGACCCGCTTCTATACTTGTACAATCCACAGGGTAGCCAGTTAGCAGCCAACGACGATAGCGGTCGCAGCCTCGATGCCGCCATCGTGTCGTTTCGCCTCCCGTCCAGCGGCACGCACACCATCCTTGCCACCCGCTTTGGTGGGCCAGGGGGTTACAGCAGCGGCTCCTACGAACTCACTCTCTCGACGGGCCAGGATGAGGGCAGCGGACAGGGCACGGGCGGCGGTGAGATCGCTTACGGGGAGACCGCCAGCGGCCAGATCGCCGATGCCGACCCCTCCGACGCCTGGACGTTCGCAGGCCAAGCCGGGGATGTGGTGACCATCACCATGCAGGCCACCAGCGGCGACCTCGATGCGTACCTCACCCTGTACGATCCGCAGGGCCGCGAGCTGACCACCAACAATGATTGCTGCGGCAGCTTCGATGCCCAAATCCAGTCGTACCGGCTGCCCACGACCGGCACGTACACCATCGCCGCCACGCGCTTCCAGGGGCCAGACGGCGAGACCGTCGGCAGCTACCAACTGGCGCTGGAGCGGTCGCAGTAACTGGCTGGGTTCCGGGCGCTGCCGGGGAGCGCAGAACAGCCAGAAGCCATGTCCCGGCTAGTGGATGATCTCCACCGTATGATCCACAACCGTCACGTCGGGGCGGTTGATTTCGATCCATTGCACCACGCTCTCCAGCACGCTCTCCGCGTGCGCGGCACTGGTCGAGACAACCGCCACTCCCAGCGCTGCTGAGCGCCAAGTGTCGTGGAAATCCACTTCCCCGCACGAAACGTTGAATTCCCGGTGCACCCGTGCGATCAACCCCTTAAGGACGCTGCGCTTCCCTTTCAGGGAGTTCACGCCGGGCAGATCCAGTTCGATGACGCTGCTGCCGATGACCATACTCCGACTCTACCAGCGGGGGCAGGGAGCGCCAAACCAGACTGCGCACATCTGCCCAATCTGCGCTAAAATCGCACGTCATGTCCCCGCCAGACCAGCGCGACCAGCCCACGCTCCCTCACCTACCCGTCCCCCGGCCATCGCTCGAGGTGACGCAGCCCCACCAGCCGTATCCCTCCTACCCTAAGCAAGCGGGACCGCCGCCCCCGGCGCAGGCAGGCAGACACCCCCCATCCAGAAGGCGGAGGCGTCGCCAGCGCGGCATCGGCTGCCTGGGCTGCCTGCTGAGGGTTGCTCTGGCTGGGGGGCTGTTCAGCGTGTTGATGGCAGCGCTTCTGGCCGGGCTGTACTACATCGCCCCGCCCCCCCGCACCACCATCCTGGTGCTGGGCCTCGATTCGCGGCCCGGTGAGGGGATGGTGACTCGCAGCGATACTCTCATCCTGGCCACGGTCGATCCTTACCACGCCTACGTAGGGATGCTATCCATTCCCCGCGACCTGTACGTGAACATCCCTGGCTATGGCCCCAACCGGATTAACGCAGCCCATGTGTTCGGGGAGAGTGCCTACCCCGGCGGCGGGCGCGATCTGGCGGTGCGGACGGTCGAGGAGAACTTCGGCGTTGATATTCACCGTACCGTCCGGTTGAACTTCGAGGCATTCGTTGCTATCGTGGATGCGGCGGGCGGCGTAACGATTGATGTGCCCAATCTACTGGTGGATGACGAGTATCCGACCCCCGACTACGGCACAATGGTGGTGCGGTTCGACCCCGGTGTGCAGCATATGGACGGCCAGCGTGCCCTCCAGTATGCACGCATCCGGCACGGTTCCAGCGACTTCCAGCGCGCCGAGCGCCAGCAGCAGGTCATCACCGCGCTGGCCCGTCAGCTTCTCGCCCCGGTCAACTGGTGGCGGCTGCCCAACGTCTACCTGGCCTTCGTCCAGAACGTGGAAACCGACCTGACGATCTTCGACCTGGCGCTGATGGCCCCCACCCTGCTATGGGTCGGGCCGGACGGCATTGACCGGCAGGTGATCAGCCGGGAGATGGCCATCGGCACGACGCTGGATAACGGCGCGTCGGTGCTGGTGCCGCAGTGGGGGCTGATCAACCCCTTGGTCGATCAGATGTTCCGCCGGTAGAGTTCGACCCTGTGGCTCCCTGAGTGGTGCGACTCATTGCCAGCGGGAAAGCACAGAGGCAAAGGGTTCACTCAAACCCGGCCAGGCGCGGGTCACTGCTGAGCCGGTAACCGCTAGGAACGGCACGGCGGTGGCTCAGCAGGTGCATGTGCTCGATCAGCAGGTGGCGGCCCCCGGCGATGTCCCCCCCTTCCAGCGCCGCGACGATCCGCTCGTGGTAATCCCATACCTGGCGGTGGTAGTCGATATCGGTGTAGACATTGAAGCCAAACGTATCATAGGCTTCCCAGAACGCTTCCAGAATCCCCAACACAAAGGGATTCTCCAGCCGTGCGAACAGCGTCAAGTGCAGTTGGCGGTGCTCGCTGGCAGGCACCTGAACGGGCTGGCTTGCCAACTTTTCACGCGCTGCGTCGATGATGCTCCGCAAGGCAGCAATATCCTCTGTCGTCAGCGCGCTGACTGCCGCCTCCCAAAAATGCGCCTCCAGGGCATTGCGTAGCTCGCTGAGATGCTCGAAGTGCGCCGAATCCAGCCCAATCGCGTACAGAGCGCACAGGGTAGCGGCAGGGGCAAAGCTAAAGGCGCTGACGCGCGTCCCCCGGCCCGGCTTGATCTCCACCGCGCCCAGCGCCCGCGCCACCTCCAGCGCCTCGCGCGTCTTGGCAACGCTGGAATCCATCGCCCGGCTGATCTCCTGGATGGTCGGCAGGGGATCGCCGGGGCGGTAACCATTTTCAACGATGAAGCGCAGAATATCGGATTGAGGCACTACGAGCCGCACCGGGGGAGCCTTTCAAAGATCAGATCATCGGATCAATCCAGGCTATTGTACAACTCCGCACAGGCTATGCCAAGCACCCCAACACCCCATTGCGCCAATTGGTGCGCCTGTTGGCCATTCCACAATTCGCAATTCGCGGCAGGACGGGCTATCCTATCGGGGCACGCAGGCCCCTCACGGGGAGCCTGCATCCTGACAGGTGAAGGTATCGAGTTCCCGATGGCGATTCTTCAGGCGATCAAGCGGTGGGGGCTGCTGGTGATCATCGGCGGGGGCGTGCTGGCCCTCGACCAGTGGGCCAAGCAGCAGGTGGTCGAGAGGTTGGCTTACGGCCAGTCCTGGGAGCCGATCCCGGCCATCGCCAGCGTGATCCGCATCACCCGCAGCCAGAACGCCGGTGCGGCGTTCGGCATCTTCCCCTTTGCCTCCGATTTCTTCCTGGCGCTGGCGATCATCACCATCCTGGCGTTTGTGATCAGCTACCCGCGCCTGCCATCGCACGCCTGGTTATCGCGCGTGAGCGTGGCGCTGATCAGCGGCGGCGCACTCAGCAATGCCATTGACCGGCTGACAATGGGCCATGTGGTGGACTACGTTCACGTCCAGCTCACGCCAGCGGTGTCTAATGTGTCCAACTTCGCCGACCATGCCATCACAGTCGGGGTGGTTCTGCTGCTGATTGATCAATGGCGTGCCGAGCGCCGTGAGATGGAAGAGCAGGCGCGGGCGGGGCAAACGGCTGAGGAAGAGGCCCTCAGCAGCGCAGAGGGTATCTCAACCTCCGCCGCGGACGAGTCTTCGGGGGCCAATTCTCATATCTAGCAAGTGAGGGGAGCCATGCGTGCCAATCATGGTAATAAGCGCGGCCTGATCGTGGTGCTGGCGGGGTTGGCGGCAGCGGCGCTGGCCTGCAACGCGCCGGGCCGATCCTCGGTGGCGGAGGTCGGCCCCCAGGCGCTACCAGAGGTTCCTACCCAACCCCCCCTC
>DAOTYF010000031.1:0-59865 GCA_034434995.1 Anaerolineae bacterium
AGTAGAGCAGGCGGAGCAAGTTGCAACTCACCGACTGGACTGGCAGCTCGGAGATATAGCCCGCCTGGTTGGTTACGACATTTCTCCCGCTCTGGTCGGGCCGGGAACAGAGGCCACACTTACGCTCTATTGGGAGCCCCTTCGCACGACCGATCAGAACTACACCGTCTTTGTACATTTATTTGGGGAAGACAACGCGCTGGTGGGAGCGCGTGACACCTACCCCGGCCTGGGCAATGACCCGACAACCACCTGGGTTCCGGGTGAGACCATCGTGGACCGGATTCCGGTGCCCATCAGCCCGGACGCAGAGGGGCCAATTCTGCTGGATATCGAGGTGGGGTTGTACGACCTCGATAGCGGGGAACGGTTGCCAATCAAGGACAACGCCGGGAGTGCCATCGGTTATCCTGTCATCGGCACAGTCAAGCTGGCGGGTCGAGTCTTCCCGGTAGTAGAAGAGGATATCAACAGTGATTGGCTCTTCGAGGGGGGGAATGTATGGTTAGCGGGCTATGAAGTTTCCCGCGCTGACCTCATCCCTGGTGATTCCCTGGTCGTAACCCTGTACTGGCACTCCATGGGGCCGCTGCCGATCAGTTACACGACCTTTGTGCATCTTGTCAACGCTAACGGGGAGATCGCTGCCCAAGCGGACGGAATCCCCCTGCATGGCCGCTATCCGACTACAGCCTGGGGGGTCGGGGAGCGATTCGAGGACGCATATACCCTTCCACTACCTACGAACCTGCCGCCGGGGGGCTATAGCTTGCTACTTGGTCTCTACGATCCTCTGACAGGAGCGCGTCTTCCGCTGGCGAATGGGGCGGATCATATTCGACTCGATTCATCCCTCGAGGTTCGTTGAGTAGAGGCCCTCTCACTCGGACTCGTCCAGGTAGCGGCGGTATTCATCCGGGGTATCAATGTCGCGCAAAACAGAGTCGCTTTCGACAACCAGATGGTAGATTTGGTCCTCGTTGGCGCGAATCAGGTCACGAGGGACTGCACCAGGCGGGAGATCCAGGATCGATTGCCAGAAAATGCGGTCAATGATGAGGGGGTGGCCGCGACGTTGCTGGTAGCTGGGCGCCACAATCATCCCGCGGCCCTGGAAGTAACATTCGACAAGCTGCCTGGCAATCGTGGATTGGATGGCAGGTTGATCTCCCAACACCACCATGCAGGCATCACTGGTGTGCCAGATCGCCCGTATGCCTGCCTGCAAGGAGGAGAGCATCTCTCCTTGTTCGTAGTCGGGGTTCACGATCACACGCACCGGGAGATCGTCAACCTCCATCTGGATTGCATCGCGCCAACGACCCACGACAACGACCGCTTCGTATACACCGGCTTCAATCACCTGCTCACAAACCCTGCGGATAATGCTTGTGCCTTTCCAGGGTAGCAGCATCTTGGGTTGGCCCATTCGGCGCGACTCGCCAGCCGCCAGAATGATGGCCCCAATGCGCCTACGAGTTTCCAAAACGGGATCGCGGCTATGAACACAGCCCAGCAGCACCCGGTTGATGTTCAGATCGGTCAGGCTATAACTGGCCACTTCGCGCGCTGCGGAGAGCGTTTCCGCTGTTACTCGGTTAAGCAAAGGGGCGATCCGTGCCCCAGGCGGAATACCCTTCACCCCAAGCTGAGGGTGAATCAGCACCGCTGCTATTGTCTTGCTTGTTACAGCCTCCCCCAGCGGATGCCCAGTCAACCGATGAACTATCTCGGCTCCATAGATATGCGCTTCGTCCAGGGGTTGCCCCAAAGCCTCCATGCTGATAACCGGCACAACAATGCTGGCCGAGGAAGGAATAACCGGCTCGTGAGGCAGAGGTGCTTTCATCGGCAGCCTACGCGAGCCATCTGCTTCGACGATCACAACATCAAGAAAAGGGGCCTGTGCCAGGTTTTCATCCAGCCAAGCGGGGCGCACTCCGCGCACTTTATGGTCCGGCTCGGTCTTGGTAAATACGAAGACGTGGCGGTGCAGGGAAAGCTGTTCGGGAAGGGATTTGGGGAGGTACATACCGTGCCCAAAGCCTACTTGCTGGGGGGCAAAGCTTAGCTCGTCCTGAGCGACCCGCGTGGTTGTCGTAGTGACCACTCGCCAGCCCTGTTGCACCAGTTCATCCGCCAGCCGGAACATGGTGCTGGTCTTGCCGCCCGCGCCTACCAGAGCAACTACGTCGCCTGGCCTAACCTCCAATGCGTCCGCGATTCTCATAGCTGCCGCAACCGCTCGCGGATCGCAGGGGCGGACAGAACAGCTTCCAATACCCCTCCGCCCACCGCTAGCGCCTTGTCTGAGATCGTGAAGCAGTAAGCCGGATCGGCGCGGGGATCAAGGTCTCCGACCTTCATGCCCTCAGTCACCCACAGACCATCGTGGATCAACCCCCGCAAGACGCCGTCGAATGGAGCGATAACCAAGCTATTGCCCACCTGGGCGATGGGTTCGCCCTCCCTGACCCTGGCGCCAATCGGCTGAAGCGCAGCCAGGATACCCTCTTGAGGGGCGCGCAGCACGCGATGCTGCTGCCAACCAAGAACGCCCTCTGGCGTACCCGTATCGTCTTGGGCGGCCCCGCTGCGGATCACGCGGCCTAGGTTATGGCCCCGGGCTGTCTCGACCACAACATCGCAATGTTCCGGCACGTGGAATCCCGGCCCAAGGCCAACCAACAGGAGCACGTCGGCCTGTCGCGGGCCGGGGTTCGCCTTTCGCATACGGGCGTCGATCAGGATGGTAGGTTCGTATTCGGGCAGGGTTATTGCATCGGGATCGATGAGCACAGGGATGGTTCCCTCTGCCTGAGCGGAGAGAGCTTCACGCACACTGCCCACCCTACGCGCTGTGATCCCCTCCACGGTGATCGATCCATCCATCGCCGCCGAGCCAAAACACGCCATCCGACGCACCAGCAAGGGCTGCGCCAGCTCGGTGATCAGCACTGGGAAGCCACTTTGGTGCAGGCGATAGGCTACACCAGACCCCAGGTCGCCGCCGCCGCGGATGGCGACCCTTATCTGGGCGAAGGGGAAGGCGCTCACGGATCGTTCAGCCGACCAGACCAGATTCACGCAGGCGCATCGCAACACGCTCCGGCGTGAGCGGAATCTCGGCGAACCAGATGCCGGTCGCATTGTGAACTGCGGCAACAACTGCCGGGGCGAATGGCAGGAAAGGCATCTCGCCCACGCCGCGCGCTCCCCAGGGACCTTCGAGGTCAGGATATTCCAGAATGACGGATTCGACCTGGTGCGGTACGTCAAGCACAGTTGGGATCAGATAGGTGCTCAAGAAGGGTGTCAGAACGCGGCCCTCGCGCAACTGGAAATCCTCCATGATCGCATAGCCCTGCGCCTGAACCACTGCTCCCTCAATCTGCCCCTGTACAAGCTGAGGGTTGATGGCGTGCCCGACATCGTTGGCGCTGATGACGCGCACTATCTCAATCTCGCCTGTCTCCAGATCAACTTCAACCTCCACCGCCTGGGCCACGTAGCCATACGCAAAGTTCGGCTCACTCTTGCCCGTGTGCGGATCATACATGGTCGTCTTAGGTGGGCGATAGGTGTAGGAGCCAATCGCCGGGCGCTCCTCCTCGTGCCATGCCTTCAGAGCTGCCTCCGCCGCGCCGCGGATTGAATTGCCGGACATGAACGTCATACGGGAGGCCGAAGCACTTCCTGACGGGCCTGTGAAGGCTGTGTCAGACATCACCAGTCGCACCTTTTCCAGTGGCACACCGACGGCTTCGGCAGCCATCTGCGCCATCACCGTATGGGCGCCCTGACCACAATCCGCCCCGGCATGGCGGAGCACAACCTGCTCGATTTCAACGTCCCCATGCAGCTCGATGATGGCATCACATTTTTCAGGCGCGCCAAAGCTGAAACCGACGTTCTTGAACGCTGCCGCGATGCCAACGCCACGCCGCCGGTTTGGCGCTAGTGGCTCGGTGGCCTTTCCTCTTCGCTGCCAATGGCCGTTGCGCTCCTCCCATCCGGCGCTTCTGGCACACGCTTCGACCACTTGAGCGATGCTCACCGGCGTGGGAAGGGGCGTGCCAACCGTAAGCAGATCACCATCGCGCAGCACGTTCTTCAATCGAAGCTCGACTGGGTCCATACCGAGCGCCTCAGCTAAGCGGTTCATCTGGCCCTCAGCCGCAAAAGCTCCCTGCGGGCCACCGAAGCCCCGGAACGCACCTGCTGGCAGGTTGTTGGTGTAGACGGCGTAAGAATCAACGTAGGCGTTAGGGATCACGTAGGGGCCAGTGCACAACAAGGTGGTGTTGCCGAGGACCTTGGTGGAAGTATAGGCATACGCCCCGGCATCACTAACCACCTCCATCTGCGCCGCTGTGATCATCCCGTCGCGGGTCGCACCCCACTTTGCTTTAATAGTCATCGGATGCCGTTTGTGGTGCCCACGAATGGACTCCTCACGACTCCAGACGATCTTGACAGGCCGACGAAGTTTCCAGGCGGCCAGCGCTAGGATGATCTGGACGGACATGTCCTCCCGCCCACCAAAGGCCCCACCGATAGCGGGGTAGATCACCCGCACCTGTTCAGGCGGCAGGCCGAGGGCGTGGCAGATCTGCTCTTGATCTTCGTGGGCCCACTGCCCTGCCACCTCGACCGTTACCCGTCCCTGATCGTCAATGTATGCCAGCCCGGCCTCGGGTTGAAGATAGGCGTGCTCTTGCCAGGTGGTGGTATACGTGCTCTCCACGATCACATCAGCCGCCTTCCAGCCCGCCTCCATGTCACCTTTACGAATCCGGTAGTGGACAATCACATTGCCCGGTGTGTTGGGGTGAAGCTGGGGTGCGCCCTCCTCCATTGCCTCAAACGGGTCGAAGACGGCAGGCAAGTCTTCGTAGTCAACCCGGATCAGGTCGCGAGCAGCGGAAGCGGCCTGCTCGGTCTCAGCCACGATCAGCGCGATATGGTCCATCGTTGTCCGCACGATATCGGCACCGATCTTGCTACTACCCGGGCCGCACAGCACAGGCTGATCGGGCATGATCAACCCATATTCGTTGGTAGGAACGTCCTTCGCCGTCAAGACGGCGATCACGCCTGGATAAGCCTCAGCGGCGCTGGTATCAATAGAACGGATGCGCGCATGGGCGCGGTCGGAGAATAGCACCTTCATATGCAACATGCCCTCCATGTGGAGGTCGCCGGGGTAAAGCGTTTCCCCAGTAACTTTGCCGAGGGCGTCAACGCGCGGCACGCTGTGGCCGATGATCCGAGTTGCCATAGGTGGGTTGCTCCTTGATGTCATCGTGAGCGGTCGCCAAGCGTGTCACCTCAAGAGCAATGATGCGTCTGAGGATAGCGACCGCGGCTGCATAGGTGGGATCCATTCCTCGGTAGGAGAGGTTGCCCGCACCCAGGTTCCGTCCCTTGCTGAGTGGGGTATCTGATGCATAGTGGATCAGCCCGATATCAAAGCGGGCCTGATGTAAGGACACAATCTCGTTGTAAGGGTGCCGCTTTGGCTGGATCAGCTCGTAGACGGCGGAGAGGTATCCTCCAGCTTCCATTTCGATATCGGTGTAGCCCTCACGGTAAAAGACACCCATATAGCGGGCGTTCTGAAGGAAAGTGCCGCGCACCGTGACCGATTTCTGATTATCCAGCACGGTGCCGTAGATCAGATAGGGAGCCACATCGGAGGCGGTGAAGCAATTGTTGAACAGATAGGTATTCTGGGAATGTTCGTCGTGGACGACGTTGGGGATCATGATGTCGCCACTACGACCGTTGAGCGTGGCTGCTTTGCCCATCACATAGACGCCTGCGATCTCGCCCATGTTTTCTGCGATCCGGGTAAGCATCTCATAGGCAGCTACCCCCAGAGGATAGTCGATGTTCAGAATCAGGGCGCTGCTGCGCTGAAGGTGCTCAAGACCATCTATAGATATTCTGGGGTCAAGCCAATCCGGGCGGATGCGACTCAGCTCGATTACCTGAGCATCCAATTCGAACCCGTGCTGGCTGACGATCCGGTGAAGACCCACCTGTAGTTCGTCCGCCGCGCGTCGGGCGCGCGCCTCCGGGCTTTGATCTGCAAGGTACTTTTTCAGAACGTAGTACAGGAAGTTTTCCCAGTTGGACGGGGCGACCTGCGTTTCAATGTCCTGGTACTCGGTCAGTAATTCCTCCCGCCCTGCTTCTTGCACGTACTGGAGCAGCATTTCCTGGTGGCGCAAGGCGTAACCTGACCACATATTTGCCAAGCTGTGCATATTGCTGCTGACGAAGTAAACACGCCGCTCCTCGTAATCAATGTGGGGCGTCTGCTCACGGACGGTCCGCCACCAGTAGTGCGTCGCTTTCCGATAGTCGGCCAGCGACCCCGCCAGCAACCGGATGGCCATTGTTTTGCGCCGGGCTATGATGTCCTGCAGAATGGGAATGGTCTGGGTCCCCCACACGGAGCACAACCTGCTCACGTCGTCAAGCGAGGTTCCCAAGGCTGCCGCCAGAGTCGCTTGCTCGTCCTCGCCAAGTGTCCGATTGGCGGCCAGATGTTCCAGCAGCCGCCGCCCCTGCGCTGTGGACAGGATGCGGTGAACTTTGTTCCACTCGATCTGGTAGGCTGTCAGGGCAGGGATGATGTCATCAATATCGGAACGACTGGCGATGTAGAGCGCCAGAATCTCTTGCCCATCAAAGAACGCACGCCGTCTGCGGGCCGGCGCCGAGACTTCCTGCCAGGTTTCGACAGGATAACCCCACCGCTGGAACACGGCTGTGCGCTGGCCGAGCAGGATCAGACGGGCCGACCGAATGCAAGGGGGCAGCCGCAACGAGACGTAGATCAGGGCTGAGATGTCAGGAGCAGGATCGCGCGCCTGTGGGTGCAGCAACGAATCCATGCCAATGTGCGATTCGACCAGGGTCTCAATAGCAACCTCACCCGTACTCCTCAGAAGTGAGTAATAGGTGCGGATGTAGAGGTCGATCTCATCGCTATCGGTGCGCGGAACAGTGCGTTCCATCGGATGTCACCGGCCTCGCTAACGCCGTCGCTTTTTCTTTCTCTCCTTCTCTTTGCGGAGATCGTCATAACTCACATCAGTTTCGCCCCTGGCCGACCCCATGACTATCATAAGGACAATCATGGCCAAGACGAACAGCACCAGGAACAGTCCCGCTGCAACGGAGAGTCGGATTGCCAGGTACGACCAGTTGCCGGGGAAGCTAAAAGGCAAAAGCTGCGTGCCTGCTACAGTCCAGTTAGCAGTCACAAGCCAGCCTATCACGGCAGGTGCAGCCAGATAAGAGAAACCGCTCACCAACAGCAACACCACAAAGCCGATGAACGGCGCAAGCGGATTCGTTCTCTCCTGGGAGACCTCTGTGTAGTTAGGCATGAGGAACCTCCATCTCCTTCATCACCTCTGCAGCACGCTCGAAGGCACTGATGATAGCATAGTAGCCAGTGCAACGGCACAGGTTGCCGGTTATGCTCTGTTGAATCTCCCAGCGAGATGGGTTGGGGCGTTCCTCCAGGAGTTTTGCCCCAGCCATCAGGAACCCTGGCGTGCAATAACCACATTGCACCGCCCCCTGCTCAATGAACGCCTGCTGGATCGGGTGCAGCCGTCCATCATGGGCCAGACCTTCGACAGTGACGATCTCAGCATGGTGGGCCCGCGGTGCGGCGACCATGCAGGACATCACTGCTACACCATCCAGAAAGACGGTACAGGCTCCACACTCACCCTCCGCGCAGCCTTCTTTCGTGCCAGTCAGGCCCGCGTCCTCGCGCAGGAGGCAGAGCAACGTCTTAAAGTTACCGCCGGTGATCGTCATCGGCGTGCCATTGATAGTTGTTTCAATCGGATCGGTGGCTGAGTGGCGAAAGCCATGAGGCAGCGGGCGTGTCACCCGCCCCTGATTCGGCCCCCACAGCATGACCGGGTTCTCCGGTAACCCTTCCCGCTCAGTACCATCGCGCAGAGCCGTGAGTGCGCGCCGGGCCAGCACCCGGATCATCTCGCGGCGGTACGCAGCAGAGCCGCGCACGTCGTCAATAGGCCGTGCCGCTTGAGCCGCCAGTTCTGCTGCCTGATCTATGGTTTCAGCGGTCAGGGCCTTCCCAGTCAGATAGGTCTCGGCCCCCGGCGAACGGATAATCGTTGGAGCAACACTGCCCTGGGTGATACGGGCTTCGGCCACCTGTTCACCGTCAAAGGCAAGTATGACCGCCACATTGACCACGGAGATCGCCTGCGCTCGCCGTAGGCCCAGTTTGATGAAAATGCCTCGCTCGTTTTGAGCCAGCGGTGGGAAGGCAATATCAGTCAGCAGCTCCCCGGGCTGCATGACGGTTGTGCGCACGCCAGTGTAGAAGTCCTGCAACGGAATGACGCGCTCATTGCCTGCCGACCTCAACGTGACCTGGGCACGCAATGCCATCAAGGGGGTGATGGTATCGTTGGCGGGGGATGCGGTGATGACATTGCCCGCCACAGTCGCTCGGTTGCGGATCTGCGGCGCGGCCTCAGACCACGACGCCAGGGCCAGCGGCAAGGCATGCTCCCTGATCAGGTCCGACCCAACAACATGGTTATGGCTAACCAAGGGGCCAATGTGGATCAGCCCATCCTCACCAAGCCGGATCGTATCCAGGCCGGGGATACGGGTGATATCGATCAAGGCGCGAACAGCGGGGCGAAGCCCGCGTTCCAACTCGATGATGATGTCTGTGCCGCCTGCAATAATCCGCGCAGTCTCACGGTGTTCCCAGAGAAGTTGAAGTGCTTCATCCAACGTGGCCGGCGTGTAGTACATTTCCCACATGGGGTGACTTGGTCCTTTCAGTACATAGATGAGAGGTCATTGTGCGGGCTGCGATATTTCTTCTGCCTCTTCTGGCGATCCCATCCACTTCATGGGCTTACCGGTTCCGCCTCGCTGTAGCATGATGATCTCGGCCATGATGCTTACAGCAATCTCACGCGGGGTTTCGGCGTTCAACTCCAGGCCGATGGGCGCGTGGACGCGGCGGAGTGTATCCTCATCCATGCCAGCCTGCTTGAGTTGTTTGACCGTTGTGGCCCAGCGCCTGCGGCTGCCGATCACGCCGATATACGGGGCAGGCGTCTTTAACAGATCAGGCAGCATCGGAATGTCAAACGGGGAGCCGCGCGTCACCGCCGCGATATAGGTGCGGCTGTGGATCACGGCCTTCTGGGCGATCTCAGCGGGCGGGACGACGAGATACTCATCCGCGTGAGGGATCACTTCCGGGTTGCACAGGTCAGCGCGATCGTCGCAGACAATGACCCGGAAACCAAGCCAATGCGCCAGTTCAGCCAGGGCCTGCCCGCAGTGCCCGCAGCCGATGACCAGAACCGTTGGATCGGGCAAGATAGGCTCCATGAAAATATCCACCTGTCCCCCGCATACGCCAGGATCGCCACGCGCCGGATCTGCCAGTTCATAGTGTTTCAGCGAGGGCAGGCCACTTGCGAGGATGTCCAGTGCCTCCCTGATCACGCGGCTTTCCATCTCGCCGCCACCTATCGTGCCAACGATCTTTCCATCAGGATAGACCAGCATCTTGGCGCCTGCGTGTCGGGGAACCGACCCCTTGTCGCGGACAACAGTAGCCAGCACGACACCCTGCCCCTTCTTCTGGGCCTGCATCAGAGCTTCAAACAGTACTTGGTCGGACACAGTGAAAAACTCCCTTTTAGAGAGTATGACCCGTGCTTATCGGTGGCTGAGGGGCCCCTTGTTGCCGTAAAAGCGCTCCGTTTTGGGTCCTTCCCTATAGGCTTGGTTCAACGCTTGCCGCAGTGCGTCTTTATCCACGGGAATGCGCTCGTGAGCTTGAGCGCCTTCCACACAGAAGAAAGGCGGGCTACCCGGCATGAGCGTCACCAGCCAGAACTGGCGTTCGCCTTCGCTTAATTGCCCATAATCATCGAAAGCAGAGGGTCGGCTTGTATGTGAGACAGCCCAGACCAACTTGCCATCCCGTTGCGCTGGGCCTTCTAGATCATAACGGGTGATGAGAGTTGACTTGCTGAACATCCCACGACGTTCCCTGACAGGTGGCCATACTCGCCTAGCCATCTCATCCAGCAGTTCCAAAACCACGGGTGTCCATTCGTCAGCCAGCACCCGAAGTTGCGGTTCTGTGATGCGGCCCATCCCGATCCTATCTACCCCTGCCGAGCAGCTTCAGCCTGACGTTTATCTTGAAGCGCACGCCAGACCTTTTCTGGATATAGAGGCGCGTCTTTGATCCGCACCCCTACAGCATCCAATACAGCGTTAGCAATGGCTGGGGCCGCCCCGTCGAGCGGGATTTCAGCCACTGCCTTAGCTCCAAAAGGTCCACTCTGTTCGTAGGTCTGGATGAAGATCGTGGTCAGGTTGGGCACATCATCGGCGCGGAAGATCCAATAGGGGCCAAAACGCGGGTTTAGGCCCCGCCCGTGTGCGTCGAAAGCCAGTTCCTCGCACACACCCAGGCCAGCAGCTTGAACCATGCCACCCTCGATCTGTCCGCTGGCAGTCACGGGGTTGATTATAACACCGGAGTCGACTGCCATGACCAGTTCGTCAACCGTAACCTGCCCTGTCTCGACATCCACTGTTACGGTCGCAAACTGCGCGGCGAACGGCGGCGGCGATTCCGGGGAAACGTAGCTGCCAACCGCCATGATCTGGTGCTGGTGTTCACCGTGGAGCGAATTCAGAGCGACCTCACGCAAGGTCACAGAACGCCCATCCGGGGCCCAAGCCGCCCGGTCATGCAGGGTGATCTGGCCTGGCTCAACATGCTCGCCATCCTTGGAGAGCATCCGCGCAGCCACAACTTTGATTTGATCGGCCACTTGTTGCGCGGCAACAACGGTCGCCCGGCCAGAGATGTAGGTGGTGCTGCTCGCATATGCGCCCTTGTCAAAGGGGGTGAAGTCGGTATCCGATGAGTAGGTTATGAAATCTTCTGGCGGACAGCCCAATACCTCGGCAGCCATCTGGGTGAGGACTGTATCGGACCCCGTCCCCAGATCGGTCGCGCCGACCAGCAGATTGAACGAGCCATCATCGTTCATTTTGATGCTGGCCGCGCCCATGTCCAGGTTAGGGATGGCCGTGCCCTGCATAACCATCGCCACCCCGATCCCGCGCCGTAGGTGCGGCGCATCGGATAGGACGTGCCATTCTGGGTTGCCGTACCGCTCGTGCCAGCGGATCGCCGCCGCACCTTGCTCAACGCACTCCGGCAGGCCGCAGGTGTGGATGATCTCCGCCGCTCCCTCGCGCCCCTCACTCCAGATCTTGCTTACGGGATGCTCATCGCCTACCTTGATGGCGTTCATGAGACGGAACTCCAATGGGTCGAGGCCCAGTGTACGGGCGATGTGCTCCATATGCGTTTCGAGCGCCCAAAAGCCCTGTGGCACGCCGTAGCCCCGATATGCGCCCGAAGGGACCTTGTTGGTGTAAACCACATCTGCATGGAACTTGATGTTAGGCGCGTTGTAGAGCGCCATCGCCTTGTGGCCGGTGTTCCCGGCCACCGTCATGGCATGCGAGCCATAAGCCCCGGTATCGGAAAGCACATACATGGCGTTGGCGATGATCGTCCCATCTCTCATCACACCGGTCTTCACCCTGATCACCATGTTGTGGCGCGTGCGGCTGGCGAAGAACTCCTCAGCGCGGGTGTATTCCATCCTCACAGGCCGCCCTGTAACAATGGTCAGATGCGCGCAGATGTCCTCCAGCAGGACTTCCTGCTTCACGCCAAAGCCACCGCCAATGCGCGGCTTGATCACCCGGATGCGCTTCTCAGGTAAACCGAGCACAGGAGCCAGGATCCGCCGCACATGAAAGGGAACCTGAGTGCTGGTGCGGATGATCAGCCGGTCGTCCTCGTCAAACCAGGTCACAACGACGTGCGGTTCAATAGGGGCCTGCTGAACCTTTGGGCTGTAGTAGGTATCCTCGAAGATATAATCAGCCTGCTTGAACGCCTCCTCGACATTTCCCAGCTCCCAGTCTATCACAGCGGCCAAGTTGCGATCCTTGTCCTCGATCCGCCAGCTTTCCGGCTCGTCATGGAGCTTGGGTGCGTCAGGCTCCATCGCATCGCGCGGGTCCAGAATCGCGGGTAACAATTCGTACTTGACCTCGATCAGGCTCAACGCCTGCTCAGCGATGTCGTCGCTCTCTGCCGCCACTGCTGCGACACGGTCACCCACAAAGCGCACCTTGTAGTCCAGGCTGAAGTTGTCGTGTGGCCCTGGCTCGGGGTGAGATTGTCCGGCGGTGGTATACGCTACACGCGGAATATCTTTGTAGGTCAGAACAGCCCGTACACCTGGCAAGGCACGGGCCTTGCTCACATCGATATCTTTGATGATGGCGTGAGCGTGCGGGCTGAGCAGCAACTTACCAACCAACATGCCGCGCATTTCGATGTCATCGGTAAATGCCGGATGGCCCTGTACCAGCTTTAACGCATCAACTTTCACTTCCGGCTTGCCGACATAGCGAAGCTGTTCGCCTCCGGTGACGATCAGGGTAGGGAGGGGAGTTGTCCTAAGGGCCAGATGCCCTCTACCGCTGCCCAAAACAGTGGGAGGCTGCTCCACATCCCCCGCAGGCGGCGCGAACAGTTCCAGCGGTGCGGGGATGGCATCATCCAACGAGACGGGCGGCACGTCCTCGCCGCGCAGCATGGCGGCTGCACGCAGAATGGCCTGCACTGGCTTCAGGTAACCCGTGCAGCGACACAGCACACCCGTCAGCGCCTCACGCACCTCCATCTCAGTGGGGTTGGGGTTCCTGTCGAGCAGGGTGATGGCAGCAATGATCATCGCTGGGGTGCAATAGCCGCACTGGATGGCCCCCATCTCGACAAAAGCTGTCTGAAGAGCATGGAGTGGCTCGCTACCCCGCCAACCGCGCATCTGCGCCCCGCCGACTCCCTCGATGGTCATGACGCTGCGCCCGGCAGCCTGCGCCGCCAGCATCACGCACGAATTCACCGGTATACCATCAACCAACACAGCGCACGCACCGCATTCTCCAGTTTCGCACCCATGCTTAACACTGAACAAACCATTTGACCTCAGCGCCGAGAGCAGCGTCTGGCCAGGCATCACCTCGAAGTCTCTGTCCTCGCCGTTCAGCCGTAAGCGGATATGCATCGTGTTGGTATCTCCTGAGGGGTGACCCATACCTGTCGTTAGGTAGGCAATCGATGCTACCTTCCTGAGTTTAGGTCAACTAGTTGCCATTTTCAACCATCAGTTCCGGCGGCAGCAGGACAGCATCAGAGCCGTCACCCGTACCCAGACGTTCGAGACTCGCCGGATTGTACAGACCGACCTGGATCCTCACGGGGCCAGTGTAAGGCTCTCGAAAGGTCATGGGGTGTTCATCGATCAGATATTCCCCTCTCAGCCAACCACTCGTTGGGCGCGTGCCGTATACAGGCACGCCATCGTGCTGCCCAACCAGCCGTCCATGAGAATCAAGGAGTTGTGCGAAGACAACATAATCACCGCCAGGCGAACCATTAGCCAGCGCTTCCCAGTACAGAGTGAGCACGACTGTGCTGGCACTGGTGATGGGTTGTGGAGCGTCTAGCCGGTAGCCAAGAAGCTGGATCGTGCCGCCAAATGTTGTTTCAAGTGGATTTTCAACGACAGGTCGTTGGGTGAGCCGCTGGAAAGCAAATACCTCAATTTCACCCAACAGGATACGCTCATCCCCCCAGACCATGATCAGGTTTGCATCGCCAGGCTTGGACTCCCCGCTGACTTGCAGGACGCGGCGATCAAGCCACGTCTGGCTGGATGAGAGGCTAGCGGGGGTACGCCCCTGAAGCGGTGGGCCACCGTCGGAAGCCAACACGCGCCCCTCTTGGACTAGTTCCAGTCTAGCGGAGTTTGCTTCCACATCCTGCGGGGTTGCACGCCAGTTGAGCGTCACACCGACTGTCCCCCCTGGCGCGGTGGTCGGCCAGTCGGTGGTATAGCCTGCCAGCACGTCTGATCCAGGCGAAGCAAAAGTGAACGGCGGAGGTTGGTCATACACCCAGCGTTCCGGCGCCTCGCCCAGCACAATTCGCCCTAGCGAGACCTGCTGTCCGGCTGGGGCACCGGAGATGTCCCTAACATCGAGCGCCTGTCCGGTGGACGAATTGACCAGCGCAACAGTCAATTCCGTCTCGATGGGAGGTGTTCCTGGATAGAGTGGGATCACAAGATACTGGGTGGCACGTTCACCGGGCTGCCAATCGCTGGTGGGGTTACCCTCATCGGAGAGGATCAATTCGCTAGCTGTGCCCAACACCCAGCCGGTCTCCGGATCGGTCAGCCGCACGATAGATGCGTAGCGCACACCGGTGGTGAGGCCGGGCGCTGCTTCCCACTCCAGCGCAAGGGTTACTGCCTCCCCTGACTGGATTGATTGCCCCACCAGAATCAGTGGCCCCCATTGGTGGAAGGTTGGCTCAAACGTCACCGGTTTCGGGATGACATCAGGGGTCATTTTATAGGTGTAGATTGCATAGCTCGGCAGCCACTGACTGCCCGTCCGCGTCCCGAAGCGCTCCAGATAGAAGGGAATAATTCCGCGTTGATCGCTACGTTCTGCGTGGAAATGGACAACCCCGACCCGCTCCTTCCCCTGGATGAATGCCAGCAGATCGGCGGGAGTGTGATAACCCTCGTCCAGCCCGGCACGGAATAATGCCGCCTCTCCAACCCCGTAGTAAGACAGTGTAAAGTCATTGGGATCGATACTGATGATCCCATCTTGCGGGCCGAACTGGTCTTGCAGAATACCCGCTACACTCTGTGCCGGATCGTGACGGTATCCGAGCATCTGGCCGATGTATAGATTGTTGATGCTGAAGAGGGATGCCAGAATCAATGACAGCGCCATCAGGCTGCTGAACGCGCGCCCCCACCTCCCATGCCCCCAACCCCGTACCAAGAGCAGGCTCAACACAGCAAATAGCGGTCCGGTGAGGAATAGCTCATAGCGGGGATGCACTACCGGATTGATCGTCCAGTAGATAACCGTCAACCCATCCGTGATAGCAATAAACCACACCAGATCGGCCAGCAGGCGCGAACCGGCTCGGGGCAGAGCCAGCACCAGCCCCGGCAGCAGCAAAGCCAACGTGGCTCCTGCGAACAACCGGAGCGCCAATGCATCGGTCGCGTGCTCCCACGGAATGCCCATAAACAGGGACCACTGGGCGTTCAGGATATGAGGCACACTCAAGGGTTGTACAAACGGGCTGTGTCCGGCTTGCACACGCTGGAAATAAGCGGGTAGAGTGGGAATGACGAGCACCAGTGTGGCAACTTGACTAACAATCCAGTTTCTCAGCCAGCGTTGTTTATCCCCGCCGCCAAGCTGCCGTAGCCATAGCCATCCCAGCCACAGATTAATCACCGCAACTCCGAACACCATGAAGCTATGGGCGTACAGTGCCAGCGTCTCGCCAACAGCAAGCTGAACCCAAGAGGCTGCGGAAAGGTTGCCCCGCGCGATATGGATCACTGCCTCCACCATGATCAGCATGATGGCAGGTGTTAGGGCATACTGACGTACCTCCTGAGCGTAGAAGACCCAGATCGGGGCAATGGCCCCAACCAGAAGCGCTACTTGCCCCACCTGCCGCCCAAACGCACGCGCGGTTACGCGGCCCAGATAGGCTACGGTGAGCACGCTGATCAGCGTGCTGAGGAAGCGCATAGCAAAAGCGCTATCCCCGACTATGACGATCCAGGCATGGAGTATGACTGTGAACAGGGGATCGCCCGCCGCGCCATGCCAATTCGCCATGCCCTCGCGGATGCCCTGTGCCAGCGGAAGGTGGGCATACCACCAGCTATGGGCCTCATCCCACCAGATGCTTTTGGCGCCCAACCGGTGTGTCCGCAGGGCAAAGCTCAACAGCAAGGTTAATACCGCTGCGACGAACGGGAGCGCTCTTCGCGCCGTTGGATGCACAGGGCGCTGAGGGGATGAGGTCGGCATTACCCTGAGCGAAGACCCGCCTGCGCCAGCGCGCTGTGGAGAGCGCGGCGCGCGAGCACTGGGGCAACTCCGCGACGGTACTCTGCGCTCCCCAGGTAGTCAGACTGGTAGTCTGCTTGACTGGCGTCTGCCGGGGTCACCTGTTCAGCAACGGACTCGACGGTTTCCAGGGCGGCGGTGTGAACGACCCTCAACGTCTTAAGCAAGCCACCAACCACCACCACGGCTTCAATATTCCCGCCGCCTGTGGGTTGCACCATCGCTGCCGCGCACACAATCGGATGATCGGCGGGCGTGCGGGCGACCTGCTCGTAAGCAGCGCCCATCGCGGCTGGCAGGTCAAGAGTGACCGCCGTCAGCAGGCTTCCCTGGAACCGCGGCGCTGCGTTCTGCAAGGCGATTTCTAGCCAGGGCGCGGTCTGCTCTGCGGCGCCATCGTAGATAGTGAGATGGGCGCCGAGCACAGCCAGCACCACAGCAAGGGGGGAGTGAACCCCTCCGCTAGCCAGCACTCCCCCTAATGTGGCGGCATTCCGAACATGGTAGCCTGCCATCCGGTGAGCGGCATCGGCGAGAACCCCACCCGCCTTGTTCCTGAGGTGATCCACAATGGCCTGCAGCCGCACCATAGCACCCAACCGGAGCATACTGCCCTGTTCTTCTATAAAGTCCAATCCCAGAGCATCGAGGTCAACAACTGCCTCGACCTCCGGTCGACCTTCCCCGACTAGAGTAACCCCGCCAGCCAGTGGAACGGTGTGGATGTTAGGCCGCTTCAGCAGCCGGATCGCCTCGTCGATGTCGGTGGGTCGGTGGTATTCGCGCACGTTGTACAGCATAAGGGGCGGCTCCTGAGACTCTACGCTGGTCAGTCACTCAGACGGTGGTATTGGGCCATCATACGGGTAGACCTGCCAACCCAGCGCTGCCAGGGCTTCGCCACGTTGGCTGAGTTCGTCGGGAATAGCCACCAGAGTCATCTCTGCCTCTGCCGCAACCGTCCCATCAGGGAGGCGCAGTTCGCTGTGCGCCTGCGCTGTGCGCCCTCGATCCCTGATAATCCGCCCAATCAGAAGTAGCGGAGTCTCAACAGGAACAGGCTTCCGGTAGCGGATGTCCAGTGTGGCTGTCATCATAAACCGGTCGGGGTTCCCAACCATCGCTGCGCGCCCCCCCGCTTCATCCAGCATAGCAGCGACGATCCCGCCATGAACGACACCAGGGTAACCGTTGTAGCGGCTGTCTACGGTGTAGAGCGCCCGCACTTCACCCGTGTCGTTATCGAAGAAATGCAGGCTCAACCCCACCTGGTTATCCACCCCGCAGACAAAGCAGTACTTTGAATTCGGTTGTTGACGCATACGGGTCTGTACTAACTTAATGGACGGCGAAGGCGTCGATCATCGCCTTCACATCCGGGCCAAGCGGGTACAGGATAGGGCATGTCGCCCCATGATCGATATACTCCTGCACCTTTGCACGGCACTCCTCGGGCGTGCCAGAGGCAGAGATGAGCTGGACGATCTCATCAGGCACGAACTCCATTGCCCGCTCGATCTCTTCCTCCGTTGCCGGCCACGAAAGCACCGATTTGATCTGGTCAAGCAGGTCAGCGCTGACCCCGATAGCCTTGGCAAAGTGCGGTTGCTGCGCGAGGTACTGGGTTACCAGCTTGCGTGCCCCATCAAGCGCCCGCTTGCGGTCGGGATCCATCGAGCATACCACGAGCTGCGGACGATCAATATCCTCGACGCGCCGCCCCGCCCGCTTGGCTCCAGCGTCGAGGCGTTCCATCGCCTCATCATTGTACTTGGGAGAGACCAGATAATTGAGGACAACCCCGTCGCCAATCTCTCCCGCCAGCTCCATCATCTGTGGGCCAGTTGCGCCAATATAGATCGGGACGTTGCGTGGCCCTGTCCGCCCGTGCACCACATCCAATTTCACCCCTTCCAGATGCACGAACTCGCCGTGGTAGGTCACAGTCTCTGCCTTGAGGAGCCTGCGCACCGACTCCACTACCTCGCGCATCGCCTGGAGCGGTTTGCGGCGGTCAATGCCGACGTTCTTGGCCAGCGGATCCCACCAAGCGCCAATGCCTAGGAGCACCCGATCCGGGGCAAGATCGTCCAGAGTCAGGAAGGTGGCCGCGATCAACGCGGCATTGCGTGTCCAGTTGTTGATCACCCCAGAGCCGACTTTGATCCGCTCTGTTGTGGCAGCAAAAGCAGCCATGGGCACAATAGCGTCCCGCACCAGCCGCGACTCGGCTTGCCAGACGGCCTCAAACCCCTTCTGTTCGGCATACTGGACATATTGCATCCCTTCGCGGATCGGGTGGGCGTCCTGCAAGTACAACGCAGTTCGTTTCAGCACGGTCGGCTCCTTTCAAGTAAGTGATGGGCTGGTGCGCCAGGCAGGGGTTGCAGTGATCAGTCGCTTCCCAACCAGGCTGGCTGGCCCAGTTCACGCTCGATTAGCATCTCCCGGTACAGGTCCAGATCCGCCGGAATATCTACATCAAGAGCCAGGGTCGGCGAATCGTACACTTGCGGCTCGACCCCAGCCATCCGGGCAGCTTCAAGATGCCGATGAAAACTTCGCGCCCCGTACGAGTACGTGATGAGACCTGCCGGGCGGATCAACAGGGCGTTGGTTCCATCCTGGCGGCGATCCGTTGCCAACACGACCGCCGGAGGCACGGCGGCCAACGCGAGCATCTCCTTGACATCCTGGACGCGCATAAGAGGGATATCCGATGCCAGGATCAGGACGCCGCGCGCCTTCCAGGTTGCCACAACCGCCTGAGTGGCACGGGTCAACGCATCGTTCAGTTCCGGGCTGCCGCTCTCCTGCACCGTTTGCGCGTCATAGCGCCGCGCCAAAGAGAGCGCCGCCGTGTCCCGACTGACAACCAAAACACCGCTGATCTCGTCAACCTGCCTCAGAGTCTGCAAGGTCTGTTCGAGCATCTGGCGGCTCAGTATCGCCCGTTGCTTACTGCTCAAAACAGGCGCAAGGCGGCTCTTTGAGCGGTTAAACGGTTTGACAGGAACGATTGCCCAGATGTTCACGGGAGGATTTCCTCTGCCCAGGCTAGGGTTGCCTCAGCCAACCTTACTTTATCGGATAGCGTGTTCATAAGTGTATGAAGGGCCACTGGCTGTATACCCAACTGCTCAATCTCACCGCACCAATCCTGATCGACCACATCCAGAACCAGCCCATCCAGCAGTTCCCGGTAATGTTCGGCGATGCCGCGCGGCGATACATCCAGGCCAAGCTCAGCCATCAGTTTGGCTGCCGGACCTTTGATTGCCCTACCACCCACAATCGGGCTAACGGCAATACGCACAGCGCTGCTTGTTAGGATACGTTCGTAGATTCCGGTCACTGCCAGGATAGGGTCGATGCTGAGAAAGGGATTGGAGGGGCCAAACAGGATCAAAGTTGCTCCTTCAAGCGCCGCAGCGACCTCCGGGCTGAGCTGCGCCTTATCTGCGCCGACAAAGCGCACTTGCTTCACTACTGGCTGCCAGCGCTCACGGACGAAATATTCCTGGAAGGCCAGCGTCCCCTGATCGGTATCGAGCCACGTTTGGACCATATCGTTGCACATTGGCAGCAGAGGGTGCCTGACGCCCAAACATGCACAAAGATGCTGGGTCACCTGCGTCAATGTCAGGCCCTTACGGAGCATCATGGTTCGCATCAGGTTCGTTCCGAGATCGAGGTCGCCCAATTGGAACCAACCAGGGCCGTTGCAGCGCTTCACCATGTCCATCGCCCGGAAAGTATCATCCGCTACACCCCAGCCGGTAACCGGATTCGCCAGACCAGCCAACGAGTACATCACAGTGTCCAGATCGGGCGAAATATGCAGTCCCAGGTGCTCGAAATCATCCCCTGTGTTGACGATGATCGTCAGCGCCTCCGGTGGCAGCAAATCGGCAAGGCCCACCGCCAGCTTGGCCCCGCCAACGCCGCCCACCAACATAACAACGTGGTCACGAACACCCCGGTGCGCCCTCATCGGAATACCACCCTTGTTTCGAGCGGCTCGCGGGTCTTCTGGCGTGCTTCGGCTGGGTAGCCGACGATGATTACACCCTGCGGCTCATGATCATCAGGCAAATCCAACACTTCGCGCACTGTGTCCTGGCAAAACAAAGGTGCGCACATCCAGCACGCGCCTAACCCTTCTGCATGAGCGGCCAGCAGGAGGTTTTGCGCAGCCATAGCCACGCTCTGAACTGCCATCAGGTATTCAAAGGATTGCCGCCGCTCATCAGGGTAACTGTCAGCGCCGCCCATGCTCAGGCACACCAGAATCACAGTCGGTGCGCTGGTAAGCCGCTGACAGGAGCGCTCCACATCTCTATTGACCGTGGCTTCATCCCACCCGTCCGCACGCAGATCGGCCCGCAGTCGTGCAGCCATCGCTTCAGCCAGCCGCTGCTTATCCTCAGCCCCCGCCAGTACAATGAAGCGCCAAGGCTGCCGGTTATGTGCCGAGGGCGCCCAGCAGGCTGCCTGAAGTAGACGTTCTAACACCGGGCGGGGAACGGGGCGATCCTCGAAACGCCGAATTGACCGCCGCTCGCGGATTAACCGGAGCAGGGGATCGGCTTGGAAGGGTGGAGAGGTTGATACCTTGTGCACGGTGTGCCGAGCCAGCAACATAGGCTCTCAGCGATACAGATCCATCTCGCGCGGGCGGATCAGATCGGCAGCGCAGGCGTGCTCATCGACGGGAAAGCTCAATCCCCGGAGGATCACCGCCGGGATCGCTTCATCAGCCTGCCCCAGTACCAGCCCCGCCGCCGCCGCAATTTCGTCGGCAAACCCCACCTCGGTCACCTGAAGCGCCGTACCGAAGAGATCAGGCCGACCTCGCAAGTCCCACAGGGCGGGCAATCCCGCCGACCCTATTGCCACACCGATTGTCCCCAAGCGAAATGGCCTGCCGTGGCTATCGCAGATGACAACCGCAATCCTCGCACCGAACTCAGCGCTGAGCCGCTCGCGTAATAGGCGGGCAGAGGCGTCCGGATTCTCCGGCAGCAAGAGCCGCCACTGTTCGCCGGGACGAGTATTCGAGTGGTCGATCCCTGCATTGGCTGACACAAACCCGAGCCGATGCTCGGTGATCAACAGTCCCCTGCGAAGACGCGAGATGCTGGATGATTCGCTCAGGATCAGCGCGACCTCACGCGGGTCTTTGCCACACTCCTGAGCTACCTGTCTGGCATGGGCATCTGGGACGATGGTGTTCAGATCAGCCCACCGCCCCTCAGCCTTGGAAACGATCTTCGATGTGACAGCAAGAACATCGCCGTCCTGCAAGCTTAGGCCGCTCTGGCGTACCGCCTGGGCCAGCACAGCGGGCAAGTCGTCGCCTGTATCAATCAGCGGGACGCCGGACAAACCGATAAGTTCCACCTGTCGCATCGAGATTCAACCCGCCGATTCCTCATCCAGCCCGGTGATCCGAATCCCGGCCCCTGTGATTCCATAGCGCTTGTTGATCGCCAGCAGAACGGGGGTCAGGCTCTCAGCCGCGACAGCATTGGCGAGCACACCCGCATCAATGCCGCGCATCCCCGCCGCCTCCGCCAGCCGGATGGCAATCTCCTTCGCCTCGGTGTCATTGCCGGTGACCAGCACATCACATTCAACGCGGTGGCCGGGTTCCTTCAGGTGCACCGCTGACACGTTCTGGAAGGCAGAAACCACACGCACCCCGTCGCCCAAGTACGCCTGCGCTTCTTGGGCAGCGCTGTGCCCGCCCGGCAGATCGACTACCGTCACCGGCGGCCTGATCGGCACCGTTACATCGATCAGCACCTTGCCTTGCACCGCCTGGCGTATGGTTTCCAGCGTCGCTTGATGCGCCGAGTAGGGCACAGTCAGGATAACCACCTCTGCTTCCCACGCGGCCTGTTCGTTCGACATACCACGCACAGCCTGCCTGCCGAGAAACTGGTTGTGGGCGGCGGCTGCCGTTTCGGCTTTCTCTGGCGTGCGCGAGCCAATGATTACGCTGTACCCCGCGGCGGCCCATCGCCGGGCTAACCCACTGCCTTCTTTGCCCGTGCCGCCGATCACGGCGAGCTGAGGCAGTTTATTCGCTTCGGACACCCACTCTCTCCTCAGGTGATCGATATGAGGCTCCGGCACCGATTATAGCGAGGCCCCTCTACCGTGTCACAAAAGTACACTCAGTTGCCTTTATGCTTGAAGCGCTTTGTGGGCATACGCACCATAACGCGCCCAGACCTCTGGCACAATCTCCCGCGAGCGAGCTGTAATGGCGGCCTCGTCTAGTGTCAGGAGTCGGCGGTCGCGCATCAGAACTCGCCCGGAGCAGATCGTCGTTGTGACCATGGATGCCTCAAAGCCGAACAGGATGTGCCAGGGCAGGTTGCCCGCGTTGAGGGGCGTAGTGGGGTGGTAATCCACCAAGATCACGTCAGCAGCCGAACCAGGCATCAACAACCCCGGAGGCGCATCTGGGAAGAACACACTTGCCAGAGCGGCGTTGTTGTGGATCGCCATCTCGATGATCTGTGTGCCGCCTGCCCGGCGCGGGTCACGATGCCACACCTTGTGTAAAAGGTAAGCCATTTTCCACTCGGCCCACATGTTGTTGCTAAACCCGTCGTTGCCCAGGCAAACCCGCACCCCGGCCCGCAACATCCCATCCACGTCCGCCACGCCGACCGCGTTGTTCATGTTGGAACGCGGCTGATGCGTCACCCAGGTCCCCGTATCGCGCAGCAGCTCCACCTCGCGGAAATCGGTGTGCACACAATGGGCCACAATGGTGCGTTCGCCCAGGATACCTGCCCGATGCAGCCGGTCCACCACCCTTAGGCCAGTCTTAGCCAGGCTGTCATATTCGTCGGCTTCATGCTCTGCCACATGAATATGAAACCCGGTATGAAACTCCCTCGCCGCGTCGACGGATGCGGCCAATGTGTCCTCCGATAAGGTCAACGAGGCGTGAAGTCCGAACGTCGCAGCGATGTTAGGTCGGTTGCTGGCCATCTGCAGAAAGCGCACATTCTCGTCGATGCTGGCCCTTGCGCTGTGTGGCCCGTAGCGATCCGTCACCTCGTAGCACAACACAGCCCGCAGCCCGGCCTGCTCCACCGCATCGGCGATCACATCCAACGACCCCGCCAGCGCATTGGGGCTGGCGTGATGATCAATCAGGGTCGTTGTGCCATGCTTGATCGCATCAACCAGGCACACCAGCGTGCTATAGCGTACCGCTTCCTCGTCGAGCGCCTGATCAAGCGGCCACCATAACCGTTGAAGAATCTCGGGGAAGTCTTTGGGGGCAGGACCAGGGATCGCCATGCCACGCGCGAAAGCCCCGTAGAAGTGCGTATGGGCGCATATGTTGCCCGGCATAATGAGCTGCCCCTCGGCATCGAGACGCTGGGCCTGAGGGTAACGCCTTTCCATGTCCTGGGACATGCCTACTTCAATCACACGCCCTTCACTCAGATATACTGCCCCCTGCTCAATAAGATCGTGGCCAGGTTCCCAGGTAACTACCGTACCATTGGTGATCAAGAGCGGTTCTGTCATGGGGCCTCCCATCATCGTAAGTTTGGCTAGCTACCCCTCAGCAGACAGCGCCTGTGCCCGACGGCGCTCGGCCAGCTCGCGGACGATCTCTGCATGGCGCTCACGGGAGAGCGGGTAGCTGACAGCGAACACGATGCCCAGCCCAAGAATGACTGCCGGGCTAAGCCCCATCAGCGCGCGGATCGCGGACAGCGCCGACGCCGGTTGCTCCGTTGCCCCTGAGACATAGCCTGAAGCCTTCAAGATCAAGGGCAACGTGCTCAACACCAACCAGGATGCGATTTTCTGGGCCAGCGTCACCAGACTGTAGAACGCACCTTCATGCCGCTGGCCTGTACGCAACTCATCCCATTCGATGGCATCTGGCAAGATTGCCCAGGGTACAACGTGCGCCGCCGCTACCCCGATCCCGGACAGCGCCGTGATCCCGAAGATAACTGGCAGCGGCGTTCTGGGCTGGAGGAAGATCAGGATCACCAGCACCGCCGCCAGAAAGACCATGCCTGCTACATAAGCAATCCGCTTGTCCCAGCGCCCCGAGACCCAGTTCCACAAGGGGAGAAAGATCGCTGCACTGACGAACATCGAGCCGACTATGATCTCGAAATCGTTGCCCCTGCGCAGCCAGTGATCGACGAAATACAGCAGCATTGCTGAGAGCATGTCGATCACTGTCCAGGTCGCCAAAAAGATTCCCAGGCCAAACAAAAAGGGCCGATTGCCGCGCACGGCATTCAGCGACTGACGGATCGTGGGCTGTTCTTGAGCCATGTGCTCCGGGCGCTCCCGCGTCCCAAAGAAGGTCAACAGCAGAGGTAACACTCCTAAGCTGCCGAACGTCAGCGCCATGATGAAGTAACCCAACCGCCGGTCGGGGAATGCCTGCACGACCATCGGTGGCAGAACAGCAGCCAGCAGGCCGCCGAGGATAGAAAACACCATCCGAGCGGTATTGAGCGAGGTGCGCTCGTCATAATTGAGGGTTAACTCTGGGGTTAGCGCATAGTAGGGCATGTATACGAGGGTGGCTGCCGTGTCCAGCAGCATGTACATGACACCATAGTAGATGGCAAGAGCTATTTGGCTCGCCCAGGGAGGTGTCCAGAAGAACAAGATGAATGTCAGGGCCAGGGGAACCACCCCCAGTAAAAGGAATGGCCTGCGGCGGCCCCAGCGTGTGCGGGTACGGTCGGATAGGTGGCCGATGATAGGATCGTTGATCCAATCGATCCCTTTGCCCATGAAAATAGTCAGGGACACCAGGGCAGGCTCAATGCCAACGACATCGGTTAAGAAGTACAGCACGTTAAAGGCCAGGATGGTCGTCAGGAGGGAAGTGGTAAGATCGCCAGCGCCATACAGTATCTTGGTGATAAAGGGGACATGTTCGTCTCTCACGGGCGCCAGACCATCCTGTAACTGGTATCAGAGATGTAGCGAATCAAAACGGCAGGTTCACCATTGTCGGGCCTCCGCTAGCCCGAATAGCCTGCTCAATAGCCTGCATATCTTGCTCCTCGTTGCCAACTAAGGCAAGTGCCTTGGCTGGACGCTCAGGGCCAGCGGCCAGTATCACAGCCCCATCCTGACATGGGATCAACAGATCAACAGAATAGCGCTCACGCCCTTCACGAATCTCCACCCCCCGTTCCGGCTGGATTCCGCGCTGTTTCAGGGCATGATACACCCGATCCACAAAGGCATCACTGCTGACAAACAGATCGTTGATCTCCCGGGCTGCGACAAACCGATCCCATGTGGTCTGGATGAAGGTGATCCGCCGCCAGCGTAAGCTGACGATAGGGGGGTCTTTACGCTTGATCGGCCCCAGTTGGAGTTTGTAGTATTGTTCCTGTGCGCGGGGGTGGTTGGGTTCATCCGGCAGCAGATCAATGCGGCGCACCAGCTCGTGGCCGGTACGCCGCGCGTAAAAGTGGATGGCCCACCGCAGCTCAACGCTGAACTTGCGGGTGAAGTAGAAGGCCACATACTCCGCGTGAATGCCCTTTGGTGCGTGGCTGACTGGCACCCGATACCAATGTTGGTGCTGGGCGATCTCCAGGTCATGTGGGTTGGGCATCACTCCCACTAGGACACGGTCTTCAGGGTACACGCTCAGGTCGGGCAGCACGTGCCTCAAGAATCTTTTTATCAATGTCCTTTACCCGCTCTTGGTGGGCGAGCCACCATTCGGGGTCACGCTGGGCATCGAGTTCTTCAACAGTCTTACCTTGTTGCTCCACCCAGGTATAGTATTTCAGATTATGCCAGCGCTGGCGATTCTCCTGGGTGCCCTCGGCGATATAATCCGTTCGCTGGCCTCGGAAAGTGCTCTCCACCCGTCCGACTGCCATCGGTTCATCCATGGCCCCTTCAGCACCTCGCAGCCAGTCCATCACGGAGTAGTAGCGATCGATGGCATCGGTGCACACCGTCACGATCACGTCATTCGGCCCAAAGCCGTAGAACTTGGCGGCCTTAATTGCGCCCAGCACATTGCAAACACCAGAAATGCCGAAGATGCGGGACATGGCCTGGATGTCCGCCTCAGGCACACCATAGCGGTCACGCAGAACCCTCTGCCCCACTGGGTCAGTCAGTAAAGCCAGGCCGCGCACGCACGACATATCGTCAATGCACATCACAGCATCCATGTTCAGGACGTTGTGAATCCACGTTACATGCTTATCGCCGATCCCCTCAATGCGATGCGCCCCGTAGCCATTGATGTATAGTGTGGGGCACTGGATCGGCTCCAACCCGATGATCTTGTGATCAGGCCATATCTGCTTGAGCCGGTCGCCTGCCGCAATCGTCCCCGCCGATCCCATGGCCGAAACGTAGGCGGCGATATATCCCTGACCGATCCCCCTGGCCTGGAGTACTGCTGCCAGCTCGGCCACAGTGTTACCGGTGACATAATAGTGGAAGCGATAATTTCCCATCACTTCAAATTGGTTGAGCACCCGCACGTTAGGGTCGGAGCGCTGCAACTCCCAGGTTTTGTCATAGATTTCCTTGACATTGCTCTCTGAGCCGGGTGTGCGGATGATCCGCGCCCCATAACTCTCGATCTTCTCAAAGCGCTCCCGGCTCATATCCGCTGGGAGCACCACCACGCTATCGAAGCTCATCCGGCAGCCCACAAAGGCTCCACCGATGCCATAGTTGCCCGTTGAAGGCCAGACCAACGTGTGGATGCGGGGATCAACCTCGCCGAAAAGCTCCTTCTCGATCAACACGGAATAGGCTGCCCCCACCTTATGAGAGCCGGTCGGGAAGTTGACACCATAGATGACCACAATGGGAGCCTCAACCCCGGTCAAACTGTGGGGGAGTACATGATAGTAAATCTGGCTGTCCTGGTCCCGCCAGGTGATGTGAAACAGATTAATCGGGTCCAGCGGATCTTCCTCCCGCAACCGCAGTGCTTCGGCGCGGGTGGCAGGGTCGATCTTATCTGGATGCAGCATTTCCTCGAAGGTAGGGCCAATGACTAATTGCTTGTTGCTCATGGAGCGCGCATCCCTTCTGCAAAGTAAGGATCGGATCGCAAGGCGAAGCCCTTCTTAGGCGTTTGAAACCGGCGGTTTGGCCGAAGATTCTTCCGGCCAAACACTTAGGCTTTATCATCTTTTTTCTTGTGTTCGCGGTAAGCGGGGTATGTGCCAGTTGCTGCACCAGGGATATTGTCCAGGAGCGCACGCTCAAGGTGACGCATAGCGTCATAGGCCGCGTCGCGTTTCTCGGAGGCTTCCCGATAAGCGGCCATATCCTCTGGTGTGAGGTCTTTGAGCCGCCGCCCTTTGAGAAGTTGCTTCACCTTCTCGTCCCATTCCCGGTATTCCAACAGCGCCGTCTTGTGCTCAGCCAGCAGCTTATCGGTCTGATCATCTGCCATGATCCACCCCCCTCCTGCCCATGCACAGAGTTAGCGCTCATGCGTAGGCAGTTCTGTCTCTACGCCTCGCACGCCACGAACGATATACAGCGGGCGTCCCTTGACCTCATTATAAATCCGCCCCAGATACTCTCCGATAATCCCCAGCGAGATCAACTGCACACTTCCCAGGAACAACACCATCACCAGAGTTGTTGCCTGGCCTTCTAATGGCTCAGCATCGGTAAAGGCGCGCAAATAGATCACGATCAGGATCGAGAAGGCGTTCAACCCGGCAATAGCAAACCCCAAGATAGTGGCAAGCTGGAGCGGAAAGTATGAGAAGCCGGTGATCCCATCCCAGGCGAAACGCAACATCTTGCGTAGCGGGTACTTGGTTGTGCCAGAGTATCGCCTATCCCGTTTGTACTCCACCCCTGTCTGACGGAAGCCCACCCAGCTCACCATACCCCGGATGAACCGGTGGCGCTCACGCATGGACGAGACGGCATCAACCACTTTGCGGTCTATCAGGCGGAAATCCCCTGTGTCGAGTGGAATATCCACATCTGTGATGTTGTACAGGAGGCGGTAGAATAGCTTGGCCGTCGCGAGCTTGAACCAACCTTCACCTTCTCGCTCCGCTCGTACTGCATAGACCACCTCGTATCCCTCGCGCCATTTAGCGATCAGGTCAACGATGACCTCCGGCGGGTCCTGGAGATCGGCATCAATCAGGATGACAGCCTGACCATGCGCGTGATCCATCCCCGCGGTGACTGCGATCTGGTGTCCAAAGTTGCGAGCGAAGTGGATCACGCGCACGTGGGCGGCATCTTCCTCATACAGCGCGTCCATGATCGCCGCTGAACCGTCGGTGCTGCCATCGTTGACCATCACCAACTCCCACGGCTCACCCGTGTTGTTCATGACGGCGCTGATGCGCTCATATAGAGGCCGAATATTGTCAACTTCGTTGTAGATGGGCGCAATGATAGAGAAGGTGGGGGAGATAGCCATCGTCGAGAGAATCTAACCCAGGATCAACCAGCCACGTGAACTATTCTACCCCGTTAGCGGCGAAAATCCTCACTGACCAGGCGCGATACCTCATCCAAGGTCGGTTTGATGCGGTGAGCCTGCCCGACCGATTTCTTGGCTGAGGCAATATCCTTCAACCCATTGCCTGTGACCAGCAAGACAATTCGCTCATCTGGCTCGAATAGCCCTTCCTGAGCGCACTTCAACAGACCGGCATAGGCTGCGGCAGCCGCCGGCTCTGCGAACACGCCGGTCAGCCTTGCAAGGGCTGGGATCGCCGCCAGAATCTCGTCGTCAGTGACGGTCACATAAATCCCATCGGTTTCCTTTACCGCATTCATTGCCTTGACGCGATCGCGAGGCAGTCCTGCCGAGATGCTGTCCGCTATTGTATGCGCGTCAAGGGGTGGCATTGTTATAGGGTCGATCCCCTCCTTCCACGCGCGGTACATCGCATTGGAGCCTTCAGCCTGCACGCCAATGAGCGCTGGCATGTGGCTGATCCAACCCAAAGCAAGCAGATCTTTCAGCCCTTTATGAACCCCGCTGATGATGTTGCCATCGCCTACACTAACCACAATCCGGTCAGGGGCACTGAAGTGGCCCAGTTGCCCAGAAAGTTGTTCGCAGACCTCATAAGATACGGTCTTCTTGCCTTCGGCAGTATAAGGGTTATAGCCGGTGTTGCGACAATACCAGCCATACTTCTGGGTTGCTTCAAGGCAGAGATCAAAAGCATCGTCGTAGGTTCCCTCGACTAGGATCACGAGGGAGCCATATACCAGAAACTGGGCCACCTTGGCTTCTGGGGCGGTGGCTGGCGCGAAGATAACACTGGGGAGGCACATGCTGGCCGCGAGGCCGGACAGTGCTGCCCCAGCATTGCCAGTGCTAGCCGTGGTCACCAGTTCCCTCCCTTCAGCCACAGCTTTGGCAACGACCAGCGCACTCGCCCGATCCTTGAGGGAAGCAGTCGGGTTACGCCCCTCGTCCTTGACCCATACCTCGCGTACACCGATCTGCCTGGCGATCCCCCCAGCCGGATATAAGGGCGTATCGCCTACCAACAGGGGTGGCTCGGCTGCGCCTAACTCAATTGGCAAGAGAGCCTTATAGCGCCAAATGCCCCGCCCCGGCCAATGCGGGTTGCTCTTCCATGCTGCTGCGATCCGGTCGTAGTCGTACAGCACATCGAGGTTGCCGTCATTACCGTGCTTGGGGCAAACATATTCTACCTCGCCTATCTGATAGACCTGCTTGCAGATGGCGCATTCCAAGCCGACCAGATGGTCCATGAACGGTTCTCCTCGTGACGAACTAATCCTCAATGAATGCCTGGCCCAATCCCTTCGGTGGGGCAACCCGCAGAATGCGTGCTAGTGGCCGTTGCAACGGGCGCGGCGCAGCGTCGACTAGCCGCTTGCTGATGTCACTGCCAACCATCAGCAGCACCAACAGCATCAGCAGCCATTGGAGTGTGTTGAACAGCACCGCTGGGACGGCGGGATAAGTCTGTTGCAAGGTGGTCGCCAGATACTTCGTTAAGCCAAACAAGAGTGCGCCGAAAGCCCCGCGTACTGGGTGCCAACCACCGAAGATCACAATAGCGAGCGCGATCCAGCCGATTCCCAGAATGTGATTGTCGCTCCAGCCCAGCTTGATGTCGAGCGAGAAGGCCGCCCCAGCTAACCCGACCAGCGATCCCCCCAGGGCGGTGTACAAATAGCGCAGTCGATTCACCGGGACGCCGCGCACGAAGGCCGACTCAGGCCGCTCGCCGACACCACGCAGTTGTAGCCCTGGTTGTGTCCGGTACAAAAACCACCACGCCAGCCCAACGATCAGAAAGGTCGCGTAGATCAGCAAGTCATGGCTGAACAACACGCGCCCCAGGATCGGGATATCCCTGAGGAACGGGATGGGCATGTAGGCCACTGAGGGGCCGGGCAGGCGTGTGTATTTCTGGCCGATGAAGTTCGCCAAATCGGCCAATAGCAATGTCAACACGAAGCCAATTGCCACCTGATCCTGCTTCAGTTGGATGCTGCCCCAGGCGATGAGCAATGCCGCCACCGCGCCCAGCAGAGCCGCGACGGCCAGACCTGCCAAGACTGGAATGGTATTGCCTACTACTTCTGGTCCCCCTAATGCCTGGCTGGTCTTAAGCGCCACTACGAATCCGGCCATGGCTGAAATCAGCATGGTTCCGTCCAGCGAGAGATTGATCACCCCTACCCGTTCGGTGATGGTTTCGCCAACGATGGCCAGCATCAATGGGGCGCTCTGTGCCACGATGGATGCCAAGGCGAGAACCAGCACAGCGTCAGTCATGCGGCACCTCCCTGGCTTCCGTCCCAGGTGACCATCGGAACAATCGCCGGTAATCACCGAATAACAAAGTGGTGAGCACCAACATCCCCTGAATGATGCCGCTGATTGCAGAATGGAGCTGTGTCCGCAATTGGACAACGGTTCCGCCTGTTAGCAGAGCAGAGAAAATCAGGGCGATGATCAGCGTCCATAGAGGGCGCTGTGCGGCCAGCAACACGATCAGGATCGCCAGAAATCCGATCCCGCCGGAGATGCTCTGCCGAAGGCTATCAAACCAGCTCAGCACGCGCACTGCCCCGGCCAGACCGGCCAGCGCACCGCAAAACATCATCGCCGTGACGGCCTCACGCTCGCTCGACACACCCAGGAGGAATGCCGACCGTAGGTTCTTGCCGAGAGCCTTGAGCCTCAGCCCCCAGGTCGTGCCGCGCAGAGTGAGCACCACCAACCCCAGTGCAAGAAGCGCCAGCGCCAGCGAAAGGGGGCTGAAGCGGGTTTCGCCCAGCAAGGGTAACAACGCCCGCGCTGGGAAGGGAACAGTTCCTCGGAACGTGCCGCCTTCGGGGGGTTGCCAGGGGCCGGAGATTAGGTAGTTGGTTGCAATGATCGCCAAGCTGTTAAGAGCCACTCCACCAAAGATTTCGTGAACACCGCCGCGTGTCTTCAGCATCGCCGCGAGCGCGGCCCATAATGCGCCCCCTGCGGCGGCTGCCATCAGCTCCAAGGGCACAATGATCCAGCCGGGAAGGCCGGGATTCGGCAGCGCAACTCTGAGAGCAATCGCACTGGCAGCAATAGATCCCATGATCATCTGCCCTTCCACGCCGATATTCCACAGCCCAGCAGTGTATGTCACCAATAAGCCAGTCGCGCATAGCAGGAGAGGAACCCAGAAAGCCAGGGTGCTGAAGGTACGTTCTGGCGTTCCAAAAGAGCCTGTCCACAACGCTTCATATGTCACCCTGGGGGGATTATCGCTGACAAGGATCAGCAGCAAGGTCACCACCAGCACCGCCAGCAGGGCAGGCACAACCGGCCACACAAACCGCAGGATGCGATTGGTTGTTGTCGTCATGCTTGCTGGCCTCCGATCAAGTGCCCCAGTTCTTCTACGGACGCCTCAGAAGCGTGCAAAACCCGTGACATGACCCCTCCGGAGAAAACCGCGATCCGGTCGCTGCGCTCCAGCAGTTCATCCAGATCGGCAGACATGAACATGATAGCCGTCCCCTCCTGACGACGTTTCTGAAAGAGTTCCCATATCCAGTTGGCCGAGGTCACATCCAGCCCGCGCGTGGGATGTTCGAGCAAGGCGAGACGCAGCGGGCTTTGGAGTAGCGCCAGCATGGCCCGCTGCTGGTTTCCACCGGAAAGCTCTTCGACACGCGAGTCTGGTCTCCCAACCACGTTGTAACGCTCGATGCGCTCACTAATCGACGCACGCGCTCGATCCCAATCCACCATGAAGCGGGGGTTAGGAGTTACGAGCGCCATGTGCTCGGTAAGGGTCAATCCTGGCACGAGACCTTCTTCCAGTCGACCTGCTGGAACGTACGCTCCGCCGCGTTTTTGAAAGGTATGATAGGCCGATTCGCTTGTCCAGGTGATCAGGATACCCCCTATCAGCCAGATCGTGCCACCAACCAAGGCCGAGACGATAACCCCACCCACCATCTCAAGCGTGCCTATCTGCCCGGTGAGGCGTTGGATGATAGCCCGCAGAGAGAGGGCCATGAACGCTAGCAGTGCCAGCCAAGGCAGCCAGGAAAAGGGTGAACGCTTTCCTTGGAGCGGTGCCCCATCCAGCCACACCTGCCCCCGATGCAGCGGAAGGAGTCCTGCACATGCTTGGAGTAACTCACGCTGGCCGCTCCCTTCCAGCCCCGCCAGCCCCAATACCTCGCCTTCACGAAGCTCTAGGTTGACGTGTTCGACCGTCAGCCGGTAACTGCCAAACGTAGCATCACGCACGCTCAGCACGGTGTTACCCACCTCACTGGCCTGACGCTCGGTCCTGGACAACTCCTCACCGAACATCAGGCGCACAAGCTCCGCGGTCGGGCAGGGCAGATCGCGCCCGCCAACCAGCTTGCCCCGCCTCAGCACAGCAACTTCGTCACATAGTTCCTGTACTTCTTCCAGCTTATGCGAAACCAGCACAATGGTCTTCTGCTCCTCATGAGCCAGACGGCGCATCGTGGCAAACAAGATTTCCTTTTGCTCAGCGCTGATGCCGGTTGTCGGCTCATCAAGGATCAGCAAGTCTGCCCCCAGCGCCAGCAGGCGGAGAAGCTCCATTTGCTGGCGCTCTCCCAGGGTCAGGGAATCAACGTAGGCTTGGGGGTCAATGGAGAAGCCGAAGCGGCTAGCATACTCCCGCAGTGTATCACGAGCGACGGCAAATTCCAGCGTGAAGTGATCGTTGTAGGCCAGAAGGTGGTTTTCTACCACATGCAGGGGAGGGAAGTCTGCCGGGTCCTGGTACAGCATACCGATCCCACAGCGGAGTGCGTCAATGGGTGAGGTGAACACGACGGGTTTATTATCCAACTTGATGGTGCCGCTGGTCGGGGCCTGATAGCCGGACAGAACCTTCATCAGGGTGCTCTTACCCGCGCCGTTCTCGCCGAGCAGGGCATAAATCCGTCCTGGTTCAAAGGTCAGTGAGATGCCGTCGTTGGCGCGGACAGGGCCAAAGTGCTTGTGGATGTCGATCAGCTCTACACGCATCGCATCGCTCCTGAATCCTCGGCGGCGCGATCTTGCATTGTGCGAACGGGCCATGCAGCTAAGAGGGGAGAAAAGAGAGCGGCCCTGTTGAAGCCGCTCTCCTCGCTTGCACAGGGTTTCACACCCCTTGGCGATTACTCGCTGGGGCCGATCATCCCTTCGAGAAGCTGCGGCAGATACCAGATCTGGAAGTCTGTTGCGACCTCACCATCCGCAATATACTCGCTGCCATCCTGGAGGTTGATCGGGCCGGTCCACACGTTAACCTCACCACTGGCCATCTTGGCGATGAAGTCATCAAGATCGGACTGCATGTCCTCTGTCAGAGCCGGGCCGTTAACCCAACCAACGGCGGTCGTATCATTGTTCGTCAAATCCGACCAATCTGGGCCATTCCAGGCAAAGCCCTGCTCCCATGTCCCATTGATAGCCGCCTCGACGTAGCCCTTGTAAGCCGGGCCCCAGTTGAAGTACGGCACACCCAGGCAGACATCCGGCGCTTCTTCGCAGGCGCCTTCGAAGTCATAGGGGATCGCCCAGACAGTTTCGCCTTCCGCTGCTCTCTGACCTGCGACTACGATAGCTTCGGTGGTATCAATGCCGCTGATGACCACATCCGCGCCACCGTCGTAGAACTGGTTCACGACCTCGGTTGGGTCAAGCGTCACACCGGGGATGTTGAACCAGAAGCCAATCCAGGTTACCGTGAAGGTCAGATCGGCAGGATCCATCCCCCGGTAGTTCTCGTAGCAGTACCGCGCGCCGAGATAGGCCGAGGCGGCCAAGCGGCGCGTCTCGAAGTTGATCAGGGGGCCGAGATAGGCGATATTGCCAGTGTCCGTGGCCAGGGCTGCCGCGCACCCGGCGATGGCCTTCATATACTCCATGCGGCCCATGACATTACCTTCGTTGGGTGGCGCAACGCCCGCGTCCTGCCCCTCCGCCCAGGCATCATCACCGGAGGCCATAATGAAGATCACATCCGGGTACTTCTCCGCCGCGCCGACCGTATCCTCCTCGAACTCATCTGAGGTGAGGATGATCATCTTCGCACCCTGGGCTACCATATCATCCACCACGCCCTCGACCGTGGCCTCCGGCTTGTCGGCGGGATTCAGGCTCTCGAACACGATCATCCGGGCGTTGGGAACATGCTCCTCGACATAGAGGCCGCCCTCGTAGTGAGCCTGGCTCCAGCCCCGGTCGTTCTTCGGGCCGACCAGGATCATGCCGAAGACGAACTCCTCAGCGGGCGCTTCCGTTTCTGGTGCGGGTGTCGCGGCTGCACATGCGGTGAGCGCAAGCATCGCGATCACCGTCAGCAGAGCCAACAGAATCCGTGAGGTTTTCATCAAGCCTCTCCTTACTCCTCATAGTTGGAACGGAAACACAGGGAGAGAATGACTGATGGGAAACCTGGAATAAGCACCTCCCTCAACTCAGTGGGGAAAAGGGATCGCGTTAAGGGGTGATCCACGTGCCCGTTTCCCCTGCCAGGGCACGCGCAATGTTCTCCGGGCTTGTGATAAGCGCCTGCTTACCACCCCGCTCCAGGAATGCGATGACTGCTTCTATTTTAGGCCCCATGCTGCCCTTAGCAAAGTGACCTTCTTCCATATATTGGCGCGCTTCGTCCAGCGTCATGCGATCGAGCCAGCGCTGGCTGGGCTTGTTGAAATCCAGTGCCACCTTCTCGACTGCTGTCGAGATCAGGAACAGGTCGGCCTGGATGCCAGTGGCAAGCAGGGCTGTGGCCCGGTCCTTATCAATGACAGAGGGAGGAGCGCCACGTATCTCACCCCCCTCCGTCTGGATCACAGGAATCCCGCCCCCCCCTACGCTGACCACCACGAACCCCTGTGCCAGCAGGGATTTGATCACATCCAACTCCACGATCGTCTTAGGAATGGGTGAAGCGATCACCCGGCGCAGGCCACGCCCTGCATCGTCCACCACCACCCAACCCTCAGCGCGAAACTTCTGGGCCTGCTCCTCGGAGATGTAGCCGCCAATCCCTTTGCTGGGCGCTTTGAAGCCAGGATCGTCCCTATCTACTAACACTTGGGTGACCACGGAGACAGCCTGTTTCCTGATTCCTCGCCGCCGGAATTCGTTCGCCAGCGATTGTTGTAGCATGTACCCAATCGAGCCTTGTGTATCCGCGCCGATGATGTCCAGCGGAACATCGTGCACTTCATGTGCAGCCAGCTCCGACCGCCGCAAGATGAACCCGACCTGCGGACCATTGCCGTGTGTGATGGCTACGTCCCAGCCCTGCTCGATCATGGTGGCGATGTGCTTGCACGTTTCCCGAACCGCCATCCATTGACTGGGAACGTCCTCTTTCCCTTTTGCCATGATCAGCGAATTTCCGCCTATCGCAACGGCAGCAAGTTTTCTCGTCATATGTTTGCCCTCGGTGCTGTGCCTGCTCGGCAATTATCGCTCGGTGGTGAATTTATGATGACTCACCGCATTGTCAGCGCCATCACTGCCTTCTGGGCATGAAGGCGATTCTCCGCCTCATCGTAGACGCGGCTGTGCGGCCCATCGATCACAGCATCCGCCACTTCAACGTTACGATCAGCGGGCAGACAGTGCAGGTAGATTGCGTGTTCCTTTGCCAATGCCATCCGCTGCTCGTCGCAGATCCAGTCGACGTACCGCTGGCCAATCCGGGCGGACTCGGCATCGTCGGTGGTGGTCATCACCGCCCCCCAACTCTTGGGATAGACAATGTCCGCATCTCTGAAGCCCGCGTCGAAGTCATCAAGCACTTCCAGCGAGCCACCGCTCCGGCGGGCATTTTCATATGCCTGATCCATGATATCCGGCATAAGCCTGTATTCAGGGGGATGGGTCAGCCGCACATTCATCCCGAAGCGCGTCATCAACAGGATAAGGCTCTGGGGGACCGAGATAGGCTTCTGATAACTGGCCGCGTAAGCCCAACTCACGTTGATCGTCCTGCCGCGCAGGTCGCGCCCAAACTCCTCGATGATGGTCATCATATCAGCGAGGACTTGGAAGGGGTGGTAAATATCACACTGCATATTGAGCACGGGCACACGGCTATAGTGAGCTACCTCACGGATGTAGCGGTTGCCCGTGCCCCAATCCACTTGCCGGATGGCGATCCCATCGCAATAGCGCCCGATGATCTCGCCGATTTCCTTCGCCGTGTCCCCATGCGCGATCTGGGTGGTTTTGCTCTCAATGAACTGTGCGTGCCCCCCAAGCTGTGCCATACCTGCCTCAAAACTGACTCGGGTGCGGGTGCTGCTAAAGAAAAACAACATGCCCAGCACCTTGTCGCGCAGGTAAGCGTGTGGCTCGCCGAGAGCGCGCTTGCGCTTCAGATCGAAGGCCACATCCAGCACAGTCTCAATCTCTGACTTGGTCCATTCCTGGGTCGTGATCATGTCACGCCCACGCAAATCGGTTTGCATTGCTGCCGGAACTCCTTTGAATGAATCCGGTACATGACTCCAGGGGGAGTGCCGTCCTATCTGGTGCACCCCCGGAAACGATCACTCCATTGCGCCCAGCACAAGCGCCAGCAGCGCCATGCGCATCACGACGCCGTTGAATGCCTCGACCCAATAGCGGGCATGACGGGTGCTGTCCACATCAGGCGGCAGCTCGTCCATGCGCGGCAGCGAGTGTAATACAATAGCGTCGCTCTTGCCCCGCGTACGCAGCAGATCGCGGGTGACCTTGTAGGCCGGAGCAGTCGCACCGTAGCTTTCTGCCTTCTCCTGGCGGGATACGGTGTAGTCCGGCTGGACGACTGGCTCCATGTAGATCACATCCGCTTCATGGATGACATCTTCGACGCTTGCCACTTCCTCGTATTGGACGCTCCGCTCGTCCAGTTCAGCCTTGAACTCTGGCAGCAGCGACATCTCAGGCGGCGAGACGACATATGCCTTGACGTCAAACTGCGAGAAGGCGTACAGGATTGAGTGCATGGTCCGCATCCGCATATCGCCAACCAGCAGGAAGGTTAGCCCATCGAGGGTCCCTTTCTCACCGAGCGTCGTGTACAAGTCTGTGAGCACCTGGGTGGGGTGTTCACCCCAGCCGTCGCCGCAGTTGATGACCGGTACACTGGCCCAGTAGGCAGCCTCAGCCGGCGCGCCCTGCTGGAAATGCCGCATGGCGATCACATCCCCATAGAACTCCAGCATATGAACCGTGTCTTTGATCGACTCCTGGTAGAAATCACCTGCACGGGTCATCTTGACATCCGAGAAGCCCAGCACGTGTCCACCCAGCCGATGCATAGCTGCCTCCGTCGCCAGGCGGGTGCGGGTGCTGGGCTGGTAGAAGGCTGTAAGCAGCGTCTTCTCCCGCAGCAAGTCCCCGTTCCGTCGGTCGCGCGCAAGGGGCTTCAGCTCGTCCGCCACCTGGAAGACACGAAAGAACTCCTCCCGCTCAAAATCCTTCAGCGAGAGGATGTCTCGACCAGCGAAACTTCTCATAATGGTTCTCCTTCAAGACTGAAATGGTTCAGACAAACAGATCGACGATCTGAAACTGATCCACATCCACCAGCCCCATATCCGTCAATTTCAGATGGGGGATGACTTCCAGGGCCATGAAACTCATCGCCATGAACGGATCGTGCAGCGGCGAACCTAATTCTCGCGCAGCACCAAGCAGCGCGTCCATGCCCCGCCGCACTTCCCGGATCGGCCTATCGGACATCAAACCTGCCACAGGCAGGGGGAGGTTTGCCAGGACGGTCTCACCGCTGACCGCAGCCAGCCCACCCCCCATGTCCGCTACCGCTCGTGCAGCCGTCATCATGCTGACGTCATCTGCTCCAATCACGACTAGGTTATGGTGGTCATGTGCCACTGTACCCGCAATGGCCCCCCGCTTTAGCCCGATCCCTTGAATGAAGCCTTTGCCGATATTGCCTGTCGCGCGATGGCGTTCGATGACGGCCATTTTAAGGATGTCGCGCTCCACATCGGCCACGGCAAGACCGTCCTGGCGCTTCACCGGTGCAATGCGGTGCTCCGTGACAAGCTGGTCGGGGATACTCCCGATCACCCGCATCCGCTCACCCTGTGCCGGAACAGCCAAGTCCACTGCCTCCCAGCGTACATTCATCGAGTTGCGCAGACGGACCGGTTGCGGGGCCTGCTCAGCAACCAGCATCTCCCCATCCTGCGCGACAAGATACCCACCCCGGTAAACCTGCTCAGCGACCGGCTCGCTTAAATCCGTGAAAACAAACAGATCAGCACGGCGGCCTGGTGCGATAGCGCCCCGATCATGCAATCCGAAGTATTCTGCCGGATGTAACGTTGCCATACGAATCGCTTGGATGGGGTCAATCCCATGCTGGATCGCTACCCGCACCATGTAGTCAATAGAACCCTCATCTAACAGATCGGCTGGCTGGCGGTCGTCCGTGCAGAAACAGATGCGACGGCTATTCTCAGGAGTCACGACGGGTAGCAAGGCAAGCAGATTGTGGGCGTTAGTTGCCTCGCGGATGAAGACCATCATGCCCAACCGCAGTTTTTCCAGTGCCTCCTCGACCGTCGTGCACTCGTGGTCGGACCCGATGCCCGATGCAATGTAGGCGTTGAGCTGCGATCCGGTCAGACCGGGGCAGTGCCCATCGATCACCATCCCCTCGAAAGTAGCCAGTTTGGCAAGCACGCTTGGATCGCCATACACCACACCGGGATAATTCATCACTTCGGCCAATCCCAACACCCAGGGATTGTTCTTGAGGTTCTCTAGCTCAAACGCTTCGAGGCTTGCCCCTGCTGTCTCCATATGAGTCGCCGGGACACACGAAGAGGCCATTACATACATGCTGAAAGGGCTATTCTCTGCGGCGCTGAGCATGAAGCTGATCCCTTCCAGGCCCAGCACATTAGCGATCTCGTGAGGGTCCGTCACCACAGAGGTCACACCGCGTGGTAGGACGGCTTTCATATACTCGCCAGGAACGCACATGGAGCTTTCGATATGGACATGGGCGTCGATGTAGCCTGGTGCGACATATTTACCTTTCAGGTCGATTACCTGCTCGGCCTCATACCCGCTGCCTATGCCGACGATCCGCGACCGCCGGATCGCGATATCCGTTTCGTAGATTTCGGCGGTGAAGACATTGACCAGCCGGGCGTTCTTCAGCAGAACAGCGGCAGGTGCTTCTCCACGTGCAATCCGGATAAGCTTCTCACGCTCCACTTCGCCTTCCCTCCTACCGCATCATGTCCGCAGCGGAAAATGGCGCGCCGGGTACAAACTGGCCCCGGCCCGATATACCGGTAATTTCCCCATTGCGGTAGACGATCTCACCCCGCGAGATGGTCATCCTGACCTCGCCTTTAACACGCATCCCCTCGTAGGGACTGTACCCGGCAAGGTAATGTAGATCGCGGTGGTGAACAACCCTCTCGCTTGCCGGATCGTATAGCACGATATCGGCATCACTTCCAGGAGCCAGAAAGCCCTTGCGCGGCGCGATGCCGAACAGCCGCGCCGGGTTCTCACACAGCATTCGCACTAGATCAGTGGCAGGGATCCGACCTCTATCGACGCCATAGGTGTAGATCAATGGCAGCAGCGTCTCGACTCCCGGCAGCCCCCCCGGAGTCTGGGTGAACTGGGTAAACTCTCGCTTTTGGGCCAGAGTGTAATCGCATGTGTCGGTTGAAATCACGCTGACTGCACCCCCAGCCACCAGCTCCCATAGCCTGTCCGGTTCTCCAACTGCCCGCAGCGGCGGCTGGAGAATATAGTGTTCTGGGTGGGGGCCTTCGTAGACGCGATCATCCAGTAGCAGATACTGGGGACACGTTTCGCACCAGGCAGGTTGATCTGCACCTCGGGCGGCGTACACTAGTTCCACACTGCGAGCGGTGGAGCAATGTACGATGTAAACCGGCGCACGGGCTTCCCATGCCAGAAACAACACGCGATGGATAGCCTCCTGTTCCGCAATGGCCGGACGTCCACGAGGGTGGAAGTTCCAAGTCGTCTGCCCAGCAGCAACGAGATGCTGTGTCGCCTCCGTGACCATCGCATCATTCTCAGCGTGAACCATGACCAGCCCGCCAATCTCCGCTGCCTTCGCCAGCAAGCGTAGGAGGGTTGCATCATCCATGTAGTAATTCGGGCGATAGGTCGTGTAAACCTTGAAGCTGGGCACACCTCGATCAACAAGCCTTTGAAGACTCTCCTCAGACCCGATGGGCAGGCTTGTGATCATGCAGTGCAGCGCATAATCCACGATCGCTTTCCCCCCCGCCTCTGCCAGCCGATTATCGAGAGCCTGATCAAACGTCTGGCCGGGGAACTGGGTTGCAAAGTCAATAACAGTGGTTACCCCACCTGCCGCCGCTGTCCGCGTGCCGATTTCCCAGTTATCGGATGTCCTGTAAATGCCAGTATCCAGTTGGATATGCGTATGTGCATCAATGATGCCAGGCAAAACCAGTAACCCTGTGGCATCGATTACCTGAGCGCCAGGGGGAGGTTCAATCCGGGCGGCTACAGCCGCGATCTTCTCCCCCTCGATCAGCACATCGGCTGGCTGGACAGCCCTGGAACTAATTACGCTTCCACCCTGGATTATAATTGGCATAGAATGTTAACTGCGCACGAAGCGGTCATTGCGGAAAAGATAGCTCATCCAGATATTGGAGTTGGGATGCATAGTGGGTTGATAGTATCCACGTCATGCCTGGCAAGACAAAGGATTCCCCCTGTCATGCCGTTTGTTGGGCGCTTCACCACGTTGCGATTTTAACACCAATGGTCCGGCCCAAAAAGGTGCAATTCGTCATGGTTCCGCGAGTATATCAGGGGGGGACAGCCTTCGTCCATCCTTTGCTTTGCCTATTTGAAAGTACCCTGGTTATAATTGTGCTCACCCCGCAGGTGAAGAGGAGTCCGTCCGCATGAATAGTGATGACAAGGCTCTCGGCCCCTCCGACTCGACGGTGAAGACAGCCGAGACTGCCGCACCAGACCAGACACACGCGGAGTCGGCGGCGCAGGAGGCCGTCGACGAAGCACCCGTTGCCGACAACATGCCGGCCATCGAAGTGCCCGACGTTCCGTCGCCCGTCGAGGAGGCGACTGCTGACATGGGCAGCCCATCCCCTCAAGAAGAGGCATCCGAGAGCGCTGCATCGGACGAGGAATTATTTCAGGCCTTCCTGAACTCGGATATGCCCACAGGTAAGGAAGGGGAGGATTTCGCGTTCTCCCCCCTGGAGCGTGGGGCGATCGTCAAAGGCACTATTGCTAGTATCTCCGATACGGAGATTATGGTCGACATTGGGGCGAAGTCGGAGGGCGTGATCTCAGGGCGCGAGTTTGAGGAATTAGACCAGGAGACCAGAGAGTCGCTCCACGTTGGCGATGATGTATATATATACATCCTCACCCCGGAGGATCGCAACGGTCACGCTCAGCTTTCGCTGCGGCGAGCCATGGAAGAACAGGATTGGCGTGACGCTGAAAGCTATATGGAGCGCAGTGAGGTCTATAAGAGCAAGATCACGGGCTTCAACAAGGGGGGTCTGATCGTGCGCTTTGGCAAGGTGCGTGGCTTTGTGCCTGCCTCTCAGGTGAGCCGCGACCGCCGCCGCCGCAGCAATGGTGCGACGCCAGATGAGCGCTGGGGCCACATGATCGGTGAGGATATCGCTGTCAAGGTTATCGAAGTGGATCGGGGCCGCAACCGGCTCATCCTCTCCGAGCGCGCCGCCGCCAAGGAACAGCGCGCGGAGCGACGGGCACAACTGCTTGAATCATTGGAAGTGGGTCAAGTACACCATGGCCGTGTGATCAGCCTGGCTGACTTTGGTGCATTCATTGACCTCGGCGGGGCTGATGGCCTGATTCACCTGTCCGAGCTTTCCTGGCGGCATGTGACTCACCCCAAGGAAGTCCTCAAGGTGGGTGACGAAGTCGAGGTAGAGATCATCCATATCGACCGCGAACGGCAGCGGATCGGCTTAAGCCGCAAGAACCGCCTTGAAGACCCCTGGGATGTGCTGGCGGCTAACTACAGCCCAGACCAGCTCGTTCAGGGAACGATCACCAAACTAACTAAGTTTGGAGCCTTCGCGCGGCTAGTGGATCACCCGGAGATCGAGGGGTTGATTCACATCAGTGAGCTATCAGATCGGCGCGTGGAACACCCGCGCGAGGTCGTACAAGAAGGTGAAGTCGTCACCCTGCGTATCATCCGTATTGACCCAGAGCACCGCCGCATGGGACTGAGCCTGAAGCGCGTCGACTCTGAAGAGTATCTGGATGGGGACTGGCGTCTTCTCAGTAAGGAAGAAGTCTCCGAGAAGTTGAGGGTACAGGAGGAGAGCTTCGAGTCTGGGGGGACAGATGATCTCCAAGAAGCGTCTGAGGAAAATGAACAGCCTGCCGATCACGAAGAGCAGGTTGGCGGGGACGAAGATAATTAACTGTTCCAGAATTGAAAAAAGCCCCAGCTACCCGGCTGGGGCTTTGATTCTGCCCCCTGCCGTGTCCATGTTGGCGATGAAGATGCCCCTTTGACTCCCCTTCGCGTGCGACTATACTTGCACCAGGCAGCCACGTGGAAGTTGCTTGCGCCCGTTCTCAAGGAGAAATCGCCATGTTACGCGGGAACAAGACGGACGAGGAAATCCGCTTCGAGCTTCTGACCTGGGGGGCTGTCCTGGTGACAGCGGCAGCTTTGTATGTGCTGTTCTATCCCCTCCTCCCCTCATTGATGCTGTTTATCCCTGGCCTGATCCTGCTCGGCTCTGCGCTGTACCAGGATCTCCAGTTGGGATGGAAAGCAGGTTGGTTGACCTATGCCCTAGCGATCCTGGCTGTTGCTACTGGCCTGGCGGGGATTGTCAATACTCTGTTGGGGGAGGTAGTTCGCCTTCCCTGGCTGATCATCGCCGCTGTTGAGTTGGGGGCGATCCTTATCGCCAAGGCGCTTTACGATCCGAACCCGCGCTCCCAGTAACCGCTACTGAGGGGGCAGACCCCTTCACCTCTTCTCCACATTGAGGGCAGAAGTGAATGAACCAGTGGCTCGAACAGCACCGCACACTTGCCCTGGGCCTGATCGGGTTGCTGATCATGGGCGGGATGATCGCTCTGGCCGTCCGTTGGCAGACACCAGCCCCCATTGTTATTGAACCTCCTCTACCTACAGCCACCCCTGGCCCGATCCGGGTATACGTCAGCGGGGCGGTCGCGCGCGCTGACGTATATGAACTACCTGCCGATTCGATTGTCCGTGATACGCTGGCTGCTGCTGGTGGCCCCGCCGGCGATGCAGACCTCAATCGTATCAACTTGGCCGCCTCGCTTGAAGATGGGCAGCAGGTGTATGTCCCGCGAATTGGTGAAGCGCCCACCCCGGCGCCTAGCTTGCCAGGCCAGAGTGAGATTGCCCCAAGCGGGCCGCTCAACATTAATACCGCCTCTCAAGCGGAATTGGAAGCACTGCCTGGGATTGGCCCAGCGATTGCCCAGCGAATCATCGAATACCGCGAAGCCAACGGGCCGTTCCCAACCATTGAAGCAATCCAGAACGTGCCAGGCATCGGCCCAGCTACATTTGAGGAGATCCGGGAACTCATCACGGTGAACTGAGCTATGCGCTCCCAATATTGGCTTGTGCAGTTGGCCTGTGCTGCGCTGGTTCTCTCTGCCTGCAAGCCGCCACCAGCTATCACGGTTGAGCCTTCAGCCAGCGTGCCAACCATCAGGCCTGCCATGCCCTCTCCACCGGTCACCCCCACCGATCTTCCGACCTCTACACCATCCACCCTCCCTCGCGTGATCCTAATCTCCGCAGATGGTGGACGAGCCGACTTGTTGGCGGATTGGATGAATGCGGGCCTCATGCCGACACTGGCTGCTTTGCGGGCGCGAGGGGCGTGGCAGGAATTGGAAGGCGTGGAACCTCCAACAACAGCAGTATCCCACGCAAGCCTGGCAACGGGCAACCTTCCAGCACATACAGGAATTGTGGGCGAGCGCGTACACCGGCCAGAGGATGGGCTGTATTGGTATACCAGCGCCTATGACTTGCCTATACAGGCTGAGCCGCTGTGGGTATCAGCACGCCAAGCTGGCTTGACCTGCGCGGTACTGTTTTGGCCAGGGGCGACTTCTTGGCAGCCCGATCTGCTAGCCGATTACACGCTTGGCTACGGAGAGCGCGAGGCTTATTCAAAGCTGCACCGTTTAACTTTCTATCCTGCCCAGGGATGGGCTGGGGAACCAATAACGTTCAGCCCGCCGCAGGAAAGCTGGTTTGACATCGAGGGAATAGATGATCGCTTCCTGATAACGGTCTACGTGTTAGCGCTTGATACATCGGATGATGCGGTGGTGAACTATGATTCTTTTATTCTGAGCAGCGGTGATCGTTCGGTTGATGAGCATGATGCCACACTCCATGCATCGGGCGAATGGGTAGGTTGGAGAATAGAACCAGCATCGGAGCTTGGCACGGACTTCTTGATCGTCGATCCTCGCCTGGGATCCTTTGCGCTCTATCAGGGCAACGTCTATCGGCTGCTAGCTGCGCCGGAGGAGTTCCAGCGCGCAGTGGTGGGCCGTTTCGGGCCTTCTGTCCCCCCGCCAGATTACTACGCGCTGGAACATGGCTGGATCGATCAGCAACAGTACATGGCGATGGTGCAACGGCAGTCCGATTGGATGATGGCTATCACAGTTTGGGTGTACGGTACATACCATCCCGATATGTTGCTCACTGTCCAGAGTCCGCTGGATCAGGTGGGGCATCAATTCCTGATGGTGGATGCGTCACAGCCCGCCTACACACCGGAGCGAGCTGCCACTTTCGCCGCCTACCGCTCGCGGGCTGCGGCACAGTTGGATCATGCTCTTAGCGATCTGATGTCGGTGATGAGGCATGAGCTTGATTCTGGCGAGGTCGTGTTATTCGTCATCGGCACAACCGGCATGGCGCCGATCCATACTCGGGTGAACGTCAATACCCTTCTTGCCCAGGCAGGTCTACTCCGGCTGGGCAACCGCGGCTTTGTCATCGTGGAGCACTCGCAGGCCATTGCGTTCGCGTCAGGCGGCGCGGTGCATGTATACATCAACATGGCAGGCCGTGAGAGTGCCGGGATCGTCCCGCAGGATGCCTACCGGGCCGTTCAGGATCAAATCGCTGGGTTGCTGCGTGATCTGGTTGATCCTACAACGGGTGAGCGAGTCTTTGCCCGTGTCATGCTGCGCAGTGAGCTTGGCTCCATTGGGCTAGATGGTGCTCTGGCGGGCGATGTCTTTGCCCAAGCCAACCCCGGCTACACATTGAGCGACGAACGCGGACTCGATTCGGTGTTTGAGCCTGCCTCGTTCTACGGTCAGCAAGGCTATCCTGCCGGGATGGACGAGATGAAGGGTGTGCTTATTGCCGCCGGGCGGGGGATCCGCCCTGGCAGTGGAACGGGGGATGCACTTCTGATCGACGTGGTGCCGACTGTTGCTGCATTGCTTGGTTTTACTCTTACCAGTGCAGATGGACGGATACTGGACGATCTGTTGGCTCCTTAATGGCCCCCGGCTTGGGCTTGTTGCTGGCTCGTGCTAAACTCGCGCCATGATCACGAGCTTGAACAACGAGCGAGTCAAGTACGTCCGTGCCCTGCAGGCACGAAGCCGCGCCCGCCGTAAGGAGGGGCACTTTGTCATCGAGGGGCCGACGCTGCTGCGTGAGGCTCTGGCTGCCGGGGTGCCCATTAAGGAGATGTTCTATACGGAGGATTTCGCGGGCAGCCCGGAGGGGCGTGTGTTGCTGGAAAGGATCAGCTACAGCGGGACCATCATGCTGCCTGTGGATCAGAGTGTGATGCGCGCCATGAGCGATACCCCGGCTCCCCAGGGTGTGTTGGCTGTGTTGCCCGATCTGCATTTGGAACCTCCAGCAGATGCGAGCTTTGCGTTGATCATCGACCGGGTAGCTGACCCTGGCAACTTGGGAAACATGATGCGTACTGCGGCAGCCGCTGGTGTGCCACTGATGGTCACCACTGCCGGCACAGTCGATTGGACGAACCCCAAGGTCGTGCGGAGCGCCATGGGGGCACACTTCCGGCTGCCAGTTCGCCAGCTTAGTTGGGAAGGCATTACCAGCCAGTTTGCTGACTATGTGCTATTCCTCGCCGATGTTCAAGGGGGCGCGCCTTATTTTAGTGTCAACTGGGTACAGCCATGCGCGCTGATCGTCAGCGAGGAGGCACACGGGCCTAGTGAGAGCGCAGCCCGCCTTGCCCATGCTCGGGTGATGATTCCCATGCCAGGGGGCATGGAATCGCTCAACGTGGCGATGGCAACTGGCATCATGCTCTTCGAAATGGCCCGCCAGCGCGCTGTGCAGTGAGCGTTCCGGTGTAACCTGATGAAGATTCGATCTATCACGGCCTTTGTGGATGTGACGTATCCACTAGATTCCAGCACCGTCGCGCGGGTAGGCGAGACCGTTCGGATTGCGCGCGACGCGCTGATCACAGGTGGCCTGGTGGTGCAGACAACACGTTTGGCTATCCAGCCATTCGCTGCGGCCCTGGGCGTGCATGGCCCTGGCAGGGCGCTCGATCTCGCCAGAGCGCTCCAGGTGACTGGCTCGGCTTCCGGTTTTGACTATGTTTCGCTGGGGCCAGTGCGCCTCGAAGATCCGGAAGAATACGTTGGGGTGTTACCTGCTGTGCTTGGCGGGGTTGAGAACGCCTTCGCCAGCGTGGAAATCGCGCAGAGTGGTCTGGGGATCGACCTGGGGCGGGCACGGCGTATGGCAGCACTGGTTAGAGAGGTTGCCGCTCTGTCCGCTGATGGATTCTGCAATCTGCGACTGGCTGCGTTGGCCAATGTTCAACCTTGGTCCCCCTTTTTCCCAGCAGCTTACCACGGGGGCGGCCCGCCGCAGCTCGCACTGGCAATTGAGAGCGCTGATCTGGCGGTGCAGGCAGTGAGCGGGGCGTCCTCGTTAGAGGATGCTCGTCAGCGACTGGTTAGGGCCATTGAGGAGTGGGCGCAACGAATTGAAACAACAGTTCGCGCTGCGCTAAGCTCCCCATCTTCCGCCTTTGTGGGTCTGGATTTCTCATTGGCACCCTATCCCTCTGAGGCGGTGAGCATCGGCAAGGCCCTAGAGCAGTTGGGCCTGGGAACTGCTGGCGATCATGGCGCATTGATGGCAGTCGCCTTCTTCGCTGACGCACTCCAACGTGCCCGCTTCCGTAGGATCGGCTTCTGCGAGATTTTCCTTCCCGTGCTGGAAGATGCGATCCTCGCCCAACGGGCTGCCGCAGGAAGCCTGGGGATCACCGAGCTTCTTGTCTATTCAGCGGTGTGTGGGAGTGGGCTGGATACGATCCCCTTGCCCGGTGATATTTCGGAGGATACGCTGTATGGTATTCTGCTGGACGTGGCTGCCCTGGCTCTACGATTGGACAAGCCTCTCACAGCGCGGTTAATGCCCATCCCTGGCAGACGAGCCAGAGACCCGATTCGTTTTGAGTTTGAGTACTTTGCAGATAGCGGGGTGATAGCTCCCAAGAGCACAGCGCTGAGTGGGCTGCTGGCGGGCGCAGAAAGGTTGGTGATCGAGCCTATCAATGCGCGAGCCAGGCCGCATTGACCTGGCTCCACTTCCGCCAAGAGGGCTGCCTTCTTTCCTTCAAGACTTAGGCGGCAGGGCGGCTCGACAGGGATTCGGCAGTGCCCAGCCAGAAATGGTTGGGAAGCACTGAATTGGTAGTCCGCACCTCGATCCCCTCAACCTGGGCTGGCCCACTGAGCATCATAGATGGGTTCACGAAACACAGCGTGGGCCAGATGCCGTACTTGGCCTGATAGTAACGTGCTGCCCGGTTGATCTTATCGCTGAGTGCCCGCTGATCGCTATTATCAAACCACAACATACCTTCCCTCATCACTTGGAATCCTCCTAGCAGGTGTATATTAGCTTGCGCTCAGTTGACCAACAGACTCTCGGTACTATTAGGGACGCACTAGGAGGGGAGGACTTCGCCAGCATGGCCCCTGTTGATGCCACCAGTAAGCCCCGCTTGTGAGAGGATGCCTGCATGATGAAAATTCTCCCCTCCTAACCAGTGCCCCCCGGTCACCCGGGCAGAACTTGCGTTCTATCCAATAGTATAGCAGAACTTTTGTTCTGGTGCAATATGTCGGACGAAGTTTTAAGGTTCCAAGCGTTGATCACAATAGGGTGACGGGATCGATGTCCACGTGCAGGCGCGGCGAAGCAGGAAGAACATCAAGGATATCGGCTGGATTCGGCCCGCGCACAATGACATGCCAGCGATAGAGGTTATCCAGCCGGGCATAGAACGCAGGAGCCGGTCCGATCAGCGAGGTGCTGACTAGGCGCCGCTCTGCAATCTGGCGCGAGAGGAGGCGGTGCAACTCCGTAGCCTCTGCCTTGGCGTGCTCGTTATCCTCGGCACGGATCAGCAGGCGGACCAAGCGGGCAAACGGCGGGTAACCGATCTTCCGTCGGAAGGCCATCTCCTGCTGGAAGAAGGCGTGGAAATCGTGATTGGCTGCTGCCTGTATGGCGTAGTGATCGGGAGCGTAGGTTTGTATAATCACCTGCCCGCCCAATAGGCCGCGCCCCGCCCGCCCTGCTACCTGGGTAACCAATTGAAAGGTGCGTTCGCTGCTCCGGTAGTCCGGCAGATAGAGGGCTGTATCGGCGCTGATTACCCCTACCAAGGTCACTAGAGGCAGGTCAAGCCCTTTGGCGACCATCTGGGTGCCGATCAGAACGTTTGCTTGTCCATTGACAAACTGTTGCAACAATACGTTGTGTGACCCTTTGCTGGCGGTCGTGTCACGATCCCAGCGCACAGTGCGAGCTTCAGAGAAGCGTCTGATGACCTCCTCTTCTACCCGTTGTGTGCCGCCGCCGAAGTATCGAATCTGCCCAGAACCACACTCCGGGCATTGATCGGGCGGGTGTCCCCGATAGTTGCAGTGATGGCACACCAGAATACCCCGCTCACCTGACTGATTGTGAGCAACGTGCCAGGTTAACGGAATGCCGCAACGGGGGCACTCTAGAACATGCCCGCAGTTTCTACAAAAGACGTAGGTCGCTGTCCCGCGCCGGTTCAGAAACAGAATCGCCTGCTCATTGCGCTTTAACGTTTCTTCGAGCGCTGTTGCCAGCGCCCGGCTGAAGATCGAGCGATTTCCCGCACGCAGCTCCTGCCGCATGTCGACTACTCGAACAGGCGGTAGATCTATCATGACCGCCTCTTCCGGAGCGTCGGGATCGTGGGTGTAACGTGTCCGGTCGATATGGAAGTGGATCGCTTGCATCTCGATGGCGCGTCGGTGGCCCATGATTCGGGCCGGGAGTTCAAGCAACGTGATCTCACCAGGTTCTGAACTTCCCGGTAAAGCTGCCTGAGCGTACATGGTCACACTAGGCGTCGCGCTGCCCATCAGCACAAGCGCACCCTGCTCACGGGCTAGCTCGATGGCTGTTGGGATTGCATGATAGTATGGTGGAGGGGTCGGTGGCGACTGCTTGTAACTGTCGTCATGGCACTCATCGATGACAATCAGGCCGAGGCGTCGCATTGGTGTAAACAGCGCTGAGCGTGGCCCGACGACCACATCGAACTGCCCGCTCCGGGCCCGCCGCCATGTGTCATAGCGCTCCCCTGCCGAAAGCTCGCCGTGGATCAATCCCATTCGCCCTGCAAAACGCGCCCCGAAGCGGCGGATCGTCTGCGGCGTGAGAGCGATCTCGGGGACTAGGATGATGGCACTGCGCCCCTGTCCAAGCACATGCTCAACGGCCCGCATATAAAGCTCCGTCTTGCCGGAACCGGTCACGCCATGCACCAGGATCGGACGAGACATTCCTCCGCCATCTAATGCGTCACGGATCACCTCCCAGGCAGCAGCCTGATCGGTGGTCAACTGCGGTGGGGTATCAGGTAGGAACGTGAATTCCGCTAGAGGATCGCGTAGGATTTCCTGCTGGCGGAGGACGATCAGATCATCCTCCGCTAGCACGCGCAGATCGGCCAGCGTCGCCCCAGGGATGCTGGCATAGATCCGGCCCACATTGAGTGGCTGTCGTTCCCGGGCTAGAGCAAGCAGAATCGCTGCGCGCCTTTCCACCGCAGACCGTCGCGTGCTAGCCACCTGATGAGGATCGAAGCGCTGCCGAACGATATCGTCCACGCGCGCAGGTGGAATCGCTAACTCAACTACCTTCACCATCTTGGGGCTGACGGACGGCGCATCCAGAACTGGCTCGCGCAGCAATAGACCACGCTCAACAAGCTGGTTGACCGCTGCTTGCCAATTACGTCTTGGCATGGACCGTTCAATCTGTCGCCCCCGGAGTGGCCCACGTTGCGCCAGGAGGTTCAACAGACGTTGCTGGGTATCACTAGCAGCTTCGATCTGGGTCGGATCAATGACTGGCGTGATCAGCACGTCACCGCGTTTGGCCAAACCGGGCGGGATGAACAGTTTCACGGATTGCACAAGCGGAGCCAGATATCGTTCGCTGATCCAGTGAGCTACTGCCAACTGAGCCTCGGAGATCACGGGTTCGCGGTCGATTAGCCTCAGCACTGGCTTAGTGGCAGCAACGGGGGAACGCACGTCCAACCTGATGACTACCCCTTGAGCCTTCTGCGTGCCGAAGGACACCTCCACCAAGTGACCGGGTCGGATGCGACCCGCCAGCTCTGCGGGGATGTGGTAGTGAAATGTGCCTTCTACCGGCGCATTGACAACGATCTCAGCATACATGCGTGTGATCCTGTAGTCCTCATCGGCATTATACCCTGCGGGTCTGACAGTGTGTCGCGCATCTGGCAGGATGATGTCAGTTGAACGTCGGGGGGCAGTCAAATACAGGCTCTGCTGGGAAGTTAAGCTAAAGTGAGGCGCCGTTATCGACTCTGCTCTCGCCTTCTTCTGTGCGGAGCAGCACTCTTGAGCCTGCCGGTTTCGTGTGGGTCTTTGGCCCGCTACTGCCCATCAACATGGAGTATCTCTCATGAGGTGGAGTCACTGTATTCGTGTCTTTGTGATTGAGCGAGACATCTATGCCCGCCAGTCGATTGTCGGTTATCTGAGTTGGGATCGGCGCACCCGTGTGGTTGGCGCAGCAGGAGATCCGCGTGAAATGATCGCTGTGTTGGGCGAACGTCCGAAAGCAGCTCGGCTGGATGCGGTGACGCTGGATGTAGGTTCAGCTTCGCAGGCGGCGGAGCTACGGGGGTTGATCGAGTCGATCCGCCACGATCTTCCCCAGACGGCCATTATCTGCCTTAGCTCTTCCGCTGATGCCGAAGGGGCAGTGGCAGCCAGCCAGGCGGGGGCGCGCGCTTATCTGGTCCGTGAAAGCGTCGGGCCGGGGATTGCAGGAGCAGTACACTTTGCGCTCCAGCATAGCTTCGTCATTACCCATGATATTCAGACCGCACTGAGGATACGGTCAATGGGCAGTCTTGCTGAAGCAGCCGTGCTGCCATCCCTTCGCCGCTATGACCGGCTGACACCGCGCATTGAACAGGCACTGCGGCTGTGCGTCTTAGAAGGGCTTCCCGCTGAACTGGCTGCCGAAGAAATGGGTGTCAGCACCAGTACAGTCCGGAGCTATATCAAGGAGGGATACCGCATTCTGGAATCTCAGGACGATATGGCCTATCCCCCGACCATATCGCCTGCGGAACGCGCCTTTTTGCGCATCACTGCTCTGGATATGAAAGACCGTCCGCCCCAGATACCTCCCCGGCAACGTGCCGCCTGAATGTTGGTCTTCCTACGGAGCCAGGATAATGGCATCAAAATCTCATGACATGCTGTTGCAGTGCGCTCCGAGTGCGAACCGCCAGTAGGGCAGGTTCGAGACCTGCCCTTCGGGATTTGGCTCTTTGTGTAGAGACCTCTGACCGTCGGCGAATCCGCGTAGCAGAGTTGACTGCCTGCATGGGCCTTGACACAGCTAAGCCCTCACGATAAGCTATGAGCAACATAAAAGCATCTCAACTACGTTGAGCGGGACGAGTACCTGCCTGACACTCGCCAGAGAGAGGAGGTCATGGGTTGAGAGCCTCTTCCGAGTAGCGGCAGCGAAGACCCCCCGCGAGTGCATCCCAGAACGCTTGTTGTCCTGCAAGTAAGGGGTGACGGCTGGCCCCGTTAACGGCCCTTGAGGACTACGGCCTTGTGCCGTTTGTCGAATTTGGGTGGAACCGCGTGCACCCCCCACGCCCCAAAAAGGCATGGGGGGCGTTTGTTTTAGTATTCCAAGAGTAAGGCAAAGCTCGACCCAGGAGAGGAGGCATCAATGTCAGAGGCAAAGGTTGGAGAAATGATCGTCCCCTATGCAGAAACGGCACTGTACCGTATCCGGCACTCGGCAGCGCACGTCATGGCACAGGCGGTGCTGGAACTGTACCCGGAAGCGAAGATCGCGATTGGGCCACCCATCGAAAATGGCTTCTACTACGATTTCGACCTGGGCCGCGACGAGGACGGTAACCCACGCACCTTTACGCCGGAAGATCTGGAGAAGATTGAGAAGCGAATGCGCCAGATCATAGCGGCTCAGCACCCCTTCCGATACCGACAGGTCAGTGCGGAGGAGGCTAGGCAACTCTTCGCCGATCAACCCTACAAGTTGGAATTGATCGCAGGGCTTGAGCAGGGCAGGGTCGATGAATACGGCAACGAAACAGAAGAGCAACCAGTCATCAGCACATACAAACACGATACCTTCGAGGACCTGTGTAGGGGGCCTCACGTTGAGCACACAGGGGAGATTCCCGCCGACGCCTTCAAATTGATGACCGTCGCAGGGGCATACTGGCGTGGTGACGAGCACAACCCTATGCTCCAGCGCATCTATGGTACGGCCTGGCACAACAAGCAAGAGCTGGAAGAGTACCTTGCCATGCTGGAGGAGGCCAAGAAGCGGGATCACCGTAAACTGGGCAAGGAACTTGAGATTTTCATCTTTGATGATGAGGTCGGGCCAGGTTTGCCGCTGTGGTTACCTAATGGCGGGATCCTGATCGAGGAGCTGGAGCGGCTAGCCAAAGAAACGGAGCTGAAAGCAGGCTACCAGCGCGTTCGCACCCCCATCCTCTCTAAAGAGGACCTGTTCATCCGCAGCGGACACCTGCCCTACTATGCAGGAAGCATGTACCCGCCAATGGAGCTGGAAGGTGTCAAGTACTATGTGAAACCCATGAATTGTCCGATGCACCATAAGATCTTTGCCGCCCGCCCGCGCAGCTACCGTGAGATGCCAATGCGTCTGGCAGAGTATGGGACATGCTACCGATACGAAAAGAGTGGTGAACTGTTTGGATTGCTGCGTGTGCGCTCGCTCCAGATGAACGACGCACACATCTACTGCTCGGAAGAGCAGTTTGAAGAGGAGTTTATGGCGGTCATCAGGATGTACGCGGAGTACCTCCAGATCTTTGGTATCGATAGATACATGATGCGTCTCAGCACGCACGATAAGAAGGGCCTCGGTAAAAAGTACATTGACAACGAGCATCTGTGGCTGAAGACGGAGGACATGGTACGCCACGCGATGCACAACGGTAATGTCCCCTATGTCGAAGTGCCAGACGAAGCAGCCTTCTATGGCCCCAAGATCGACGTGCAGATCTGGAGCGCAACAGGCCGTGAGTTCACGCTGGCAACCAACCAGGTGGATTTCGCCCAGCCACCACGCTTCAATCTGACGTTTATCAACCGTGATGGGCAGCCAGAGACGCCACTTTGTCTACACCGTGCCCCGCTCAGCACACATGAACGCATGATCGGCTTTCTGATCGAGCACTATGCGGGTGCATTCCCGGTGTGGCTGGCCCCAGAACAAGCTCGCGTTATCCCGATCACCGACGACCATAATACCTATGCGGAGCAGGTCGCAGTGCGGTTGCGTGAAGCAGGCATCCGTGCCTCATCAGACCTGGGCACGGATCGCATGAATGCCAAGATTCGGCAGGCACAACTGATGAAGGTTCCCTATATGTTGATAGTGGGCCATCAGGAAATGCAGAGCCAGTCGGTAGCCCTGCGCCGTCGCGACGGCGTGCGACAGGATGCGCTTGCCATTGATGCTTTCATCGCGCTGGCAAAGGAACGGATCGCTACCCGCTCACTGGAACTATAAGCTATCCCCAGGCAATGCGCCCGGTGAGAGCCATGATACTTTTGGGGTCCCTTTCCCAGCACGGAAGAAGGTGGATCGCGCCAGTTCGTGCAAGTGTAGAATGAGCTTGTTGGCCCGAATTATCTCTTAAGTTGGCCGAAAAGCACGCCGGGGTGCTCAGATCGCTTCGGGGCAAGCACGGTCGGGGGTTCTAACGAGGTTCGATGACGATCCGGATAGCCGTTCGCTCCTGATCGTCGATCTCGATCTCCGTGAAGTACGGGATGCAGCAGATGTGAATCCCATCCTGTTCCAGATAGCCCCGGGCGATGGCCGCTGCCTTTATCGCCTGGTTGACCGCGCCCGCACCGATAGCCTGGACTTCTGCGTGTTTGTGCTCGCGGATGACCCCTGCGATAGCACCTGCAACAGCAGTAGAGCGCGACCGGGCAGAGACCTTGATGACATCCATGCCACACCTCTTGTCCGGTGAAAAGGAGGCGAAGGTGTGAAGGCCTGGAAGATGCAGGGCGGTTGCGATGTTGAGTGCGTTGTGCATTGACCGCCGGCCCGTGCGACCAAGCATCCACAAACAGTCTACAGTCTGCCGGTGATTGTACTTTCAGTCCACAATTCAGTGCAAACCCACAAGCAGGGCCGGTTTAGGCCGTCGTTGAGAGGAGCGCGAGCTGGTTGAGAGCTATTGCCTCAAGCTCATGGGGAACGAGATAGCCATCGACCTGTTTGTTCACTCGCTTATCCGCTGCCCCGCCTGGGGGGGGATTTGACGCCAGATGGGGCTAAAGCTAGAATAGCCCAACCGGATTTAGTTCTGCATCACGCAGCGTTGGAGAAGCCCGTGAGCAACCGTTGGCCCGGCAAAACTGTGATTGGACTGACTGGGAACATCGCTACCGGCAAAAGCGTCGTCCGGCGGATGCTGGAGGCCCTGGATGCCTTCGGGATCGACGCAGACGGGTTAGCTCACCGTGCGATGTCGCCTGGAGCCCCTGCCTACCAGCCTATCGTTGATACTTTTGGCAGGTGGATTTTGGCCCCAGACGGTCAAATCGACCGAGCCAAGCTGGGCAAGCTGGTCTTTACAGACCCTGAAGCTCTGAGCCATCTGGAAGCCATCACCCACCCTATTGTCAAGCAGGTAGTTGACTTACTCATCCGGCGCTCAGATAAGAAGGTGGTGGCAATCGAGGCCATCAAGTTGCTCGAATCGGGCATGGCGGAGGATTGCGACTCGATCTGGGTGGTTGACGCGCCGGAGAGTGTGCAGATCAAGCGCCTAATGCAGACGCGGAACATGACTGAGAGTGAGGCCAGAATTCGCATGGCCGCACAACCAGCCCAGGCCGACAAGCTGGCCCGCGCCAACGTGGTGATCCAGAATGCCGATGGTTATGAGCAGACCCTCAAGCAGGTACAACAGCACCTCAACGCTCTGATTGGCGCTCCGCCCCCGCCAGAAGAGGCAGCCGCGGAAGAGGTCAGACCCACACCTGCCGAAGCGCCTGCCCCGTCACCTGTCGCTGCTGAGCAGCCTGCTGCAGTACCGGCGCCTGCTCCAACAACAACAGAGATCGTCGTCACGCGCGGCGGCCCCAGACAGGCCGAGATGATCGCTGCCTTCATCAACCGGATCACAGGGACATCGCTTACTCGCGCCGATGTGTTGTTGCGCTTCGGGCAGAAGGCGTACATGATCGCAGAAAGGGGCGGTGAAGTGGTGGGATTGAGCGGCTGGCAGGTTGAAAACCTGATCACCCGCATTGATGAACTGCTCTTTGCGCCGGACGCGCCAGTTGAACAGACGACAGCCAAGCTGCTGGAAAGCATCGAGCGCGCCTCGAATGACCTTCAAAGCGAGATATCGCTTCTGTTCCTGAGCCAGGCTGCCCCTGCTACTGTGCAACAAGCTGTCCAGGCAAACGGCTATGCCCGCATGGAGATCGCTGATTTGAAGGTCCCTGACTGGCAGGAGGCAGCCAAAGAATCGGCTCCACCCAACACTGTCTTGGCTGTTAAACGCCTACGCGAGGATCGCGTTCTCAAGCCAATTTAGCTCTACGAGCCGCCACCATGCTGAACCAGCCAGGAATGATGAGGCCAGGAGTTGGCTGTCTGCACACAAAACTTGACAAACCTGATGAGGTATGATGGCTAATTTCTTCAACCGTATGATCGAAAATCTGCGCGGCGGCCCATTAGGGCCGGTGGTAGGCTGGGTCGAGGAGCATCCTCGCCTGTCGGCGTGGTTTGTCCTAGCTCTGGGCATGGTTATCTTGTTGGTCATTGAAGCCCGTGACGTGGGGCTGCTGGTTGGCCAATGGATTGCTCTGATCGCAGCGACGATCCTGGTCGCCGGGGCGTGCATTTGGATCATTAGCTGGGAAGACGAAGATGAAGAGGAAGCTGCAGAGATAGAACCACCTGCCAAGGCAGCCAAGTCTGGCAAGAAGTCCTGAAGCCTGCGCTAACCCGCCTTTGAATGAGGGCAACAGGCCAGCCCCCTCATGCCCATTGGCCTGGCACTGGAAGCAGATAGCTTCGGCAGGTTTGATGGCAAGGAGCCTCCCGGCTAGGGGCGCATCCGCTTCGGTGATACTCCGCGATCCCGATAGGGCAGGCAATAGGACGAACCTCATACAGAAAAGTCTATTGGGAATCAGTTAAGTAAATAATCGACAAGAAGCCATCCGCAACCGTGAGTGAGCCTCGCGCATCTCTAACTGTCAGCCTGGGGCAGTTCAACGTGCATCCAGGCGAACCGGAGGACAATCTGAGGGTTGTCCGCGAATGGGTTGCCGAGGCCGCTCGGCGTGGCTCCGACTTGGTTGTCTTCCCCGAGCTGTGGGACACTGGCTATGCGCTAAGCCGTGCGCAGGAACTAGGAACTCCGGTTTCCACGGGGCGATTTGCCCAGGTTGCCCAGCTTGCAGTACAGCACCAGATTCACATCGTCGGGTCCATGCTGGAGCTAGGGACTCGCACCGGGGCCGAAGGTCTGGCCTATAACACGGCGGTATGGTACGCACCAGATGGCGCGGTGAGCGGTAGCTACCGCAAGATTCATCTCTTCCGTTATTCCCCGCTCGAAGAAGATCGTTACCTCACGCCGGGTGGTATACCGCAGTGCGTTACTTTACCTTGGGGAATAGCAGGCATGGCGATCTGCTATGATCTGCGCTTCCCGGAATTGTTCCGCCATTATGCAGTGGCTGGCGCTGTCATGACAGTCATACCAGCCCAATGGCCGCACGCGAGGATCGACCACTGGCGTACTCTGTTGCGCGCTCGTGCTATCGAAAACCAAATGATCGTCATTGGTTGCAATCGGGTGGGCACAAGCGAAGGCCAGGCTTATGGCGGCTCCTCTGCGATCTACGACGCCCGGGGAAACCTTCTTGTTGAGGGCAATGACCAGGAGAGTCTACTGACCACCCAGGTAGATATCGGTGAAGCGTTGCTCCTGCGGAGGGAGTTTCCAACGCTGAGCGACCGCCGTCCAGAGTTGTATGATCTCTTCGGAAAGAGAGACGGTCATTGCAAATGACGGTCCGGCCTGTGTTCTACGGAATGAAGGTTGGGGTGCCCGATTGTTGGATGCATGAAGTGTCCGGCTCAGCAAAAGGGTCATTTAGGAAGGCCGCGGCCACGGCGATGGGGCATGGGCCAGTGCGCATGACCCAGTGACCTGCGTTGGGAAATTCAAGATAGTACCAGTGCGTAAGGGTCTGCGCGGCCAACTGACCCCACACGGGCGGTGTGATCGGATCGAACGTTCCTGCCAGGATCAACGTCGGTATATCGCTAACCACCGGCTCATTCTCACGAGGATCAGGGGAGTCTACGCCCCATGTCTCACAGATCGCGTATAGCGAAGCCAGTTCCAGTATGTAGCCATGCGCGATCTGGGGTTGGACGCCCTGTGCCGCTGCCAGCAAGGCATCATACGACGGGCTGAACGGAATCTCCTCGCTACACTGCACCGATGCCTGCATTCCTCGGCTGGTGGATCGGTCAAAGAACCGGGCCAGCCGCCCCTGCAGAAACTCACTATAGTAACCTCGTTCCACATCCGCAATCATCCTTGGCAATTGTTGGGTGACGTCAGGGCGATATAGTCCATTGAAGACTACATCCACCAGCAAGTCCCCATCCAGTATCACGGATACCTGGTGATTGGTGGTGGGATCGGTGACCGTAAGAGTCGCCGGGCTTGCTTCCAGCTCATCCACCAGCCGGTAGAACCGTCTCTCTAAATCAGGGTAGGAGGCAGCACAGGCAACATCAGCATTGGCACAGGCAGCAAACAATGTGTCGAAAGCGCGCTCAGCATTGGCGGGCCACTCTGTGTACAGATTCACTTGTGGCGGGTAGGCCGAATCCAGAATCACGCTGCGGATATGATCGGGGTAGTCGCGCATCACGGTCAGGGCAAGGCGGCTGCCATAGGAAACACCATACAGGTTGACCTGGTTGTAACCCAGCGCGATTCGCAGGTCTTCCACGTCGGCAGCGCTGGCGGCGCTATGATACGCCGCCAGGTTGATTCCCTGACCCACTAGCCGCTGGCGACAGGCTTCCATCGCCTGGACTTGGAGTATGTTGGTCTGCTCAATGGTCAAGCTCTGACCGAGAATGGTAGGAACCAAATCATCGGCTTCGGGGCAGGCCAGTGATGGCTGAGAATGGCCCGCCCCCCGCTGATCGAACATAATAAAATCGCGGTTTTCCAGAAAGCGCCCCTCTCCTTGCTGAAAGTGATACCACGCAAGATCAAGCGACGCGCTGCCTGGCCCTCCAGAGAGGTGAATCAGTGGATCGGGGGCGGGGTTTGGGCCGGTGGCGCGGAAGATCGCCACATGCAAACGGATCATCGCGCTGCCCGGCTGATGGCGATCTTCGGGCACGCTCAGGAACCCACACTCCGGATTCGTGCCAGGCGGTGGATAGAACTCACATGTACCGTGTTCGAAGGTCGGCACATAGGGGATCGTTGGAGCGGGTGCCTGCGTAGGGG
>DAOTYF010000032.1:0-25125 GCA_034434995.1 Anaerolineae bacterium
CCCCCACCCTCGACGCACACAACGCCGATCCCCAGCGATTCAACGACGTGGAAGTAGATAGGCGGAAGGGGCTATCGCCCAGCGAGACGCTGGCTGAGTACAACGCTGCTCATGCCAGGAACATGGAGCTGATCGGGCAAATCCCGCCCGAAAAGCTACGCGAGCCAGGAACATTGCCCTGGTACGGCATGGAGTACGCGCTGGACGACTTCATCGTTTACACCTACTACGGGCATAAACGCGAGCACGGCGCGCAGATTAACCTCTTCAAAGATACGCTGAGAGGCAGGTAGCCAGCCAGGCGGTGTGTCAACGCCAATGGCTGCGCCCAGGTCACAACAGGGAGAACGGACTCGATCAGGGATCGAGTGGGGATGTTGGCGGAGCGCCCGTATCGTCGCCATGCAGCGGCAGCGGGAGGTCCTCGCTTTCTGGCTCTGGGCGCGGGCACGTGCCCGGCACAGCTTCCAGGTGAAGGATGCTCATGTTCAGCTTGCCGAGCGAGATATGATCGTTCTGGACCAGGGGATGCGCCATGCCCGTGATACGTAACCCGTTGACGAACGTTCCGTTGGTGCTTCCGAGATCGATTAGGAAGAGATGGTGCTCAGTGGGCCTGAAGAGGGCATGGCGGCGAGAGACGCCTAGCTCAAGGGCATTGAGCGCGGTGAGGTCAAGATCGGGGCAGTCAGGCCCTTCGCTGCCCCGGCCCATTACCACATCAGCCAGGAACTCGAACGGCAGCAGGCCACGGGTCTTGCCAGTCAGCTCCAGCAGAACGCGCCAGGCCGTCCCGCGGACAGCGTGTTCATCTGCATCCAACGGCAGAGACAAATAACCACTGATACCCGCCACCTGAGAGGTTCCAAATGCCCCTCTCTGGAGCAACAGGAGATCGGTGTGCTTATTCAACTTGTAGGTATGCATTGCCAACGCTTAGCGTAACCCTGGCCTTGCTCCTTCGATTGTCTTAACTAATATAATAAACCCATATACGATCTACGGATGTTTCAATTTTCAAACAATTTTGAGAATGACTAGGCTGGTCGCCCGTGGCCCTGTTATTCGGTTAGCAGACGGGCTGCAGCAGCATCCCAGGTCACGATCACCTCGGCGCCGGGGGTGAAGTGGGTCACCGTCTGTTCGCCGAGGTTCTGGATGCGAGCCACCACCTTGCTGCGTTCGGTCAAGCGAACAATGTAGCGCGTGTCGGTGCCGATGTAGACCACCTCTTCAATCCGTCCAGCGATATTCTGCATCCCGTCAACGGGCTGGGCCTGCACGTTGATCCTCTCCGGGCGGATGGCGATAGTCGCCCCCTGACCAACCGTGAGATCGCCGTCAGCGGGGGCGCGCAGTGAGAGGGTATTGTCAACCATCACCTCTGCCCAGCCACCACCCACATGAGCCACGCGACCCTCCAGGAAGTTCGTCTCGCCGATGAAGTCAGCTACATAGCGTGTGGCGGGGCGCTCGTAGATTTCCTGCGGCTCGCCGACCTGCTGCACACGCCCCCCGTAGATGACCGCGATGCGGTCCGACATGGTAAGCGCCTCTTCCTGATCATGGGTCACGTAGATGAAAGTAATCCCGGCATATTGCTGGATATGCTTAAGCTCAAGCTGCATGGCCTTACGCAGCTTGAGATCGAGCGCACCAAGCGGCTCGTCCAGCAACAACACAGAGGGCTGCTGGACGAGCGCCCGCGCCAGGGCCACGCGCTGCTGTTGGCCGCCGGAAAGCTGCTTGGGCTTGCGGTTATCGTAGCCCGTCAGTTGCACCAGGGCCAATGCCTCACCCACACGCCGCCGTATCTCGTCACGGGGGACCTTCTTCATTTCCAACCCGAAGGCGACGTTCTGATAGACGGTCATATGCGGCCACAGGGCATAGTTCTGAAAGACGGTATTCACCGGGCGCTTGAAGGGTGGAGTATGCCCCATCGCCTTGCCCTGGATGAGGATTTGCCCCTCACTGGGCATTTCGAAACCGGCGATCATGCGCAGTGTGGTGGTCTTACCACAGCCGGAGGCTCCCAGCAAGGAGAAGAACTCGCCATTACGGATATCCAGCCACACATGATCGACGGCCAGCACCTCCTCGCCGCCGGGCGCAGTGAAGCGCTTAGTCACATCCTGGAGTTGAACCGCATAGTGTGTGTCTTGAATCATCATCGGCTCCCTCACCCCTCAAGCTTCCCGATCCGGGTGGTGCGGAGGCAAACCCCGGCAGTCACCGGCCACACCTGCTCCTGGCATCGGATGGGTGATCGACTTCATTAGCCCAGCACCTCTTTGACCGCATCTTCGAAGGCGGTCAGGGTCTCAGCGATGTCCTGTTCAGAGTGTGCTGCTGAGAGGAACCATGGCTCGCGTGAGTCTGGATCGGGCAGCACGCCACGCTCGATCAGCGCGAACATCAGGCGTTCATACGTCTCATGGTCGCTGGCAGCCCAGTCGCGGTACTCACGCGGCTCGCGGTCGGTCAGCAGAAAGCCAAACATGGACGGATGCCCCTGGAAGCAGAACGGCAGCCCGCGCGCTTCGAGGATATCGCTCAGCCCTTTCTGGAGCTGGCGGCCTCGCTCCGCCAGCCTGGCTAACACAGTGCCATCGGCGAGGATTTCGAGCGTCTTCTCAGCAGCAGCCACACCTACCGAGTTGCCGCTATACGTTCCGGCATGAGCAACGCCGCGACCGATGATCTCCATGATCTCGCGCTTGCCGCCAAAAGCGGCCACCGGATAGCCCGCGCCCATGGACTTGGCATAGGTCGCCAGGTCGGGCCGGATGTTGTACAGTTCCTGCGCTCCGCCGGGCGCGACCCGGAAGCCGGTTTTCACCTCATCCAGGATGAACACGACGCCGTATTCGTCGCATAGCTGGCGGATCAGCTCCAGGAAGCCAGGTTGGGGCGAGATCGAAGCGCAGTTGCCCAGCATCGGCTCGACAATGATCGCCGCCACTTCGTGCCACGACTGGCGGAAGGTGCGCTCCAGCAGGTCAAAATCATTGAAGGGCAGCGTGATCGTCAGGCCGTGCAGCGCTTTTGGAATGCCCGAAGAAGCCTGCACGGGGATCGGGCTGCGGCGGTTGCCGAGCGAATCGGGAGCAGGGTAGGTTGACCACAGGGCATAGTCGTACATACCATGGTACGCCCCCTCGAACTTGATGATCTTGTCGCGGCCCGTGTAGGCACGGGCGACGCGCAGGGTGTGCATGGTGGCTTCCGCACCCGACGCAGCAAACCGGATCATGTCCACGCACGGGCACAGTTTGACCATCATCTCCGCGACGCGCACCTCGCGCTCGGTGATCAGCGCATAAATGATCCCCTCGCGCATGACTTGATTGACATGGTCGTCCACCTCCTTTGGCCCATGTCCCAGGATCGCAGGGCCAAAACCGAGACGATAGTCAATATAGCGATTATCGTCGGCATCCCACAGGTACGCGCCCTGAGCGCGTTTAGCGACCAGGGTTTTGTCATCGCCCCAGTAACGGAAGTTGGAAGTGACGCCCAGTGGGAATACCTTCCGCGAACGGTCATACAGGGGCTGCTGTTTAGCGCGGTTCATTACGCACCCTCCTCCATGAGCCATGTCAGAATGATGGAAACAACCTTCCGGTTATGGCATCCCAGTGGATGCTTTCCCGTCAGTTCAGCCCCTATGCTGGCCGAGTTATCCTCCTGGGCTGATTTCTGATGCGATTCCCTTGCAGGCAGCGCTGGGGAAAGGGGATGCCTTTCCCCAACGCCGGCGTTCCTGCGCTATTGCCCCACACCAAGCCGAGTCCAGGCATCGTTGTACAGTCGGTCAGCCTCGCCGACGCTCTCGATGAAGTACAGGCGCTCTCGCACGTCGTCCGGCGGATAGATGGCTGGGTCGTTGCGATATGCCTCGTCGATCATCGGCAGCGACGCGGCGTTCGGCGTGCCATAGGCGGTATAGTTGGAGAGCATCGCACCGATCTCTGGGTCGAGGATGAAGTTGATGAACTGGTGAGCCAGCTCGGGATGCGGTGCGCCCACTGGGATGCACATATTATCCGTCCAGATGATCGAGCCTTCTCTGGGGATCACATAGCGGACGTTCTCGTTCTCCTCCATGATCTGGAAGATGTCGCCGCTGTACTCAAAGGCGATGTCGACTTCCCCGGAGTCCAGAAGAATCTGGCCGGTATCTGGCGCAAAGGCGACCACATCGGGTTTGGTATCCAGCAGCAGTTGGAGCGCCTCGTTGATCTCATCCGGGTTGGTGGTATTCGGATCGTATCCCAGGTAGATCAGCGCCGTGCCGATCACAGAACGCGCATCGGTCAGCCAGGAGATACGACCAGCGTACTCATGGTTGAACATCACTTCCCAGCTATCGATCTCGTGACCGACGGCTTCAATGTTGTAGCCGAGGCCCTGCGTGCCCCACTGGTAGGCTATACAGTGCTGATTGCCAGGGTCGTAGGGCGGATCGACGAACTGGGGGTCAAGGTTCTCAAAGTTCGGAATCTGGCTCTTATCCAGTTCCATCAGCAGCCCCTGCTCGATCATGATCTCCACCATATAGTCAGTGGGCACGATCAGATCGTAGCCGGGGTTGCCAGGCTGGATCTTGGCGAGCAACTCCTCATTGTCCGCGAAGATATCGTAGTTGATCCGAACGTCATACTGCTCCTCAAACATCGGGATGATTTCCGGCGCAATGTAGGTGGACCAGTTGTAGATGTTGAGGACGCGCTCCTCCTCCTCACCACCTCCTCCCGCTCCCCCAGCGGCACAGGCCGCCAGCAACACGGCCACGCATAGGGACAGCACTAGGACACTCAGACGTTTCATCGCTTGCTCCTCTCTTGTGTGTTGTAAAGAACTACGCACTCTATGTGAGTCGTCGGACCTCTCGGGCGGTTCCCTACTGCTGCCGCTGGAGCACCAGCGACAACGTGACCAGCACCATGGAGCCAATCATCATCAGAGTTGAGATGGCATTGATGGCTGGGGTAACTGTGAACTTGATCATGCCGTATACAAATAGCGGCAGCGTGGTCGACCCAATGCCCGCCGTGTAGAAGGTGATCACAAAGTCATCCAGCGATAGGGTGAAAGCCATCAGCGCTCCGCCTAGCACGCCGGGCATGATCAGCGGGAACACGATGCGCCAGAAGACTTGCCAATCATTTGCGCCTGCGTCCTGGGCAGCCTCTTCGAGGGCCGGGTCCATGCCAGCTAGCCGCGCCCGCACCACCACCGCCACAAAGGAGATATTGAACGCCACATGCGAGATGATGATGGTCGGGAAGCCCAGCACTGCCGTGATCCCCAAGACCTGGCTCAATAACCTGAACAACAGGTTGAAGAAAATCACCAGCGAAATGCCCATCGTGATCTCGGGGATGATGATGGGCAGATACAGCATGATGTCCACCACCTGGCGCAGCTTGAACCGGTAACGCTGCATCGCCAGCGCGATCATTGTGCCCAGCGTGGTCGCAATAACGGTGGCAATCGTGGCGATAATCAGGCTATTGCGGAGCGAGTGTAGAATGCCCTGCGCGGCGAACCGTTGGGCGGCTTCGTCCACCCCACCCAGGCCCAACACACCGCCGCCCTGGAGCAGGCTGCGATACCAGCTCAGGGTGAAGCCTTCCCAGTTGCTGCTGAAGCGCGAGGCATTGAATGAGTAGACGATCAGGATCAGGATCGGGATGTAAATGAACAGGAAGGCCAGAACCGCTTCGGTGATGATCAGCCACTGGCCGAGGCTCCGCCTCGCGCCCTGCCCCCGCGCTGCTGGAGCCGGAGAGGCGACCATCAGAGGTTGGGATTGGTTCAGCGCAGTCATATCGTCCGGTCACTTTCCCCCACCAAGCGGAAGTACAGCGCCACCGCCAATGAGACTATCACCATCAGCGTGATGGAGATGGTCGAGGCAAAAGGCCAATCGCGTGCTGCCTTGAACTGCCGGTCGATCAGGTTGCCGATCATGACGCTCTTGGACCCTCCCAGGATGTCCGGCGTGACGAAGGCGCCGATGGAGGGGATGAAGACCAGAATGCAGCCCGCCACGATTCCCGGCAGAGTCAGCGGTAGCATCACCCGCACGAAGGCCCAGAAGTTGTTAGCCCCCGCATCGTGCGCAGCTTCCATCAGCGAGTAGTCAAACTTCTCCAGGTTGGCGTAAAGCGGCAGCACCATGAACGGTAGCTCGCCGTATACCAGCCCGACGATCACGGCGAAGGGAGTGAACAACATCGTCAGCGGCTCATCGATCAGCCCCAGACTCAGCAGCAGCGTATTGATCACGCCCTCATTGCGTAGCAGCACCATCCAGGCATAAGTGCGTACCAGAAAGTTCGTCCAGAAGGGGATGATGACCAGCATCACCAGCACGCTACGCAGGCGTGGGGGCTGGCGGGCGATCCAGTAAGCCATCGGGTAGGCGATCACCAAGCACAGGACCGTGGTGGCAACCGCCAGCACCATCGTCCGCTGGAAGATGATGAAATAATCCGCGTTTAATAATTGGGCGTAGTTAGCCAGATTGAACTCCGGCACGACCCCCCCGTATGTGCCGCGCTTCATAAAGCTGATGACCAGCATGATCAGCAGCGGCAACATGAAGAAGACCAGCAGCCAGATGGTGGCAGGGGCCAGCAGGAAGTGGAGGGTACGTTGCTGCTGGCGCTGCCTCTGCCGCGCGGCTTCATGGGCCTGTACGATCATGTCCATTTTTGCTTCCCTCACCCTTGCTTATCTGGGCTGCCAGTTGGGGCGGTTGGGGGCAGCCATGTATCAATGTCCTTCACCTTGAGCGGCAGCAGGTGCGTCTGGGTTCGGCGGACGCCGGGAATTTTCCCCAGCACCTCGGTAACGAACTCAAACAACTCGTCGTTGTGGCGGGCAAGCACTTGGATGCTGATATCATGGTCGCCGGTGGCGAGGGCAACGTAGCTGATCTGCTCAAACTGGGCCAGGTGGGCCGCGATCTCACGCAGGCGGCTTGGCTCCACTTCCAGCAGCACATCGGCCAGCACTTCGTAACCCAGCGCCAGAGGATTGACGATGGCACGAATGCTGATGATTCCCTGCTCAATCAATCCCTCGATCCGGTAACTAACAGTGCGCGCTGGGATGTTACCCAGCCGCCGAGCGATCTCGGCGCTAGACATCCGCCCATCCTGATTCAGCAGAGCAATAATGCCCCGGTCAATATGATCGAGTGACTGTTTGATGGCCCATTCCCTGTATAATGCGGCGCTGAGCGCCAGAACTGCGTTTTAGCGTAAACGACATTTGCCCAAATGTCAATCAAATCGTCTATAATTTGCTGATTCAGCAAGCTGCTCATCCCACCCAGTCGAGCAACCGGAACCACGCCCCCGCTAGCGGCATGAACCAGGGCCAACCGCCATAGAAGAACGCAGACGGGAAGGGAATCTCGGAGAAGGGCAGCTCAGCGCTCTGGCCGCTGAGGTGCATTGCCACACGCGCCCCCAGCCACGTCGCCATGCCGACGCCATGCCCTGCGTAGGCAACGGCGTACCAGACCCCATCCTGTCGGCCCGCGTGCGGCATCAGGTCGAAGGCCAGCCCTAAGTAGCCACCCCATGAGTATTCGACCTTCACATTCGTCAGTTCGGGGAACAGCGCGACCATCCCTGCGCGGAGCCGCGCCCCGCTCACCTCGGACGTGGTCGGTGTGAAGCTCACTCGCCCACCGAACAGCATTCGACGGTCGGGCAGGATGCGGAAGTAGTACAGCACATTCTTGCTATCGAAGATCATCCGGCGGTGTGGGATCAATTGGTTGGCCAGTGCAGGGTCGAGCGGTTCGGTGACGATGATATAGCTGCCCAGCGGGATGATCCGCCGCCGCAGCCAGGGGATTAGGGAGCCGGTGTAGCCATTCGTGCCGATAATCACCTCCCTGGCGTGCAGTGTTCCCCGCGCGGTGACAACCTCGAATCCAGCGTTGATTTGCCGGAGCGACTGTACTTCTGCCCCTTCGTGGAGGCTGGCACCTGCACGTTCGGCGGCGCGGGCCAGCCCAGCCACCAATTTCGCCGGATGAAGCCCACCGCCACAGGCATCAACCAGCCCGCCGTGATAGCGCACCGTGCCGACTTCCTCGCGGCTGCGCTCGGCGGGGATCAGGGTGGTGGGATAGTCGAACCGCTCGGCCATCAGCCGATGATCCGCTTCGATGGCCACCAAGTGGCCCGGCTTCCAGGCGGCGTAGTAGTAGCCCACGTCCTGGTAGTCGCAGTCGATCCCCTCGTCAGCGATCAGCCGCCTCACCAAATCGACCGATTCCAGCGACCAGGCGAACATCCTGCGGGCGGCCTCGTAGCCATAGCGCTGGATCAAGTGCCCTACGCCGTGCTTGAGTCCGGGCAGCAACATCCCGCCGTTACGGCTGCTCGCGCCCCAGCCGAGGATCGCGCGTTCCAGCACCGCCACCGACGCGCCCGCCTTTGCCAGGTGCAGCGCCGCCGAGAGGCCCGTGTACCCGCCGCCAACGACGGCCACGTCCACTGTCTCAGGCAATGGGTTATTGTGGTAGGAGGTTTCTCGCGGGCAGGTATCCGCCCAGTAGCTCAGTGTGTCCATCAAGCCCCTCTCAGGTAAGGAGACTCAGCCGGGTGGTAAACCAGTGATGAAACCTGGAGGCACGATCAGCTTTCCCCCTCGCTGCCCTGTGTCAGCCGGTGGGCCAGCAGGATTGGGATGAACGTCACCGCCAGCACGAACACCGCCACCACGTTGGTCAGGGGGCGGTTGCGCGGGCGCGTCAACTGTGTGAAGATCCAGATCGGCAGCGTCATCTGCTGGCCCGCGGTGAAGGTGGTGACGATCACCTCATCGAACGAGAGGGCAAAGGATAGCATCCCCCCCGCCAGCAGCGCCGTGGCGATATGGGGCAGCACCACGTAGCGGAACGTCTCAAACGTGGACGCGCCTAGGTCCATGGATGCCTCTATCTGCGAACGTGCCATGCGCCGGTAGCGGGCGATGACGTTATTGTATACCACAACCACGCAGAATGTCGCGTGGCCCACCACCACCGTCCAGAAGCTGAACGGAACCCCGCTCAGGCCCATCGCCGAGCGTAGCGCGATGCCGGTCACGATGCCCGGCAACGCAATGGGCAGGATCAGCAATAGCGAGATCGCCTCCCGGCCAAAGAACTGGCTGCGATGAACAGCGGTCGCCGCCAGTGTCCCCAGCACCAGGGCTAGCAAGGTCGCCATCAGCGCCACGCGGACAGATAGCCAGAACGCATTCCACAGGTCGGAACGTGCCAGCGCCGCCACGAACCACTGCCCGGTCAAGCCAGGTGGGGGGAAGGTAAACGTCTGCTCGTCGGCGCTGAAGGCGTACAGCAGAATGATCGCCGCCGGGAGATGCAGAAACAGCAGCACCCCTACTACTGCCACTTTCAGCCCTAGCGGGGCACGCTCAGGGTTGCTAGAGTGCATCGAAGGCCCCCAATCGTTTTGCGCCCATCAAATAGAAGAACATCACCACGATGGGGACGACGGTGAACGCCGCCGCCAGTGGCAGGTTGCCGGACGTGCCCTGGTGCGAGAGCACCGCTTGCCCCAGGAAGAAGCTCGAATTGCCGAGCGTGTTCGGGATGATGAAATCCCCCAAGGTCAGCGAGAAGCTGAAGATCGACCCAGCCACCACGCCAGGAAACGCCAGCGGTAGGGTGATCCGCCAGAAGGTGGTGGCCGGGCGCGCGCCGAGGTCGCTGGATGCTTCGAGCACCGACTGCGGCACGCGCTCCAGCGCGGCTGCAATGGGCAGGATCATGTAGGGCAGCCATACGTACACAAACACGATCCATACCCCAATCGGGGACACAGACAGTGACGTGCCGCCGATCACCGGCAGGCGCAACAGCGCATTCAGCAGGCCATCGAGCCGCACCTGGGTGAGGAACCAGTGAATGATCCCCTCCTGAGCTAGAATGAGCTTCCACGAGTAGACGCGCACCAGATAGCTTGACCACAGGGGAATCAGCACCGCCAGGTACATGAAGGCGCGCATCCGGCCCCGCGCATAGCGGGCCATATAGTAGGCCACCGGGAAGGCCAGGATCGCATCGGCGAGGGTCACGGCGGCGGCCATGCCCACGGTGCGCCCAATGATGCCCAGGTTGGCGGGCGTGAACAACTTGGCATAGGTCTGGAGCGTCAACCGCCTCACGATCTGCCCGGTGAAGCCATCCAGGTAGAAAAAGCTGTTGATCAGCAGCGCCGCCAGCGACCCCAGGTATACCAATCCCAGCCAGAACAGCGGCGGGGCCAGCAGCAGGGCGAGGCTCAGAGTCGGGCGGTTGTACAGATCAATCGAGATTCCACGCTTCAGCGAGGCAGGCAGCAGCAGGATGACGAGAAGGGTCAGCAACAGCCCCAGCAGCGCGTAAGGGGCGGGCAACCGCAAGGTCAGCCCGATCACCGCCGCCAGCAGCGAAGCCGCCACGAGGCCGTAGACGCCCCACTGCCTGAGCCGCCAGGTAGCCGCACCGAAGACACAGTTGGCAACGCTTAGCAGGACGATCAGGGCGAGGCCCAGCATGGGCAGGCTTGCTGGAAGCTGCAATGTCCCGCTGGCTAAGACCGTCGCGCTGGTGGTGATGGCAACCAGCGCGTTGAAGGTAAAGACCAGCCCGAGGGCGACCCCCAGGGGGATGCGAAGCTGCCGGGTGCTCTCCACGATGGCACTCATGGTGCTCCTCCAATCACCCGGTTGTGCTCGCGGCTCCAGATCAGCCTGACGCGGCGGCCTGTCGCCGCCAGTGCATCGTTCGAGGTGGTGTGGAGGTTCTGCTCCACGACGGTCAACTCGCCACCGTGATCCAGCTCTACGGTGTAACGGGTGTGCATCCCGATGTAGGATACATCGCAGATCGTCCCGTCGGCAGCCCACTCGTTGGGGCTGACGACCTCATCGAGCGTACCGAGGCGGATCTTCTCAGGCCGGATGGAGAACGTCTGTGCCGAGCCGGTGATCGCCTGGGCCAGCGCCCCACTGACTAAGTTCGAGATGCCCACGAAGCCTGCCACGAATTCGGTGGCCGGATGCTCGTAGATTTCGGCAGGAGTGCCCACCTGCTCGATATGGCCGAGGTTGAACACGGCCACCCGGTCGGACATCGTGAGCGCCTCTTCTTGATCGTGCGTCACATAGATGAAGGTAATGCCAACCTTGGCCTGGATCGCCTTCAGTTCGGTCTGCATCTGCTGGCGCAACTTGAGGTCTAGCGCGCCCAACGGCTCGTCGAGCAGCAGCACGCGCGGGTGGGTGATCAGGGCGCGGGCCAGCGCGACACGCTGTCGCTGCCCCCCTGAAAGCTGCGAGGGTCGGCGCTTGGCCAGGCCGGGCAGGCGCACCAGCTCCAGCATTTCCTCCACCCGCTTCTCCCGCTCGGCTCTTGGCACTTTGCGGATCATCAGACCGTAGCCAATGTTATCGCCAACCGACATGTGCGGGAACAGAGCGTAGTCCTGGAAAACAGTAGCCACGTCGCGTTCAAATGGCGGAAGGCCAGCGACCTCCTGCCCAAAAAGCTGGATGCTGCCGGAGGTGGGCTGGTCGAACCCGGCGATGAGGCGCAAGCTGGTTGTCTTGCCCGACCCCGACGGACCTAGCATGGTAAAGAACTCGCCATCGTAAATGTCCAGGTTGATGTTGTCCACCGCCCGGACCTCGCCGAAGTGGCGGCTAACTCCGGATAACCGGACTGCCGGCACGGGTTGGGTATTCACGTGAATGGGACTCCGAGTACAAGTTTGAATCAACAGGTTACATAGGAATCTCCGCGCGGCGGACGCAGCCTGTCTCCCACATGGCTACCATACCGCCCCGCCAGAGTGAAGAGGCCCGGCCCACCCGTGCGGCAGGTCGGGCCTTGCGTGGGTCTCACAGCATCAACGCATGCCACAGACAGGATGTGGGCTTGGGAGGTTGCCCCCCGCCCTTTGTACTACTCCCCGCCGATGACGGCGATGTAGCTGCTCACCCACTCATCGTAAGGTACGCATACCTCGCCACGCTCATCTCCGCAGTCGGCGATGGGAGTCTTCCAGAAGTAAATCTGGTCAAAGAAGTCAAATCCGTTCAGTGTACAGCCCTCGTCCCCGAGCATCTCATTACCGGTGCAGGCAGCGGGAACCGCTGGAACCGAGCCGAACCAATAGGCTACGTCACCTTGCACCTTGGGATCGATGGAGTGTTCCAGCCACAGATAGGCACAGTTGGGATGAGCCGCATTCACATGCATCATGGTCGTGTCAGCCCAGCCGGTTGCTCCCTCGACCGGAATCACACTGTCAATAGGCTGACCATCAGCCTGAAGCAGGTTCACCTGATACGGCCACGAAGATGAGGCAACCATACCCTCATTGGTAAAGTCATCTACCTGGGCGATGGCGTCATGCCAATAGCGGGCCACCAGGGTGCGCTGCTGGCGCAGCAGGTCGATGGTTGCGTCGAACTGCTCCCTATCCAGCTCATAGGGATCGGTGATGTTCAACTCGGGGCGGGCAGACTTCAGATACAGCGCAGCATCGGCAACATAGATTGGGCCATCGTACGCCTGCACGCGCCCTCGGTTCGACTGACCATCAGCCAAGGTCATTTCTTCGAAGACGACGTTCCAGCTATTGGGCGCGGTGTCGCCAAAAGCCTCCGTGTTGTACATTAGGACGTTCGGCCCCCACTGGTACGGCACGCCGTAGTGGACACCGTCCACTGTGTGCCACGCGGCATCTTGCAGGCGCGCATCCACGTTGGTGCGATAGCTGGGGATGAGATCAATGTTGACTGGCTGCACAACACCCCCGTAGATCAGGCGTAGGCTGGCATCGCCGGAGGCCGTCACCAGATCGTAGCCACCCTGGTTCATCAAGGTTACCATCTCATCTGATGTGGCTGCTACCTTAACCTCGACCCTGCAGCCGGTTTCCGCCTCGAACTGCGTCACCCAGTCGATGGTCGGGTCGGACTCGCCGCGCTCGATGTATCCGGCCCAGGCGATGATGGACAGCGCACCTTCGCCCTCACCGATCTCTGTCTTCATCCGGTCGGCGGGCACAGGACCCCCAGCAGCTTCTCCACCGCCTGTACCGCCCCCAATGGGAACCGCGCCGCCGACTGGCTCAGGCGGGCCGACACAGGCAGCCATCAACATTACCATCGCGGCGATAACGGCCCATACCAGGTACCTCTTCATAGGGTATCCCCTCCTCTGGGATAGTGGTGATTATTGACTCCGTGCTGGACCCGACCCTCGCAACTGGCTTGGCTGAATGACCAAGGCGCTTTCTACCGTGATGCAACCTATGCAACCTCTGATGGGCCATTCTTCTCAGCCAGCCTCTACTGTGGCAGCGTGCGGAGAATTATATGCAAACGGTCAGAAAAGTAGAAATTAGCCTCGCCGCTCATTTCCACCTAGCAAGAGGTGTATGTTATAGTTGGGCAGGTCGCTCAGAGCGGCACACGTCTGTTGATCCGGCTCTCCGCAGGGGGATTTTCTCATGGACGATGCCAAAACGTATCTCTCGCCTGTATGGACTCATCTGACCGAACTGGTCGTCACCCACGCCGAAGGGGCGCTCCTGTACGATGCCAGTGGTCAGGCATACCTCGACTTTACCAGCGGCATCGGCGTGACCAACACCGGGCATTGTCACCCCAAGGTCGTTGAGGCGATCCGTGAGCAGGCAGGCCGCCTGTTGCACGGACAGGCTAACATCATCTACCACCCGCCGATGCTGGAACTGGTGCAGGAGCTGCGGACCGTCGTGCCGCAAGCGCTGGATACTTTCTTCTTTTCCAACAGCGGCGCGGAGGCGGTCGAGGCCGCAGTGAAACTGGCCCGCCAGGCAACTGGCAAGCCGAATGTGATCGTGTTCCAGGGATCGTTCCACGGGCGGACGGTTGGCACGATGTCGTTGACGACTTCCAAGACGATCTACCGGGCGCGCTTCGGGCCGCTGATGCCGGGGGTATTCGTCGCGCCATACCCGTATAGCTACTACTACGGCTGGAGCGACGACGACACGACCGACTTCTGCCTGCGCGAGATTCGTAACTTACTTGCTATGCAGACCTCCCCAGCGGAGACCGCCGCCGTGTTAATCGAGCCGGTGCTGGGCGAAGGTGGGTACGTCGTGCCGCCGGCCCGCTTCATGCGCGGCCTGCGTGAACTGTGCGATGAATACGATCTGCTGCTGATCGCCGACGAAATCCAGTCCGGGTTTGGGAGGACAGGGCGGTTCTTCGCTGTGGAGCACTTTGCGGTCGTGCCCGACATCCTGATTATGGCGAAGGGACTGGCCTCCGGGCTGCCGCTAAGCGGGATCGTCGCGCGGCGCGAACTGATGGCCCGCTGGGAGCCGGGATCGCACGGCGGGACGTATGGCGGCAACGCTATCGCCTGCGCAGCAGCAGTGGCCACGATCCGGGTGCTGCGCGAAGAGGGGCTGGTTGACAACGCCGCCCGCCTGGGTGAGCACCTGATGGAGCGACTGCGAGCTGTTCAGCGCGAGCAGCCCGTCATCGGCGACGTACGCGGGTTGGGCATGATGGTTGCCACTGAATTCAGCGTGCCCGGCGCGAGCGATCATGGCAAGGGGTTGGTATCAGCAGTGCAGAAGGCGTGCCTGGACGAGAAGCTCATCCTGCTGAACTGCGGCGTGCATTCGCACATCATCCGCTGGATCCCGCCGCTGGTGGTGACCCGCGACCAGATTGATCACGCCGTGGACGTGTTCGCCCGCGCGGTGGAGAAGGTCGGCACGGCGCAGATGGCTGGCGGCAGATAGCTAAGCTACCCTCGACGGGTTCATGCAAGGAGGCATTCAATGGCTGCAACAACCAACTTCATGGACGCGAAACTGCTGATCGGCGGGCAGTGGGTGAGCGGTGGCGAACCGCTTGTTGTGACCAACAAGTACACCGGCGAGACCATCGGCATACTGCCGACGGCCCGCCAGGAGGATGTAGATGCGGCCATTACCGCCGCGCAGCGGGCCGCGCCGATCATGGCCGACCTACCTGCCCACAAGCGCGCCGATTTGCTGCTCCGCACGGCGCAGGCGATCCGCGAGCGCAAGGAGGAGATCGCCCGCACCATCGCCGCCGAGGCAGGCAAGGCACTGAAGTACGCCCGTATCGAGGTTGACCGGGCGGTCGGCACGTTCACCATTGCTGGCGAGGAGGCCAAGCGCATCTATGGCGAGACGATCCCACTGGACGCTGTGCCCTCAGGTGAAGGGTATTTTGGCTTCACTATCCGCAAGCCGGTGGGGGTGGTGGCGGCGATCTCGCCCTTCAACTTCCCGCTAAATCTGGTCGCTCACAAGGTTGCGCCTGCGCTGGCAGCGGGAAACGCAGTGGTGCTGAAGCCCGCCAGCACCACCCCCCTGACCGCCGTGCTGCTGTGCCAGATACTCATGGAGGTTGGCGTGCCCGATGGGGCGATCAACCTGATCGTCGGGCCGGGGCGCACAACGGGCGAGTGGCTGATCACCGATAAGCGGGTGGATAAGATCACCTTCACCGGCAGCCCGCCCATCGGCGAGCACATTACCAGCGTGGCAGGGATCAAGAAAGTCACGCTGGAGCTTGGCAACACCTCCCCTGTCATCGTCGCGCCCGACGCCGACCTCGACCTGGTGGCCAAAAAGGCGGCGGTCGGCGCGTACTACAACTCCGGGCAGGTATGCCTGTCGGTGCAGCGTATTTATGGCCAGCAGGCGATCATGGAGCCATTCGCGGAGAAATTCGTTCAGGCAGCGGAGAGCATGGTCGTCGGCGACCCACTCGACGAGCGGGTGGATGTGGGGCCGATGATCGACCAGGGGGAGGCGGTGCGGATCGAGGGCTGGGTCAGCGAGGCACGGCAGGGCGGCGCAACGGTGCTGACCGGCGGACGGCGCGAGGGGCCGGTCTACTGGCCAACCGTGCTGACCGGGGTCACGCCGCAGATGAAGGTGGTGGCCGAGGAGGCCTTTGCGCCTATCGCCAGCATTATCCCCTACGACGACTTTGAGGATGCCCTCCACGCTGCCAACGATACGGAGTACGGGCTGCAAGCGGCGGTGTTCACCCAGGATGTAGATCGGGTGTTCAAGGCGATCAAGCGGCTGAGCTTCGGTGGGGTGATCGTCAATGACACGCCAACGTTCCGCGCGGATCACATGCCCTACGGCGGGGTCCGGCGCAGCGGGTTGGGCCGTGAGGGGCTGAAGTACGCCATCGAGGAGATGACGAATCTCCAGATGGTGGTCATCAGAACCCCTTGAAGCCGGTTTTCCCAGGGGGCGAGAGGACGCGCCATATTCTCGCCCCTGGTCTCTATAATCCTCCACTCACTGAGTTGATTCCCGGCGGTAACGTTGCCTATCGGGCAACACCACGGCTGTGCCGACGGCAGTTGCGACTAAGACGGGTTTCTGCAGAACCTCAGCAGCGGAGCCATTGATGTGGTAGGCCGGTTGAATGACCTTGTGAGCCGTACAGCGGACTTTGCGAGAAGTATGACCAACCTCCAGAAGTTCAGCACGGATTTCGAGGTAGTCCCCTGCGTGGATGGGGGCCAGAAACTCGATACTCTCGTAGGCGCGGAAAAGCCCCTCATCGCCATCATGGCGGATCATCAGCTCGGTCACCGCGTCGCCGAAGAGGGCCAACACGCGGGCCCCGTCCACCAGTCCGCCGCCATAGTGGACATCGTGTTCGGACATACGCACGCGCAGCAGGGAATGAATCCCCGTTTCAGGCTTTGGTTCGGTGTCGAAACTCATCTTGTAGTACCTTCTTGGCAATCTTCCCGATGCCGGTCTTGGGCAGCGTCTCCATAATGACAACGTTGCGAGGCCGCTTGTATCCGGCCAGGCGCTCGGCGCAGAAGCGCATCAGTTCTTCCTCACTGAGCACAGCGCCTGTCTTGAGGGCTACAACAGCTTGGACGGCCTCCCCATACTCTTCGTCAGGCACGCCGAACACGGCTGCCTCTGCGATGGCCGGGTGTTCGTAGATGGCACTCTCCACCTCGGAAGCCGAGACGCCCATTCCCGCACTCTTGATAATATCTTTCTTACGTCCCACCAGTGCCAGGAAGCCATCCTCATCGAAGCGCCCCAGGTCCCCGGTCCGAATCCAGCCTTCCGGCATAGCCTCAATAGTCGCCTGGGGGTCGTCCCAGTAGCCCCGCATGGCGCAAGGGCTTCGAGCGACCACTTCCCCGATCTCGCCTGAAGGCACCTCTTCACCATCTTCGTTCAGCAGGCGCACATCGGTGCCAATATGAGGGCGCCCCACTGTCCCGATCTTGCCCAGTTGCGCCCAGGGTTGCTGCGCCGTGATACACAGGAACTCGATCATGCCATAAAACTGGACAGCCTCGGTGTGCGGCAGGCTTTGTAGCCACTGCATGATCGTGGCCGGTGGCATCGGCTCGGAGGCATAGGTGACCAGCCGCAGAGTGCTGTGATCGTAGGTGTTCAGGCTGGAATCTTGCAATAGGAGTCGCATGGTGGTCGGCACAGCATCAATGTGAGTGATGTGTTCCTGGGCAATGGTACGCCACACCAGGGCGGGATCGAATCGGGGCATGATGACGTGAGTTGCCCCGACATAGGCTAGGGGCAGGAGGTGCTCCAGGTTGGAGGAAAACATGGGGAGAAAGTGCAGAGTGATATCGCTTTCGCGCACTCCGTATTCCAGGGCCATGGCGTTGGCGGTATAGAGCAAACCACGGTGGGTGTAGGTGGCGCCCTTGGGCTGGCCTGTGCTGCCGCTGGTGAAGAGGATCAGGGTATCATCGTCAGGCTGAGGGGAGGCTTGCGGCTCGGAGGGGTGACCACTCTGCAGCAGGTCGTCGTAGGCAAGAGCGCCAGGGGGTGTATCGCCGTCGAAGACGATGATGTCGTGGATAGTATCCAGATCCGGCTGAATCGCTGCCAGGGCGTCCAGGTAAGAACCTGACAGGATCAGAACGCTGGCTGCACAGCGATTGAGCATGTAGACCAGCTCTGGCCCCTTGGCCCAGAAGTTGAGAGGGACAAAAATCGCCCCGATTTTGGGCAGTGCGAAGTAAATCTCGACGAAGCGATAGTTGTTGCGGGCCAACAATGCGACACGGTCGCCAGGCCGCACCCCCCGCGACCACAGCGCATGTGCCAAGCGGTTAGACCGCTCGTTAAGTTGGGCATGGGTGAGGCGAACCTCTCCTTCGATCACCGCTTCCTTGGCGGGGAAGTGCCGGGCATTGCGCCGGGCGATATGGCCCAGGGTTTGCACGGCTGCGTGCATGGCGGCCTCCTCTCCTCTGGTCTCCCTACCCATCCTTCTCACGGGCGGCTGCCCAGTTACGTATATACTGGACAATCTCATCTGTATGCGTTCCGGGGCCAAAGACCTCAGCCACGCCGTAGGCCTTCAACTGCTCCACATGCTCCTTGGGCACGGTCCCTCCCAGCAGGAAAAGCACCTCTTCCAGGCCGGATTCGCGCAGCAGCCTGCCGATCTCCTCCGCATAGTGCAGGTGCGCGCCGGATAGAATGCTGATGCCCAGGATGTCGGCGTCCTCTTGCAGAACCGTTTCGACGATAGCTTCGGAGGTCTGAAAGATGCCGGTATAGATGACCTCCATACCAGCGTCGCGCAGGGCGCGGGCGACGATCTTGGCCCCCCGGTCATGCCCATCCATTCCGGGCTTAGCAACCACAGCGCGCAGTATCTTATTCATATATTCTGCCTCCGGAGTGAAGTTAGTAGATGGCGGGAGCGCGGTATTCGCCAAACACCTCGCGCAGGACATCACAGATTTCGCCGATGGAAGCATAGGCCCGCACCGCTTCGGAGATGGCCGGCATGACGTTCCGCCCGTTCGCGGCAGCGTGGCGCACTTCCGATAGGGCACTTCTAACGGCACGGTCGTCGCGTTGAGCACGCACCTGGTTCAGACGGGCGATCTGGCGCTCGGTCACCTCCGGGTCTACCTGGAAGAACAGGTCCGGCGACAGCTCGCCCGATTCTTCCTCGACGTACTCATTGACACCAATAATGGCCCGCTCCCCCGACTCAACCTGGCGTTGGAAGGTGTAGGAACTATCTGCGATCTGCCGCTGAACCCACCCGATGTCCACTGCGCGGATCATGCCGCCCACATCCTCGATCTGTCGCAGGAGGTCCCAGGCTTCCTCTTCGAGTCGGTTGGTCAGCGATTCGACGTAATACGAACCCGCGAGGGGGTCAACCACGTCGGCAAGGCCGGATTCGGCGGCGATGATCTGCTGGGTGCGGACGGCGATCTTGATCGCCTTCTCGGAGGGAATCTGGTAGGCTTCGTCCATCGAGTTAGTGTGAAGAGACTGTGTGCCGCCCAGCACTCCGGCCATCGCCTCGATGGTGGTGCGGACAATGTTGTTCTCAATTTGCTGAGCGGTGAGCGAAACACCCGCTGTCTGGCAGTGTGTGCGTAGCTTCCACGAGCGCGGGTCGCGTGCGGCCAGCTTTTCGCGCATCATGCGTGCCCACATGCGGCGCGCCGCCCTCAGCTTGGCGATCTCCTCGAAGAAGTCGATATGGAGATCGAAGAAGAAAGAGATGCGGGGGGCGACGAAGTCGATGTCAAGGCCGCGCCTGACGGCCTCACGTGCGTAGGTGAAACCTGCCGCCAGGGTGAAGGCCAGCTCCTGAGCTGCGGTTGCTCCCGCCTCCCGAATGTGGTAGCCACTAACGCTGACCGGATTAAAGCGCGGCATCGTCCTGGCACAGTACTCCATCGTGTCGACCACTAACTGCACGGCAGGCTCAGGAGGGAAGATATATTCGTTCTGGGCCGTGTACTCCTTCAGGATGTCGTTCTGGGCCGTACCGGTGATCTGCGAGCCAGTAACGCCTTGGCGTGCAGCGACCGCTTCATACATGGCGATAAGCACCGCCGCGGGAGCAGTGATGGTCATGGAGGCGCTGATCTCGTCAAGGGGGATGCCATCCCAGAGGATTTCCGCATCGCGCAGGGTGTCAATGGCGACGCCGATCTTGCCAACCTCCGCGCGGGCGAATGGGTGGTCGGAGTCGCGTCCGAGCAGAGTGGGCAGGTCGAAATCAGTCGAGAGGCCAGTTTCGCCGTGCGCCAGCAGATACTTGTAGCGCCGATTGGTGTCCTCCGCCGTGCCGAAACCAGCCACCTGCCGGATGGTCCAGAGGCGGCCTCGATACATCGTGGCATGTACGCCCCGCGTGAAGGGATATTCGCCGGGGTAGCCAATATCCCTTTCGAAATCAACCTCGGCTACGTCTTCTGGCGTATAGATGTCGGCGATAGGGAGGCCCGAGATGGTCTGGAACGTTTCCCTACGGCGAGAGTAGCGGCTCAGGCTGTCGGCCAGTGCCCCGTCCTTCCAACGTTGACGCCCATCCTGGGTCGTTTTTCCATCCAGCCCTGCTTTGGCCCTCTCCGACATACGCCTTTTCTCCTTGCAACAAGCATGTGAGAACGTTTAGCCCTGCATCGTGCCCAGCACACGCCGGATTAATCCTGCGGCGGCAGTGTAAGGGTCCACCTGGCGAGTGAAGACCTGCTCAATTGCCTGTTCGATTTCATCGGAACCCACGCCGTCCACCAAGTAGGCCAATAGTGCTTCGTGCAGACGGGCCTCCAGGTCAGCGGCCACCTGCGCGCGCACGCGACTGGCCAGCGTGCCGCTGGTAACCAGAAAGGCACGATGGGCTTGGATGGCATCCAACAATTCCTCGATCCCCTCTCCTGTGGTGGCGACGGTCTTTAACACACGGACCGCCCACTTCTCGTCAGCAGACACATCGGAGCGCTCACGAGCGGCCTTGGCGGAGACGGCCAGCGCTCCATGATGGCCTGCGAAGGGCGGTCGCGACGCGCTCAGGTCCAGCATGGCCCGTAGGGCGCGCCAAGTGTTGTCCGCGTGCGGGTGATCGGCCTTGTTGACCACCAGGATGTCGGCCACTTCGAGGATGCCTGCCTTGATGGCCTGGATGTCATCGCCCAGACCTGGCGCTTCAATCACAATGGTCGTATGCGCCGCCCTGGCAATGTCCACCTCGGACTGGCCGACTCCCACCGTCTCAATCAAGACCACGTCAAAGCCCGCCGCATCAAGCATCCCGACCACGTCTGAGGTGGCGCGGGCCAGGCCGCCCAGGCTGCCGCGCGTGGCCATACTGCGAATGAAGATGCCGGGGTCGCCAGCCAGGTCTTGCATCCGAATCCGGTCGCCCAGGATCGCACCCCCGGTGAAGGGGCTGGTGGGGTCCACAGCAGCAATGCCGACCGTCAGGCCACGCCGACGCATGGCCTTTGCCAGAGCGTTGACCAGCGTGCTCTTACCGCTGCCCGAAGACCCGGCCACACCCACGCGGTGCGCATGGCCGGTGTACGGAAAGAGCGACGCCAGCACTTCCGCAGCGCTATCACGCCCGCTCTCCACCAGGCTGATCACCCTCGCCAGGGCGCGCCGCTCACCTTCGAGCACGCGCTGTGTCAGGTGTGGGATATCCATGTTCCTTGTCCGATACAATGTGGTCATCGCTGAGCTGCCCCGATCTGGCAGCAAGCACCACCCAGGCATGAGATGATAAGGCAGTTGACAAACTAACGTTCGTTAGTTTACCCTATAATAGTGCCCAAAGGGCCGAAATGTCAAGATCGATTGGTGGAAAGAGAGGGAAAACTGGATGCAAAAGGCCAGTCTCTGGGGCAGTAACACCATGGGGCAGGTCTGCGCTGCCGCTGTGCGAATCTTTTACCAACGCGGCTATCACGCAGCCACCATGCGCGGTATTGCCAAGCAGGCGGGCATCCGCGCCCCCAGCATTTACAACTATTTCCCTACCAAAGAGGCCCTGCTGTATCACGTGATGGTGAACACCCTGACGGCCCTGAGAGAGCAGGTTGAGGCAGCGCTGGCAGAAAGCCCACCTGATCCGGCCACCCGGCTGTCCACCTTCGTCAGGGAGCACATTCGATTCCACATCGAGCACGCCCCCGAGGCAGCCGTGGTTGATAATGAACTCAGGGGCTTGAGTGAGCAGAGCCGTCCTCAGGTGGTGGCCCTGCGTGATGAGTATGAGGCAATCCTGAGGGAATTGCTCCGCGAAGGTGTCGATAGAGGCATTTTCACGGAATCGGATGTTAAACTGGCCAGCATCTCTATCCTCACGATGTGCACGTCGGTGGATATCTGGTATCAGATAGGCGGCCCCTTGTCGCCGGAAGAGGTTGCGCAGGCTTATGCGCGTTTCGTGCTCCGTATGGTGGGATGTGCGGAAGATGTGTTAGGCGTCGCGGCTGCTGCTCAGAAGCTGGATATGCGATAATATCCCTGCCACCACCTGGATCACACGCACGGGACAGGGTTGCCCTGTTCCAGCCTTCGTAGCAGTGGCCAAAGTTGAGCTTTCACGATCAGCACGCCGATAGAGCGACGAATCTTGACTATCACTACCCATGATGCTTGAACTTGCTGTCAACGTTGACAACCAGCGGCTTGACAGGTTCGTCGCCGACGCCCTTCCCTCGCTGAGCCGGACAGAGGTGCAGCGCCTGATCAAAGCGGGCGAGATTCGCGTTGGCGGGGCCACAGTCAGGCCCTCCTATCGCCTTTCGGTAGGTGAGACGATCAGCGTAAACCTGCCCCCACCGCGAGATCGCACCATCCCGGCTGAGCCGATCCCTCTCGACGTGATCTACGAGGATGCAGACCTGGTAGCCATCCACAAGCCCGCCGGGATGGTCGTCCACCCGGCGCACGGCAGCGAGCGCGGGACGCTGGTCAACGCAGCACTGGCCCGCTGGCCAGAGATGCGCCGCGTCAGCGGGGAGGAACGCGCCGGGGTGGTGCACCGGCTGGACAAGGATACCTCCGGCGTGCTGGTGATGGGCAAAACCCCTGCCGCCCTCAAGGCGCTTCAGGCGCAGTTCAAGGCGCGCACAGTGACCAAACGATATGTGGCCTTGGTTGAGGGCATCCCCGAAAGCAGCCGGGGTGTGATTGACGCCCCGATTGGCCGCGACCCGAGGCAGCGCAAGCGGATGGCGGTGATTCCCCAAGGGCGCCCGGCAATCACCCACTACGCCGTGGCGGAGATGTTCGCTGCGCACAGCCTGCTGGATGTAGAACCGCTCACTGGGCGCACGCACCAGATTCGGGTGCATTTGGCCTGGCTGGGCCATCCAGTAGTAGGGGATAGGGTGTATGGCCGCCGCAAGCCAGGCATCCCGCTGCCCAACCGCATCTTCCTGCACGCCGCCGAACTTCAGGTCGACTCCCCCTCAACAGGCAAACGGCTTATCTTCCTCGCCCCCCTCCCTGCCGAGCTGGTTGCTGTGCTCGATGATCTGCGCCGCGCCAACCCGCCGACATGGTGAGATTCCCAAATCTTCCCATCTGTGTCAAACTACCCCCGCCGCTGGCATGGCTGGTTACGAACGGATCGCAGGCATACCAGCCTGATGAACGACGCATAGCGCTGACCACCGAACGCTTTCAGGAGGAGCCATGGAATCGCGGGGACAGAATCCCTCTCTTTCGCCCGTGCTAAACATGATCGTCTGGATCACCACAGCGGTGCTGGCTCTGGCGACGGTGGGCTGCTGACGCTTAATCTTGCCCGCCGGGGACAGTAGCCCTGCTGCGATCTTTTCCTGTGCGATCAGGCAAGCCGCCTGATGAACGCCTCGCCGCGCGCGAGCAGGTCGTCATGATCGGGAGGGGGTTGTGCCTCAGCCAGTAGGTCACGTGCTCGCTCGCGGACGAGTTGGTTCGCATCAGGGTGGCCCAGCTCCTCCCACTTCTCCAGGCTGTAGTGTGGGAACATGCGGTTGTAGTAGGCATTCAGGTAGCGGCGGATGGTCGTGGCCGTAGTCAGGAAATGACCATCCGCTGCCATGACCTCGACTATTTCCTCGACACCGAGGGTGGTCTGGTCAAGCGTGAAGCCGTTGGCGAACAGCCGTGCCCGCCCGATCACGTCATCGGCCAGAACAGTGCTGGACGGTGAATAGGCCTTTGAATTGAGCGTGCTGCCGACGAAGGGGGCCAGCCCCGCCTTCCCCAACAGGGCGGTGAGCTGGTTCAGCCAGATGTTGCCCACCGCAAGCGGATCGAGGCCCCAGCCCTCACCGCTACCCGACGTGCCCGCGTGCGGGATGCGGTAGTGGGCCATCATCTCCGCGCAGCACAGGTTCATCAGATAGGATTGCGGGTCGAGAAAATCCACCATCGTCTTCATGTCAAAGAAAGTCGGCAGGCTGCCCAGGATGATCGGCGTGCCTTCCTTCGCCAACTGGCTGAGCACCAGCCCGACCATCAGCTCGGCGTTGAGCAGGGTCAGCGCCCCCGCGCAGGTGATGGGCGTCGAGGCCCCGGCCATGCCGTAGTTCGAGTAGATGAAAGGCAGGCCGCGCTCAATCGCATCGAGCGCTTTTTCTGCCGTGCCCTCGTTGAGCACCAGCGGCGTGACCGGGTTCAGATAGGGAATGGTGAACGGCCTCGACCCGATATCGCCATGTAGGTCCTCCAGCATCTCGAGCACAGCGGGAAATAGATATTCGTCTGAGATGAGCAGGATCAGCGGCTTGGTGGTGTTGCTCACCATCTCCAACACCGCGTACAGGTCGGCCACCTTTGGATCGAGGTCGCGCAGGATGCCCAGCGTGGAGATCGCATCGAAGTTGGGCAGCGCGCTGACCAGCCTCACCCCCAGCGCCATGTGCTGACGGGCGAAGGGCACGACCCGATCCGTCAGCGGGTCCTGATAGTAGAGATTAGTCACCCCTGCGCCGAAGCGGGTCTGCCCGTCGCCGAGGGTGAAAGCCTTCTCACGCCGGCGGTCGTACACGTCGATGGTGGGCGGCGACACCTGGATCGCCCATTCCACGACCTCGCGTTCGAAGTAAACGCGGTCTCCGTCAATCCGAACGCCGCCCCTACCTTGGCGGGCGAACACGTCCAGCGCCCGCTTTGAATCGACCCGCACCCCCGTCCTGGCAAGAATCTGGAGCGAGCCTTCGTGTACCTGCTGAATCTGCTCCGGCGACATCAAGCTGAGGCGGGGTCGCACCCAGGCTGC
>DAOTYF010000033.1:0-11001 GCA_034434995.1 Anaerolineae bacterium
CCCCAGACCCGCGCCCCGGCCCCAGGATGAGCACCGCCACAGCCATCAGTGCGCCAACAAACAGCCCCCCCAGCAAAAGGAATGGCAGGCCAAGCCGGGGTTGTGGGGGTTCACTTCGACTCGATTCATGCACGGGGCGTTCCTCAAGTTCCCGATCACAGAATCAGCAACGAGTAGGGGAAGGGTCTACGGTGCCCACTTCCCTGCAAAGGCATTCTCCACCAGTAGCCGCAGCGATCCATCCTCCAGATCATAGACCCACAGCTCGGGCGCGCCATTGATCGCTTCCAGGTTAAAACGTTGCACCAGAATCTGCTCACCGGTCGGGTTCCACTCGAAGCGTGTGTGGTTATACGCCGAGTCGTTGGTGAGCGCCCGAAGTTCCTGCGAGGTCAGGTCATAGATCATAAGCTGTCCGCCGAACCCTCCCTGTCGGTCGATCCGGCGGCGAGCAAACGCGATCTGCCGCCCGTCCGGGGACCATGTGGCGGACTGATCCTCCTCCGCCGCCGCGATCAATGGCTGTAGCCCGCCGTCTACACCAAAGGTCGCCAGCCACAGCTCCGCATAGAACTGCTGCCCAACCGGTCGGATATCGGTGTAGACCATCGCACTGCCATCCGGCGAGAAACTCCCCACCTCACCCATCTGGCTGGGCAGCAGATAGCTGCTGCTGCCATCCATGGCCACAACCCGGATTGCCTGTGCGCTTCCGTCGAAGAACGCCAGCCGTGCCCCGTCCGGACTCCAGGCAGGCCCAAAGCCAAGCACCTGGTTATCTTCAAATACGGGGGCTGTCCTGCCAGTCGCCACGTCATATAACCACACCCGGCTGGGGCCAGGCGCCCCCGATGGCGCAACTTCCTGCCGCTCGTATGCGATCATCGTGCCATCCGGCGACCAGGCCGGGTTGCTACACGAGCCGGGGCTGCAGGGGAGGATCAACCTTGCGTTCGAGCCATCCGAGTTCAACAACCACAAGTCCGAGGTCAGATTCTCATTCAGCACCGATACGGCAACCTGCTCTCCGTCGGGGCTGGGAGCATAATTGAAGATGCCATACTGAGGGGCGAAGAGCTGGCGCGGCAGGTCGCCCTCCGCGGCTATCAGCCACAGACTGCGGAGATCGCTATTCGCCGGGGCAAGGTACATCACACGAGGGGTGCGTGGGCTAAATGACCAGCTCAGCGGGCGCGGGCTGCGCCGCCCGGCAGCGCTTTCGATCCCCTCTGCCAGAGTCGCGCTGTAGGTCTGGCCGGGGGTGAGGGGGGAGGCAGGCGTGAAGATCACCATATTGTCTTCCCAGTGAAAGCGCCCCTCGATGGCTGGCTCTATGCTCAGCCGCGCCTCGACGCTCTCGCGGTTCATCGCTTCTGCGAACGTCACACGAATCGGGGCGGTGATGGGCGGCTGGCTCCCATCTGCCGGGCTGACGTCGCGGATCGGGACCCCGACGTGATCCCCCAGCGCGATAACCACGGCAATCCCCGCCACCAGTGCTGCGACCACCCCAACCACGATCCGATCAAAGGTTTCCAGCATCAGCAAAACCAATCCGTTCGAGCTTACGCAGGTGGTACGCAGGTGGCCCTTTGACGAGCGGTTTCAAGCCCCCCGTCCGGTTCCAGGCTCTTTCTTCAACTGCGTAACTCTATTCATCTGCCAATGAACGTCGCCCCCACCACCCGCTCGCATTAGGGATACAGATAGGGTTGCTCTGGTGGTTGCACGGGTGTGATTTCGTCCGCCATAAGCACCGGCACCGCTGCCTCGTCCAGATAACCCTCCTGGAACGTCCCCCTCACGCGCACCCAGGTGTCGGGGGGGTACTCCGCCGCCTCATCCGCGCTGACCACCACGCCAATCGCCAGGGCGTCGGCCACACAGCAGGTGATGGTAAATCGCGCCACCATGAACTGATCGCTCGCAAAACGCGGGTCGCGGTAGACGAAGCCGACTACATCGGCTTCCTCCCCATTGAGCGCCCCCGGGTCCGGGTTGGCGCTGATCAGACGTACCCAATCCAGCAGGTTCCGTTCCGCAGGAACGACTGACAGCGTATCGCTATTCCGATCCGCAGCCACCGCCAGGTTGGTTGTCACCCCGCGATTCGGTACGGCACTGGCCCCCAGAGGCCGGGCTGGAACCAGGACCCCCAGCACGAGCGGCAGGGCCACCATCACCAGCGACCACACCGCTGTTCTGTCCACTGGGCCGCTATAGGGGTGTTCGTGCTTGTGCGTAGAGGGATCACGGCCCTTTTGCCCTTCGACCAGGTTGTACGACCCGGCCAGCAGGATCAGCAGCCCCACGGCGACAATCGCCAGCCAGCTAAAACGCGGCCCGATGTAGAAGTATAGCTTCCCGCTGACGTACTTCTCGGCGAAGAACAACGCCATCAGGATCAGCAGCAGCGCCTTGAATCGCGTGAAAGCCCGTACCGTCATGATCCCCTCATCGCCACGCTATGTTCAGGTTGATGAACACCCCTACCAGCAGAACCATCAGGAAAGGCAGCACGACCAAATACGCGACAATCTTGCGCTGGAATACGCCCAGGAACATCAGTGTGCTCTTGATATCCACCATCGGCCCGAAGACCAAGAAGCCCAGGATTGATCCGGTGGTGAACGTGTTGACGAACGCCAGCGAAAGGAATGCGTCCACCGTCGAGCACACGGACAGCACAAAGGCGAGGGCCTGCATCGTGATCACGGAGACCACAGGCCCGGAGCCGACCGTCAGCAGGGCGCTCTGAGGCACCGCCGTCTGCATTAGCGCCGCCAGCGCGGAGCCGACGATCAGATAGCGCCCCATCTCGAAAAACTCGTCTGCCGCCACTCGCAGTGCATTTTGGAAGCGCACCCCCAGCGGTATCACTGGCTCCAGAGCGAGGGTCTCGCCCGACGCGCCGGAGAACGGAGCAAACGCCTGGGGAAGCATCATCTGTGCTGGCCTGGGATGCAGAGAGAAGACCAGCCCCACCGCGCAGGCAACCAGCAGCCCCAGACCAAATCGGGCTGCCAGGATAGTACCCCAGCCATACGCAGCATAAGTGCTCGCCAATACGACCGGGTTGATGATGGGCGCGGCCAGCAGAAACGCAATCCCCGCCGAGGCGGGCAGCCCCTTCGAGAACAACCTCCGCGTCAGCGGAACCACCCCACACTCGCACACCGGGAAGCTAAACCCCATCACCCCGCCAACCAATGTGGCTAATAAGGGGTTGCGCGGAATGAGGCGCAGCAAATCCTCCCGCCGGACAAATACCTCCACCAGCCCTGACGCCACCGTGCCAAGCAGCAGGAACGGCGCAGCCTCAATGAAGATGCCGAGGAAAACGGTCGTGAAGTTGACTAGCTGGCTGGTGACATCGGCCATACGGTGGGCTTTTCGTGGGTAGGTATATGTTCGAAAGACGCCCCTAGCTTACCATCCCTTTTCCGCCCCCGCACGAGCCAATCGGCGCACAGCGCGGGCGAAGCATGGCGCGAAAGGGCCAGCCAGCAAGCCACCCAGCCACGAGTGGAGCCTGACACTTATTGACGCCCCCTCTGCCGCTCGGTACAATATCGTCGGCGGGGCGTTCCTGGCCCTTCGCCTGGGCAAGGAGGAGCGCCCATTTTGTTTGCCCTCTCTAGGTGATAGCGCCGTGTGTATCGGCACACCGCGTGACAGGAGAAAGAGAAATGGCTCAGACGTACCAGCTAGAGGCCGAGATACGCGAGATTCTCGGTAAGAAGGTCAAGCAGTTGCGCCGCAGGGGACTTGTGCCCGCCATCGTCTACGGGCCGCAGTTCGAGAACATCAACCTCCAGGTCAATGCCAGAGCACTTCAACAGGCGCTCATGCAGGCGGGGGGTACTCAGCTCATCGAACTCAACATCGGTGGCCAGCTCATCCCAACCTTGGCCCGCGATGTGCAGCGCGATCCCTTGCGCGGCGATATCCTGCACGTTGATTTCTACCGGGTTGCTATGGACCGCCCGATCCGGGCCGATATCCCGCTCGTTCTGGTCGATGAGTCCCCCCTGGTCGCCACAGGCGAGGCGATTCTGCTGCATTTAGCCACTACCGTCGAAGTGGAGGCACTGCCCGCCAGCCTTCCTTCGCACATTGAGGTCGATCTCAGCACCCTTACCGAGATGGGCCAACCCATTCTAGCCAGCGACCTCAGCTTGCCTGCTGGGGTCACTTTGGTCAGCGACCCGGATGAGCTGATCGCCAAGCTCGACTATCCATCTGCTGAGATCGTCGAGGAAGAGATAATCGGGGAAGCACCTGCTGAGCCTGAGGTCATCCGCGAACGCAGGGCCGAGGAAGAGGAATAGTCATCTTCACCAACCCCAAGTACGACCGCAGCCGGCACGCCCGGCTGCTATCTTGTTCCCACCCTCTGCCCCGAACTCCTGCGGGCGGCTAATCGGGTGGAGCGACCGGGGCCTCCGGGTTGGCAATGACGATCTCATACGGCCCAGTCGTGTCAGCATAGTTCCACAGCGCTACCACGTAACGCCCGGTGAGCGGCAGCTCGATCCGGTCAGCAACGGGGTCCCTGTCCACATCGTCGTCGTGGCTCGCCAGCAGGTAGCCGTTTGGTCCGTACACATCGAAGCCCAGATCGAGTCCCGTATCGGCAGCAGGCCGTGCAGAGATGCCGACCAGGTCGCCCGCCTCGGCGTCGAAGGCGTAGGCAATCACCGTGCCCGGTTCGAGGATTTGGCCTTCGCGCGGGAAGATGCTCAGCGCGACCCGTCCCCCCAGTTCGACATCCGCTGCTCCAGTGAGCCGGATGAGGTAGTCTATCGATCCATCCTCCCCCAACGCCGAGAACTCGAGCTGGTAATCCCCATCGAACGGCAATTGCACAAAGGCAAGCAATTCCGCCATCCCAGGTCCCCCCCGATCAGCCGCCACGATCCGATTCCCATACTGGTCATACAGGGCTATCCTGATGTCCACACCGGGGCTGAGGGGGCGTGCCTCGATCCGTAGCGCCTGAAGTGCGCGACCTGGTACTACGAGCCATCTGCTCCGCTGGGGGAAAGCACGGAGTTCCAGTGGGGTGCGAATGCCTATCGCTGCCTCGTCGCCAGGCTCCGCCATGCTGGCACGCAGTGTGTAGTCCCCGGTGGATCCGCCATAGTTGCTGAGCACTATCGTGTAGATTCCCGTCTGACGCGGCATGAAGTCCCACAGGCAGGGGTCTTTCCCGACGACATCATCCCGGCTAGCCAGCAATGTCTCATCCGGCCCATACAGATCAAACAGCAGATCGAGGCCCTCGGTTTGGGCCGTCGCCACGATGTCCACCCGCTTCCCCCGTTCCAGCAGCAGATGGAAACTATGATAGGTGACGGGCTGGGTTATACTCCCATGTAACTCCTGATCGAGGGATGTAAACTCACTCCCCTCCAGCCGAGCAGGTTGCAACCGATAGATCGATACCCCCACCTGCCCATTGCCTGAGACGGCCCCAATGCCAAGCTCGTAGAAGCCCGCAGCAGGAAAATGAAACTCCCCAATGACCTCCGGCTCGCCAAGGCCGCCGTGATCGGCCAGAGCCAACTGGTGGCCTGCCGGGCTGTTGACACTGATTTGCGGATCAAGTGACCCTTCCAGCACGATCACCTCGATCCGCACTGGTTGGTCAACGTGCCCTTCCAGTGGGTAGATCGCGGCTGCCCCCTCGACGATCTCAGCGCGGAACTTCTCGATCAGATGGGGGCCAGAAAGGGGGGCCGCCGGTGAGCCGCTCGCGGGCGACAGCAGGGGAGCCAGCGTCGGCCAGGCAGTCGGTGTGGGCGGCGGGGTGATGCTGTCGTCACGGCCCGCCGCGCATCCGATACAAATCAGCCCGGCGAGGATCGCCGAGCTGCACTGTCTAATCCATCCCCCATCAGGCCATGCCATCCGCAGATTTCCTCCGGGATCGCTCTCCTCCTTCGACGTATGGAAGAAGACAGGCCCAGGTGGGGTCACCGCTCCCGCGAAAAACTCAGATCGTATGCGCCTGCTGCCTCAGTGAACGCATACACCACCACTGTGAAGGCTCCAGTCTGCCGCACCTCGAAATCCACTAGGGCGGGGTCGCTGGGCTGGTTCCCATCCGAATCATCCGCAAAGGCAAGCTGTCTTCCGCTCGGCCCCAGCAATGCAAAACCGATGTCAAGATCGCGCGCATCCTCGGCTGAGGTGACCCTCAGCGTGATCCTGTCACCTGCGACCGCGCTGAACTGGTAGAAATGAAAGGTATTGGGCGCGGTGAACGCCCCGGAGCGCGTCGCGCTGGCTCCGTCCCCCAACAATCCGCCGCCGGTTAATGCTTCCAGCGGCAACCGGGTTAGGGTGAAGGTGGCCTGGCCTGACCCAATAGGCCGCAGCTCCAGCCGGTAGCGGCCCGTGTAAGGAAGTTGCACTTCGCTGATAGCCTCACCCTCCCCCGCCCCCTGACTTACCGCATAGGCAATGATCTGGTTGAATGGGCTGAACAGATAGATGTCCACATCCAGCCCGGCGGTCGGATCAGTTACATCCACCCGCAGGATGTCCCCCACTGTCCCATCGAATGTGGCTGCCAGTGTGCTCCGATCCGCAAACGCGGCGCGATACGGATTATCGTAGACAATGTCTGGCCCCCCTGCTGCCTGCGGCGGCTCTGTGTCGGATGTAATGCTGAAGATGTACGCTCCAATTGCATCACCATAATTCGAGACAATGGCAAAGTAGGTTCCCGTCAGCGGTGCAATGAAGCCCGGCAGGACAGCATTCAGATCGGTTGGCGGATCGAGATCGTCCACCTCAGCGATAAATCGGCCATCCGGCCCATATAGCGCCATCCGCAGGTCAGGTGCACCGGCCACATTGGCGCGCGCGGCAATGGTCACCGTGTCCCCCTCCGCCAGAGGGAACTGGTAGGTATGATAGACCTCGGGGTTGCTGATCAGACCGTTGGCCGAATACGGAACCTCGTCTATGACCCCTCCCCCGCTCGGTGGCCCCAGTGCAGTCACTCTCACGTTCACCGTTCCGACCCCATCAATAGGGGTCAGCACCAGTTGGTATGTGCCATGAAAGGGCAGCGTGAACTCCGTCAGCGTCTCAATATCGCGCCCCACATGCGCGTCGAGGGTGGCGAGGTAGTTGCCGAATTGATCCACCAGCGCCATTTCGTAATCAACCGCCCCGCCAAACCGGGCTGCCTCTATCCGGATCACCTGCTCGGCGATGGCCTCGAAGGCGACCTCCACTGGCCCGCCCTGACTCGCATTCAGATTCAGGGCCTGCTCCACGATCACGGCGCCCGGCGCGTAACCCGCCGCCGAGGTGGGTCCAGGCGGCGGGCCGGAGGGAGTGCTCGTGACCTCACCGGGGAGCACGGGCAGCGGCGTGGGGGCTAACTGCTGGGGAGTAGCGCTCGGCTGCAACTGAGCCACCCCACCGAACTGGCAGGCCAGGATCACCATCAGGGCCAGCCCTGTGCCGCCCAGCAGCCGGATACGCGCGTCGTGCAAGCCCTGTCGGATCATCGTGCACTCTCCTCGTCCTCCACCTCCACGCCTACATCATGCGTGGTGGGTTTCTCCTGGATGCCGGTCGTGGGGGGCAGCACCGCCCGGCCAAATATCAGGTAGCCCGTATGTCCGATCATCATGTCCTCGGGCCGGATGCGTGCGGGGATCGTTTTGTAACCGCGCAAAATTAACTCTTCAGCCTCCACAAAGGCAAACCCCGGGTGAGCCTCTAAGGCCGCTACCATGCTCATAAGCTGATTCACCGTCGGGACGAGACAGCCGATCACCCCGCCCCCGCGCAGGGCATTCCGCGCTGCTGGCAGCGCCTCCCAGGGAATCAACATATCTAGAAAGACCGCGTCTACTTCTGTCTCGTCGAACCCCTGCGCCGCGTCACGGCACTTCAGCGCGACACGGTGGCCCAACCCTGCTTGTTTCAGATTGCGCTTTGCCAGGGTCTGCATGTCCTCACGAACATCATACGAATAGACGTGCCCATCATCCCCTACGATAGTCGCCAGAGCCAGAGTCAGCCCCCCGCTGCCTGTGCCAGCCTCTATCACCTGCGATCCCGGTTGTATACCCAGCTTCATAATAATATAGCCCGCATCCTTGGGAAAGATGATCTGGCTTTCCCGACGCAGATATCGCACCAGATCGTCCGTGGTGGGCCTCAACAGGTAGAATGGGAAGCCCAGATGAGTGAAGACCGTTGCCCCAATCGGCTGCCCGATCAGATCATCGTGGCTCAGGTGGCCGCGCTGGGTATGTAATTGGGCACCTGGCTGCAGGCGTCGGATGTAGCCCTTGCGATCCTTCTGGCTGACCAGCAGCACAACATCTCCGGCCTGTGCAAGCCGCAAGCTGATCCTCCCGCCTGATATGGCAATAGCGCGTATTATACACCAAGTTCTCTGGACAAGACCGTAGCGGCAGCCCCACACAACCCCTCACCTCGGCCCCCGACACCCCGAGTCGAGAGCGATGTTCGACCCCACCATGCCTAGACAATACAGAGACACCCCAACCTCTCGCAGATTCCCTCAACTTTCTGCCGTGAAATGTGCTACACTAGAGCACATGGGGAGGAACAGCAGGCCAAGGATCAAGTAACTCTCCCGTGCTGTTTCTAATGACCCATTCGGCTCGATCCACTATCCGGGAGCTTGGACATACAACCGGTGGCGCCATCGCAGCCGATCCTGGTGCGTGCCCTTAAGTTGCATTCCCGCTTAACTCGCATAGACTAAGTAGCGGTTCCAGTGAACCATTGGGAATGTAGCGCGCTCAATGGGTGAGGGGCGACCATAAGATGAAGCATCGCATCATGGTAGTTGATGACGAGGTTGGCGCACTGACGCTGATCGCTATCATGCTGGAGCGTGGCGGCTTCGAGGTGATCAAAGCCAGCAACGCCTATGACGCCCTCAACCAGCTCCAGGATATAACCCCTCATATGTTCATCCTCGACGTGATGATGCCCGGCATGGATGGAATCGAATTGTGCCGTCGCATCCGCGCCGACAGCAAAACCCGCGAGTTGCCTATCTTGATCCTCTCAGCCCGCGGCGACCCTGAGTCCGTGGAACAGGGTATGAACGCAGGCGCCGATGATTACCTCCAGAAACCTATCCTGCACCACGACCTGATCACCAAAGTCCGCGAGATGCTCAATCTCGATACAGGCGGTGGTCAGGATTGAGGCGCCTACAAGCCAGGTCGGGTCCTGACAAGATCATGCCTGGCTGCCGCAGCAAAGGCGGGGGAACATGGCGAAGCTGTTGAGCATCGCGCATTGGCCCAACGATGGGCAGGCCCGTCCTGAATACCCCGCCGAGTTCCATCTGACCCTCTTGCCACGCGATGCTGCCCAAGCCGCCCCACAGCCGGTCGAGTGGGTGACCTGTCAGACCAGCCTGTTCATTCAGCACATGCTAGATGGGGAGAAGGAGTTATTCCTCCAGCGCACGGGAAGTCTGCCACGCCGCGACCTTCACCGCTTGGCAACGGACCTGACCACCTTCCTTCAACAACACAGCCGCGGCTACCTGACCTTCGCCCCGGCAACACCCTGCTTCGAACTGTGGCTGAATCGCCTTTCCAATGACCAGTATCGTGTCATGGTATGGCAGGACCTGGCTGAAGACTTTGGCGGGGCCAGCGATGTGGCCTACCAGGGCCTTCGCTTTCTGACCAACCGGGCCCGCCTGCTCGGCTTCGCCCGCAGTTTAGGTGATGACCTCACCCGTATCTGAGCCGCCGTGCCACGCTTCGGGCAAGGTCCTGAAGCGTCGCCAGAGACGGCGGATCGCTGGCAGCCCCTGCCCGCCCTACATTCAGCGATCCGGCTGCCACTCCAAGCGCTGCGCACTCCACCAGCGGTAGCCCCGCTAATAGCCCAAACACCACCCCGGCTCGGAATGCATCCCCTGCCCCGGTCGAATCGACCACCTCTACTTGCGGAGGTTGAATCTCCCACACCCGCCCATCCGCATCAAACGCCATTACCGCTTGGCTTCCCTGCGTGACGATAACCTGTCTCGCCCCATTCCCCTGTGCAACCTGGGCGAATTGGGGTGGTTCCAATCCTATCGCGCGCAGTTCGGGGTTCGAGGCAATGGCAACCGTCGTGTAGGGCAACACCGGGTGAGCCGGGTTGCGCACATCGCCGACCACCACCGGGCGCTGCAACTGATGCGCCAGCCGAGCGGCTTCTACCCGCTCCGCTCCCCCGTATAGATCGAGTGTGAGCAGCCGGGCGTCTGCGATCATCTCCACGCTGGGCGGTGTAGGGGGGTTCTCGTCAGCGTGCACACCGATGATCGCCCGCTCGCCATCGGGCGTGACCAGGATACAGCAGTACATGCTCTGCAAGCCCGCCTTCCGCTGCAAATAGCGGGTGCTGATGCGCGGGTGGCCCCTCAAAATCTCCATCAGCGTCTCGCCGAGAAGATCATCCCCGATGGTCGTCCCGCATACCGCTACAGAAAGCCCCCACGTCGCCAAAAAGACCGCGCTGTTGGTGGCCTTCCCACCCAGGTGCAACGCCTCATCGGTGGCGTGAGTGCTGATGTCCGGGCGCGGCCAGTGTGGGACGCGCAGTATCCGGTCGAGTCCTATTGTCCCATAGCTGAGCACATCGTAGGTAGGTTCAGCCATGCTCCCATCCCCCTTGTGCGAGCCGCGCAGATCGTAGCACCCTCCGGACCGGCAGCCAAGAGCGATTCGACCCGACTTATGCCCCGCCAGTGGCGCACAGAAATGTCGCTGGTATACTGAGAGAGAGTCAGTGCCGGAAGAGAGTCTACTTAGGAGCCGTCTATGTCCCTCTTTGCCTCCCCCCAGCGCCGGCCCTTCTCGACACGTTTCGCCAGCGCCGGAATCGCCGTTGTAATGGCTGCGCTGACCGCATTCAATGTGGCGTCCCACGAGGGGCTGGCGCGCCTCGCGTGGCTCACCGGCGCAATGGATATTTACCGCCACGCCG
>DAOTYF010000034.1:0-15026 GCA_034434995.1 Anaerolineae bacterium
CAGATCAGAGAGTGTGCCAGAAATGGGCGCAGTCAGGCCCATCAAAGCTGGAAATACGACCAGCATCAATCCTACCTGCTCAGTTGGGAAGCCCTTGACCAGCTCCAGATAGAACGGCAACAGAAAGTAGCCACCGATCATGATGAACACCAGGAAGCCCATCAGCAGGTTGATCCCGAACAGGGGGTTCCCGAACAACCGGAGATCGATCATTGGTTGTTCCAGGCGCGATTCAAGCGCTACAAATCCAATTAGTCCTAGGAGGGCGAAGCCGAGCAACCCCAGAGTATGGGGTGCGGCAAAGCCCTCATGTTGCCCCAACGTCATGCCAAGCGCGTAAGAAGACAGGGTGGCGAACAGGAGTAACGCCCCGATCAGATCGAAACGTTGACCCGCCAAGCCGATTGTTGAGGGTGGCACGACCCGTGCGACGATAATCATCGCCGCCACACCCACCGGCACGTTGACCAGGAAGATCGAACGCCAGCCTACCAACCCGATCAGCAGGCCGCCCAGCGACGGGCCAATCGCGATCCCCACTGACACGATCCCTCCCATAATGCCCAGCGCCTGCCCGCGCTGCTGAGGGGGGAAGACCTCGGTTATAATAGCCGCGCCCAGCGCGAACATCATCACCGCCCCTAACCCCTGCAGTGCCCGGAAGCCGATCAGCCATAAGATGCCAGGGGCCAGCCCGCACAGCAGTGATCCGGCGGTGAACAACCCCAACCCCAGTGTGTAAAACTTCTTTTTGCCAAACATGTCACCCAGCCGGGCCATAGTTAGGATGAGCGAGGTGACAACCAGCAGATAAGCCAGTATGACCCACTCGATCATAGCCAACGAGGTATGCAGCTCCTCAACCAGTGTCGGCAACGACACGTTGACAATGCTCGAATCGAGTGTGGACATAAACACACCCATGCCGATGCCCAGCATGGTCCACCATTTACGGGAGGGGGAAGAAGTCATAAAGAGGCCCCAGGTAGGAGGGATCAGAATGTGAAAGGAAGCATACCCTTCGCGGCGGCCCGCCGCAACATACCTGTTGCGATAGGTTGGAGCTTCCCCTTCTGGGGCCTGCTGCGTCCGGGCTAAGGCCTAGCGCGTGCGTGCCTGCTCCCGGTCGATGCGGCGCAATCGCCACCACAAAAACAGCACGATCCCAGTGGTGGCAATGATCAGCACAAGGCCGGGGATCAGCACCGACACCAGCGCTGTGATGGCGGAAATGGCGTCTTCAACTGTGCTGACCACCGGGTTGCCTACTCCGGCGGTAGTTGCTGTGACTACCGGGCGGGCGGTCGCTTTAGCTGCATGGACGCCCCCGGCAACGAACAACCCCAGAATGATTGACAATACGGGGGATATATCGGTGATGATATTGGCCGTCGCCGCGAACAGGATCGCTCCGGCGACCGGGCGGATGATGGTGTTGATGACATCGTTTACTGTATCAACCGCTGGAATCTTATCCACAAACATCTCAACCAGCGTGAGTGCAATCAACACACCAATGACCCACCAGCTGCTCATCACATGGAAGGGCGGTTCCAGCTTGAAGACGTTCAATCTGGCTGCGACCGCTACGATCAGTAATGGAAGATAGGCGTTTAGCCCCGCGCTGGCTGAAAGCCCGAATGCAGAGAAGACCGAAGTAATACTGCCCATGAAGCTCTCCACTCTCCCCAAGAAGCCACGATGCTTTCATTATATCATCTACGTATCCGTGCTGCGTCCGTTACGGAACAGAGCCTACGGGCAATAGAGATGACGGGTAAAGAGCGGATTTGTTGCAAGCTCACGCACCGTAGCGGCTGAGCCGCTTGGCGTGGGCTAGGGCCAGCGGCATCACATCGGTGGCAGGGAACTGGCCCAGCCCGCCTTTCGTGCACTCGCGTTCCCCAAAGCCCGCTACCTCATCACGTCGATGGGTCTCTGGTGCCCAAATCAGGATCGGCACCGGATGGAAGGAATGCTGCTTCATCTTCGCAGGGGTTGAGTGATCGCCAGTGACCACCACTACCGAGGGATTTAGGTCCAGCAACGCAGGCAGGGCCGCATCCACTTCCTCGATCACCGCCACCTTGCTGTCGAAGTTGCCGTCCTCACCCCGACTGTCAGTGGCCTTGATATGGCAGAACACGAAGTCATAAGACGGCCAGGCATCCGCCACCCGGTTGAACTCATCAAGAGGTGTATCGTGGGCCCCGGTTTCAATGATGTCCATGCCGACCAGCCTGCTGACCCCCTTGTACATCGGGTAGACAGCCACACAGGCGGGATTCAGTTTATACACATCTTGGAACTTAGGCAGGTTCGGGTCGGTGGCGAAGCCGCGCAGGGTAACCATATTGGCCGGGTGATGGGCTTTTAGCTTCTCGCGGGCCTGAGCGATCCACTGGTTGAGGAGATCGGCAGTGCGCTTTGCCTCATCCACTTCTGGCCTAACTGGGAGAGGGGCAAGCTGAGTTCCCAGTGGGTCGGTCTCGCTGACACGCGAATCAAGCCCCTCTCCGCGTAGGACTAGGGCAAAGCGATGTTCTTTGACCTCTTGCACATCGATCTGGACTTCAGGGACAATGATCTCGCACAGAGACCTGACTGCCTCTGCCCCTTTCTCGGTCGGGATGCGGCCTGCACGTCGGTCGGTGATTAGACCATGCTCATCAATCGTGCAGAAGTTGCCGCGCGCGGCCACATCGCCGGGGCCAACGTTCAAGCCAATGCCTGCCGCTTCCAGCGCGCCACGCCCAATGTCGTAGACCAGCGGATCATAACCAAATAACGCTAGGTGGGCTGGCCCACTACCTGGCTCGATGCCGCGCGCGATGGGAATGGTCAAACCGGTACTACCCTCGCGGGCCAGCCGGTCGAGGTTGGGGGTAGTGGCAGCCTCCAGCTCAGTCGGTCCATCGACCTCCAGGGGCAGGCCACCCAATCCATCGAGCACCAGCAGAATGATCTTGCCCCCTTCGCTAAGGGTAAGGCGGCGCATCAAATCAAGGTTTGCCATAATTGACTCCTTGTCGGGGTCGTAACCACGCCTGTTGTATCACCGATCTGGGGAACCTTCAAGAAGGACCCTTGAAGTTTGCTGGTGGCGGGGTTGTGCGCTACACTATGAACTGTTATATGAGCACAAACCAAGTTCAGCACGACCGAACTGGTCTGATTGTAAGTGGGCTTGACCTAGCGGGGCTGCGGTTGCAGCCATCAACTGAACAAGGCACTGCATGAGGCCGTAGCGGACGCGCTCGGCCTCGTTTTTTTGTAATGGGTTTGCACGAGACAGAGGAGTTAGAAACGCAAGTGAGTAAGAAACAAAAGTGGCAGCCAGAACGCCACCATAGAGACATCGATCGATCACCCTTAGGAGAGCTAAGGGCCATACCACTTGGCGGTCTGGGCGAGATCGGCAAGAACATGATGTTGCTGGAGTACGAAACCGAGGAAAGTTTTGACTCCCTCATCATCGACACCGGCATCATGTTCCCCGAGAACGATATGCTTGGGATTGACTACATCATCCCCGATTTCAGCTACATGATGGATCATGTGGATACAGTGCGAGGCGTGATTATCACGCATGGCCACGAGGATCACACGGGGGCCATCGGCCATGTGATGGAGCATGTCCGCGCGCCTGTATACGCCACGCCGTTGACGCGCGGCCTGCTGGAAGTCAAACTTAAGGCGGCGGGGCTACAGGATCGTGTGACGCTGATGACAGTGCGGGCGGGCGATCATATTCAGATCGGCCCCTTCCTGGTGGAGTTCTATCACGTGTGCCACAGCATCCCGGATAGTGTCGGGCTGGGCATCACTACTCCTGTTGGGTTGATCGTTCACACCGGTGACTACAAGTTCGATCACACTCCCGTGGATGGCTGGCCACCCGACTTCGCCAAGCTAGCCGAATTCGCAGGGCGGGGCGTGCTGGCGCTGTTTGCTGACAGCACCAATGCGGACGTACCAGGCTGGACCCCCTCTGAGTCAGTGATCGATGCGGCCCTTGATCAGGTTTTCCGCAGGGCAGAGAGGCGAATTATCGTCGCCACCTTTGCGTCGCTGATCTCGCGCGTGCAGCAGGTGGCCAATGCCGCCCAGCGGTACGGCCGAAGGCTGGCGCTGGCAGGCACGAGCATGGTCGAGAATGTGAAGATGGCCCGCAAATTGGGCTACCTGAATGTGCCGGAGGACGTGCTGATCGACCTGGGGCGCATCGAAAGTCTGCCGCGCGATCAAGTGGTGGTGATGGCCACCGGCGCTCAGGGAGAGCCATCTGCGGTGTTGGGCCGCCTCGCCGCTGGGGAGCACCGGCAGCTCGAGATCGAGCGCGGAGATACGGTCATCATGTCTTCACATCCCATCCCTGGCAATGAAGAACTGGTGCACCGCACGATCAACAAATTGATCCAGCGCGGAGCAGACGTGATCTACGACCCGATTGCTCCGGTGCACGTCTCCGGGCACGCCGCCCAGGAAGAGATGAAACTAATGCTTAACCTGGTGCGGCCCAGGTTCTTCGTGCCAATTCATGGGGAGCTACGCCATCTGTACTTACATGGCAAGCTGGCTGCCGAGCTTGGCATCCCGGAAGAGAATGTGGCGGTCGTCGAGAACGGGACGGTTCTGACCTTCACCCCCGATACTATGGTCGTGGGCGAGCGTGTGCCTGGCGGGTACGTATATGTGGATGGATCCGGCGTAGGCGATGTTGGCCCAGCAGTGCTGCGCGACCGCGAAATCCTGGGACGTGACGGGTTCGTAATTGTGAACCTCACCGTGGATCGCCACACCCATGACTTGATCGGCGAACCAGAGATTATCTCGCGCGGGTTTGTGTATCTCCGTGAAGCGACCCAGCTACTCGAAGGCGCCCAGGACGCGATTCGGATGGTGACTGCCAATAACGGCGCCTCATCCTGCCGCCAGCTTCAGGAGCAGATCGAGCGGTCCCTGGACAGGTTCTTCTACAACGAAACCAAACGCCGACCGATGATCTTCGCCATCGTAAACGAGGCATGATCTTAAGGGTTGGATCGAAAGGGCCTTCAGCCAAACCTTTGGCTTGATGAGCGGGTGGCGTCACAGCAGGGCTCCTGTGACGCTATCCGTCTCCGGTGCGGTGGCTTCTATTGCAATGCCCGCCAGGCAGGCCATGTTGATGCTGGAATGTCAATACAATCGCCTGCAGCGATGCGCGTGGCGAATTCTGCGATGGATATGCCCAGGACTTCCGAGAGGGGTAGCAAGAACCGGTTGTTAGGAAGGTCCTCCATTGGAGATAGGCCTGGCGCGAACAGACCCATCGTCGTCACCCGCACCTGGCTATCGGACAAGCAAACGCGGCGTGTAGTTGCATCACCTGTGGTCAGGCCGGTGAAGGCAAATCCCCCGTTCCAGCCGTCATAGACCATTACCAGCACATATACAGGTGGCTCTTCACTGAACAGAAGAGCTAGCTCAAGTTGATCTGGCTCGCCTGCCTGCCCAAGGATCGTGGAAACGCTGAGGTAGGGTGGCTCATAGCTCCAGTTGACATAGAGGGCCTCCGGCGTATTGTGGGCAATCGAGACCGCGACCAGTGGCGCTCCAAGCCCCATCTCTTCGGCACGATCAGCATCAGCAGTCTTGGTCAGCCAGGCTCGGAGCTGCCCCTCCCCATCCTGGATCGCCTGGTAATCACCGGGAATCAGGTCGGGGATGCCGATTCCCAGGCGGGCATAGAAATTGTAGGTGTCGAGGAGTGTCGCTTGTCCCATGATCAGGCCGTTATAACAGGGCAGTGAACACCCCGGTATTGCCTCGCCGAAGGGGTCAAGCCGGTCATGCATCTGTTGAGTGGTGAGGATGTCTGGGGGCAACAACGGCTGCTCAGTCGGGAACACGCCGGGGCTTGGTGTAGGCAAGCGCACATCAAAGATTTCGGCGGTAAGCGGCGGGCCGGCTGGTTCGGAGCCGATCACGGGGCGGGAGCAGGCAGCGAGCAAAACTAACGCGGGTAGCAGGGCTACACTTCGCGTTTTCATATCCCACCTAACCTGTGGCGACAACGAAGGCAATGGCGTGCTCGTGGGTATGGGATAGGCTGACTGACCACTCTTTCAGCCCCAATTCGGAGGCAATGCGCGCCGCTGCGCCATGCAAGGCGATCTCTGGTCTGCCCCTCTCGTCGTGGATCACCTCGATGTCTGTCCAGCGCATATCTCCAATGCCGGTTCCCAGCGCCTTGGCGACGGCCTCTTTGGCGGCAAAGCGAGAGGCCAGTGCAGGATAGCGACCACCGCTGCGCTCTCGTTCAGCCGGCGTATAGAAGCGCGCATAAAATCGCTCACCGTGGCGCTCGGCGGCACGGCGAATGCGATCTACCTCAATGACATCCACACCCGTTCGGAGCACGGATCTTGCCTCCTCTCAGGCGGTCGTGACTGCTCTGCGAGCAGGACAGCAGCTTCAGAAATGCGGGAAGCCAACCTCAAACCGGGTGGTCACTCTCTGGCCCGGCCACAGCCAACGCATAGGCGTCAGGGTTCAGATAGTGGCGTGCAGCTTGCAGCACATCCTCGGCGGTAATGGCATCGATCAGAGCGGCGTAGTTTTGCAGATAGTCCAGTCCCAGGTTGTACATCTCCATCGAGAGAATGGAACCTGCCACGCCCTCGTTGGTTTCCAATCCCAGCACCAGTTGCCCCTTAAAAAACGACTTGTTATCCGCCAGCTCCTCCGGCGTAACCGGTTCCTCCACCATGCGACGGACTTCTGCGATCACACTGTCTATGGCCCGGCGGACATTGGCGGGATCAACACCTGCGCTGATCAGCCAGGGGCCGGGGCCAAGACCACCGGTGAGCTGGCTGTATGAATAGTATGCTAACCCCTGGGCCTCGCGCACGGTATCGCCCAGGCGACCCATCAGGCCAAAGACACCCAGAATACTGTTCCCCATGCGAGCCGCCAGATAATCGGGGGCGCTGCGCGCCGGGCCTGGATTGCCCAGCATGAGATCGGACTGGGTCTTGCCCGGGATGGGCACAAATGTCTTGCGGGTTGAAGCCAGCGAGGGCGCTGGCGGCGCTATGGGATTCTCGCGTTGGTCGGGGTTCTGCCAGTCGCCGAACGCTGCTTCAACCATCCGCACGGCTTCTTCGGGTTTGACCGCGCCGACGATCGTGATAATCGCGCCACGGGGCCCGAAACCCTGCTGAAAGGCCACCACATCGTCGCGGGTGATCGCGGAGATTGTTTCAAGGTAGCCACTGATGCTGCGCCCATAGGGATGGCCTTCTGGGTAAGCCAGTTCGTGAAACTTCAGCGAGGCCATATGGCGCGTATTATGCGCCCGCTGCTGCAGGCCGGTCACAATCTGTCCCCGCACCCGTTCGACGTGCTCCTCCGGGAACGTTGGCTCGCGCAGCACCTCGGCCAGCAAGCTCAGCATCTTGGGGAGGTCTTCAGCCAGGCTCTTGATATCGAGGCCGTAAACGTGCCCTCCGGCGCTCACCTCCATGCTCGCACCAATGCTCTCAATCTCCTCATACAACTGGTCGAAGGTATGCTGGGCCGTTCCCCGCATTAGGAGGCTGCTGTGGAAGTTCGCCAGACCAGCCTTGTCGGCAGGCTCCCAAAGCGATCCACCCCGGATGATCCCATCCACCACTACGGCAGGACTGGTGAAGTTCTCACGTGCCAGCACCGTGATCCCGTTGGGTAGCTCGGCACGCAGAATATCCTCCGGGCCAGGCAATGAGTGAGCTGGAGAGGTCATGGCTCGTCGGTCTCCGTGCGAGAGCCGTCGCCTGTGGGGACATACCAGCCCACGGTGCGGCGGTGGGGATGAAATACGTCGGCAGCCACACGCTGCACGTCTTCGAGCGTAACGGCCATCAGCTTATCCAAGAAGGTATCAAACCACTCATAGTCCCCCACCAACGTCTCAGCAAAGCCAAGCCAGAAGCCCTGGCTGGAGACGCTTTCGCTGTCATAAGCGAACAGAGCCTTGGCCTGCTTGCGGGCCTTTTCGAACTCTTCTGGGCTGATCTCCCCGGCAGCGGCGCGGGCTAGCTCGGCCAGCATGGCATCTTCGACCTCTTGCGGAGTGCGGCCATCACGCACGGTTGCCGAGATGGTGTAGACGTATGGATCGACGGTTGCCACCAGCCCACCGCCGATGCTCGCCGCCAGCTCAGTCTCAACCAATGCCCGATATAAGCGCGAGGTCTTGTTGGACGTGCCAGCGGTGCTCATGAAGTTGAAGCTAGTCGCCCCGGCCAGGATGCTATCCAGCACGGCCAGCGCGAAGAAGTCCGGGTGCTTGATCTCGTAAGCGCGGAAGGCAATAGTCACATGCGCCGTCTGACCCTCACGATTGATCACCACCCGGCGCTCACCATACTGGGGTGGCTCAGGGCGGTTGACCTCCGGCACTGGCTCACCGGCTGGGATGCTGCCAAATTTCTCCTCGATCCACCCCAGCGCCACGTCAGGATCGACATCACCGACCAGCACCGCAGTGGCATTACCAGGCACGTAGTAGCGTCGGTAGTGGTTATAAAGGTCTTGGCGGCTCATGGTCAGCAGGTCTATCCGCTCGCCAATGATCATGTGTCGATACGGATGGACCCGGAACGCGGCTGCCATCACTTCCTCGTATAGCAACCAGGAAGGTGAGTTCTCGGCACCGCTCCGTTCGGAGATGATCACGGTGCGTTCAGACGCGACCTCCTCTTCCTCAAACAGGGAGTTCACCATCCGATCTGCCTCAAGATCGATGCCCAACTCGATCTGAGGCGCAGGCATAACCTCGTAGTAGGCTGTCCAGTCGATGTATGTCATGGCGTTCCACTGGCCGCCCTCGCGTGAGATCAATTTGTCGAGCGCCGCCGCCGGATACTTCGGCGTCCCCTTGAACTGCATGTGCTCAACCCAGTGCGAGATCCCCGTGGTGCCGGGAACCTCATTGCGGCTGCCCACGCGATACCATACCCAGAAGCTCGCCACTGGGGCATGGTGCATTGGTTTGATGAGGACAGTCAGCCCGTTTTCGAGCGTCGTTTTGCGGACGCCGTTGCTTGACATGTCTTCCTCCGCTGGCGGTTATCTCATCTCGAAAGCGAGGCTATTCTTGCGGTTGGCCGCGTTTGACAAGTAATGCGCCGTTAATAGCCGCAATGGCCTCGTGGGTGCTATCATAACCCCGGCCAAAGCCGCGATAGACAAAGCCCATCTCTTTCATAGTCTGCGGATCGTAGATGTTGCGGCCATCGATCAACAACGGCTGGCGCATCAACTGTTTGATCCGTTCCATATCCAGGCTCTTGAATTCATTCCAATCGGTGATAATCACCAGCGCGTCGCAGCCCTGGGCAACTTCGTATGGGTCTTTGCACAGACTGATGCCGGGTATCACTTGCTCAGCCACTTTCATAGCGACGGGGTCGTAGCCCTTCACCGTCGCGCCCGCCTCGTCCAGCAGTTTGGCGATGGTGATCGACGGGGCCTCGCGCATATCGTCGGTGTTGGGCTTGAAGGCCAGCCCCAGCAGGCCGATCACCTTGCCGCTGAGATCGTCGCCCAGCAGGTCGCGCAGCTTATGTATGACCAGCCGCCGCTGGAAGGCATTGATGTCCATCACCGCCTGAAGTAGCTGCGGGTGTTTACCCTGTACTGTTGCCATGTGTTTGAGCGCCGACACATCCTTGGGGAAACATGAGCCGCCGTAACCGACTCCCGCATCGAGGAAGAAGCGCCCGATACGCTTGTCCAACCCCATGCCAACTGCGACTTCTTTCACGTCTGCGCCCAGCGCCTCACAGATGTTGGCAATCTCGTTGATGAACGAGATTTTGGTTGCCAGAAAGGCATTAGAGGCGTACTTGATCATCTCGGCTGTACGTAGATCGGTGATGACAATCGGAGCACGCAGCGGCAGATGCAGCCGCGCTACCTCGTCCGCTGCATCCCTTTCCAACGACCCGAGCACTGTGCGATCTGGATTCATGAAATCCTGTAGGGCAGAGCCTTCGCGCAAAAACTCCGGGCAGGAGACGACGGAGAACGGGATCGGCTTGGGTTGGGTCTCGCGGACGATGTCGGCCACCCAGTCGCCCGTGCCAACAGGGACGGTGGATTTGTTGATGATGATCAACCGGTGCTCCATGTTTTCGGCGATGGCTTGGGCTGCCTGCCGGACGTATTGCAGATCAGCTTCACCATCCACCCCCTGCGGTGTTCCGACGCAGATGAAAACGAACTCAGTGCCCTTCAGCGCCTCCTTGTAGGATGTCGTGAAGCTCAACCGCCCGGCAGCGACATTACGCTCCACGACTTCGCCCAGGCCCGGCTCGTAGATGGGCAGGATACCTTTCTTGAGGTTCTCGATGCGTTCTTCGTTGATATCAAGGGCAACAACCCGATTGCCCAGATCAGCGAAGCAGGCGCCAGTGACCAGCCCGACGTAACCGACGCCGATGACGGCGATGTTTCTCATAATGGTGCAGACCTCACTTTATATTGGGATTCGGAGCGCACAGGCAATATGTCAGCCCGCATAAGCGGGGGGAGTGTACCTCAAACCAACAAGCTTGACTACAGGGCGCAGGGGGGAGTGGATAACATCACGGGTATACGAAATCTTGGATAGGGGCAGGGTAGGTCGGGTAGCGACGTTTGTATATCTGGCGGCGGCTCTAGGCAAAGGCGAAGAGCTTGATGACGTCCCGGAGGGCCGCAGGTAGCGTGAGACCGAGAAATGCATGGCATCCTAAGCCGAGGGTCCTGAGTTATACTGGCAGGGGTTGATCACTCAACCGCCAATGCCTGCACGACGATGGATAAGCCTGGCTGATCGGGCAGTTGGAGGGGGCGTTTTGATATGGCTCGGATTGGGATTGATGCGCGGCTGACCTACTATCGGCGTGGCGGGATCGCCGAATACATTGAAGCGTTGATCCGAGAGCTGCCTGCGCTGGATCAAGCCAATGAGTACGTCGTTTTGCACAGCCGGAAAGACTCGCGGGACTTGGCTGTCGGGCCACGTCAGCGCCGCGCCATCTGTTGGACTCCTGCCCATCATCGCTTCGAACGGCTGACACTGGCAATTGAGATATGGCCGCTCCGCCTTGATCTGCTGCACAGCCCGGACTTCATACCGCCGTTAGGTGGGTGGTATCGCTCGGTGGTGACGATCCATGACCTGACCTTCCTTCATTACCCCGACTTCCTGACGCCGGACAGCCGTCGTTACTACAACGGCCAGATTCGCGCAGCCGTTGCCCGCGCTGACCATATTCTGACCGACTCGGAGGCTACCCGGCAGGATGTGATTGGCCTGCTACACGCCCCACCGGAGAAGGTTACCACTGTGCTGCTGGCAGTAAGCCAACACTTCCGACCCGCGCCGAAGGAGGCGGTCGATCAGCTCATCGCCCGCTACAAGCTACCGCGCGGCTACATTCTGTTTGTCGGGACGTTCGAACCGCGCAAGAATCTGCCCGGCTTGCTAAAGGCTTTTTCTCTGTTGCGTAGTCACTTACCGGATGCGCCTCCCCTGGTTCTCGCGGGGCGGCGGGGGTGGCTCTATGAAGAAGTCTACGCTCAAATCAATGCGCTGGGTCTATCCGAACACGTAACTTGGCTAGAGGATGTCCCTTACAACGACCTACCAGCCCTATACAGCGCAGCGGGTGCTCTTTGCCTGCCCTCATTCTATGAGGGGTTTGGGCTGACACCCCTTGAAGCGATGGCCTGTGGTACGCCGGTTGTGGTGTCGGATCGAGCCTCGCTCCCGGAAGTCGTTGGTGATGCAGGGCTGTTGATCGATCCGGACGACCCCCACTGCATCGCCGATGCGCTGCAGCGCGTCATAGTCGATACTGCGCTGGCTGCCGATCTACGCCAACGTGGGCTAGTACGCGCCGCCATATTCAACTGGTGCGAGACGGCGCGTAGGACACTGGCTGTGTACCAGACAGTACTTGGGGGCTAATATTGGACCGTTCCCAAGTCCCCCACATTACCCTCATCCTGCCCATGCAACACCTGCCATGCTCAATGCGAGCATGGCAAAGCAGGCAGCGGCGAGAATGACATGGTCGCTATTCAGCGCCCAGTACAGCACGAACGGCAGTGTCAGCGCCAGAACAAGCGCGGCGCTTTGGACCTGTAATCGGTGCTTCTTCCGCCATGCCTCGATGCGGTTGGGCGCTTGTTTCTTTTCCTCAGGTGGGATGCCCATGGCAAAGTCCTTGTCAGATCGACCTCCCCCTCCACGCTGGTCAGCGCTCGCAGTGGTCGTAATCCTGGCGCTGATTCCGCGCGGTGCGCTGCTGTATCTCCGGCTCGGTGTAGCACACACCGACTTGCGCTGGCTCGGTGGCAGCGACGTGCCTGGCTGGCTGGGTATGGTAGATCACTTTACACATCATCTCGATTTTTCATACTGGCTGCTGGGTGCGCGCCCGCCCCTGTATCCTCTAGTGATCGCTCTGGTGGTCAGGCTTGGGGGGAATCTATTCTACGCCGCCATCCTGCAGATCGCTTTGGGGTCGCTGACCGCTGCCCTGGCTTTTCTGCTCGCTCGCCGTCTATTCATGCACATTCTCTGGTTGCCTGACCCAGCACGATGGGCACTGATAGCCGGAATCATTGTGGCGCTCGACCCTGCCTCCGTCTCCGCCGATGCTACTCTGCTGGCCGATCCGCTGTTCAATCTGCTGATGGTCACCTTTCTGTTCTTCCTGGCCCGATTCGTGTGGAATGAGCACTGGATTGATCTCACCCTGGCAGCGCTGGCGATGGCCCTGGCGATGCTCACTCGCCCAACAGCGATCTATCTATGGTTGGTAGCTCCACTAATCCTGATCCCGCTGGTTCGTCGCTGGTGGTATCCCGCTCTGATTCTGGTTGCCGTTGGGTTGGCAGTGTATCTCGGCTGGAGCGCCCGCAATCTCGCTTACCAGGGCGTGTTTACCTACTCGACACAGACCAACTTCAGCCTGCTGTTCCTGCGCGCCCTCTCTGCAGAGCACCTAGCCACCGGTGCCAATCCCGCCGACCTCGAAGTGCAGTACGTACAGCAACTATACCGCACTATCGGCGATGAGGAGTCGGCAGCATTGGCTGTGCCGGAGCACTTCTGGCGTTTTCTGGTAGCTGACGAGCCACGCCTCTATGCTGAGATGGGCCATCTGGCCCGACAGAAGCTGGCCCAATATTGGCCCTACGCGCTGCTCGGAACGGGTGTGGGAGCATGGCGCATGTTTGGGCTGACCCGTGCCCTGCCTCCCTGGTTTACCCCTGCCGAGCTGATCTACCACGCCGCGCTATATGGGTTTGTGGCTTGGGGCACGTGGCAGGCATTTCGGCGCAGAGATTGGGCACTGCTGTTGTTCACTGTTGTGCCAATTTGTTATGTCACCGGTCTGACACTGCTGGCGCAGACCTCGGCGCTAGATACCCGCATGCGTACAGCGATCACCGCGCCGCTGTCCATTCTGGCGACGTGTGGAATGGGGCAGGTGCTCCGCTCTCGCGCTAAGAAGCAGGCTCAAACCCCTGCCAGCAGAGATCGGTAGAGGGGATTACGGTCAATGAGGGCCTGCGATTGCCGCAATGCCGCTCGATCGCTTTCGTACGTCAAGAGGCGGTACGCTTCTTCCGCCGAAACCCAGCGTGCGTCAAGGCGCTCGCGATCTCGTCGGGTTAAATCACCACCGATAGGATAGGCTAGGAAAAAGCGCACCATTTTGTGCCGGCGCCCACCGGATCCATCAACCACTTCATATTCTGAAATGCTAATCAGCGCCAGCAACTCGATCTGAATGCCGGTTTCTTCTTGCACCTCGCGGATCGCTACCTGTTCGATAGGCTCACCCGGTTCCTGCCTGCCCTTGGGAAAACCCCAATAGTCAGGCTCGCGCGCTGTACCACCAACCAGGAGCACTTCAAGGTGGTCGGGGGCAGCTAGTCGGCACACGATCCCTCCTGCTGCCTTGATGATCAGTGGAGTCATCAGCCATTGCCCCACACGATATCAGGCGGCTCAGGTTGCTGATGCGGTTGGATCGGGGTCATTCGTCCTCATCCTCTTCATCGAGCCAGTTGTCGTCCTCATCATCGGGCATGTAATCCAGCCGCAGCGGACGTAGAGATACGACTTCCAGAGAGGAATGGCACTCAGGGCACGTGACGGGGTCCCAGAGTTCTGCGCTATCTTTGAGCCAGATAACCGCGAGGCATTCGGGACAGCGAGTTTTCTGGCGGCCAGTCTGTTGGCGGCCCAAGGTGAGATTCTCCTGCGTGGCTTGGAGCGCTCAGCGTCAGGCATTAAGTTGCCTGCTCACAGCATCCTATATCACACATTTGGTGGACGGTCAATAGCCCGATTTCTACCTGCCCTGTCCTTCTTGGCGCGCCCCTGGCATTGCGGTATAGTTCGCCCTGCTTAACAATAAGGCTTTATGCCCCTACTGGCTCCAGGAGAAGTTATGGATCCCCGTGTGGATAAGGTTGCTCAAGTCTTGGTTAACTACTCGGTGGAGGTGAAACCTGGTGATCTCGTCTGGATTCGGGTGGTCGATCCTTTAGCCGAGCCGCTGGCGCTGGATGTTTATCGGCACGTTCTTATGGCTCGGGGCCACGCTGTGTTCTCGATGGCCCCCACCGGCGCAGACTACGTGTTCTACAAGTATGCCAGTGATGCCCAATTGGACTGGCTAAATCCGCTCGCTATGTGGATGATGGAACGCGCTGATGTGATGATCGCGCTGGATGCGGCTTCCAACACCCGGGCCTTATCCAATATTGACCCGGCTCGCATCGCACGGGCGCGGCGTGCCAGCGCCCCCCTCACCAAAATGTACATGGAGCGCCAGGCCAGCGGTGCGCTGCGCTGGACTCTCACCCGTTACCCGACGCAGGCTGCTGCCCAGGATGCCGAAATGAGCCTGAGCGAGTATGAGGAGTTTGTGTACGGCGCGTGCATGGTGCATCTTGACGATCCGGTGGCCTACTGGCGAGCCAAG
>DAOTYF010000035.1:0-10773 GCA_034434995.1 Anaerolineae bacterium
TGAGCGCTCAGGCTGCCCAGCCCCCCTCAACTGAAATAGACCCCCGCTCGGACAGCTTATTGACTCGCACCCCTAGATCCGTATATAATGGGTCTAGGCTTTGAGAGCGCTCCCATAATGGCGGGGGTAACCAAGTGCCTAACCTGACACTTGAAGACATCGCTAGACAGGCCGGGGTATCGCGGTCCACCGTTTCGCGGGTGGTGAATGACCATCCCAACGTCCGCGATGATGTGCGGATGCGCGTCTGGGAGGTCATCAAGCGCACCGGCTACCACCCTCACGCCGCCGCCCGGACGCTCGCCTCACAACGCTCCTGGATGATCGGCCTGGTGTTGCCTCGCAGCGTCAGCTCCTTCTTCACCGACCCCTACTTCCCCCACCTCACCCAGGGCATCGCTCAGGCCTGCAACCAGTACAACTACACGCTAAGCCTCTTCCTGGTGAGCAGCAAAGAGGACGAAGAAAAGATCTTTCCTCGTGTGTCGCGTCGGGGTCTGCTGGACGGGATTCTGGTGCAATCGGGGCAAATCGGCGACCGGTTGATCGACCGGCTGGTTGCCTCGAACATACCGCTGGTCATCGCCGGGCGTCCTTTTCACACCAGCGGTGTCAGCTACATTGACGTGGACAACGTCAAGGCGGCCTACAACGCCGTCACTCATCTTATTCAGTTGGGCTACCGGCGCATCGGCACGATTGCCGGGCCGGCCAATACCACCGTCGGCCTGGACCGCCGGGAGGGTTACCTGACCGCCCTGGCCGAGCACGGCTGGGACGTGGACGAGACCCTGATCGTGGAGGGCGATTTCACCGAGGCGAGCGGTTATCAGGCGATGCAGCACTTGCTCCCCGCCCGGCCCGACGCGATCTTCGCGGCCTCCGATATCATGGCCGTTGGCGCCATGCGCGCCGCCCGCGATGCGGGCCTTCGTATCCCTGATGATGTGGCCTTTGTCGGCTTTGATGATCTGCCCACCACCACCCTGTTCGATTGCCCACTGACCACGGTTCGCCAGCCCGTTGTGGAGTTCGGGATCAAGGCGGTGGAGACCTTGCTGGATCTGATCGTGAATGGCACCAAACCAGCGCGCCGCATCATCATGGAAACCGAATTGATCGTGCGTAGCTCGTGCGGCGCAGCGCGACGCAAGTAGAGACGTTGACATGGCTCGTTGAGTTTTTTGGCTTGGGTGTTGGGAGCGCTCTCAGAAGCCCCCATCCTCGCTTGTCCTGAGGAGGTGAAGCCTGCACAAACCCCTTGAAAGTCCGTTTAGCCCTTTCGCTCGGTGGCTTGAATAACCCACAAGGAGTCAGAAGATGAAACGCACCATACTCGTTCTGGGCACCTTAATCGCTCTGAGCCTGCTGTTAGCCGCCTGCGCCCCGGCCACGCCGGAGGTGGTCACCGTTGAAGTGCCCGGCCCCGGCGGCGAGACCGTTGTCGTCACGGCGACCCCCGCCGCAGGCGAGGAGGTGGCCGAAGCGCCCACCGTGACATATGAGCGGAGCGAGACCCTCTACACCAGCGGGAAACAATGGGGGCCACCATCCAACTGGAACCCCATCATGACCTGGGCCTATGCCATGGGGACGCTCGGCCTATGTTATGAAACCCTGTTCCTCTACGATCCGCTCGCCGATGAATACATCCCCTGGCTTGCGGAGAGCGGGGAGTGGACGAGCGATACCGTGTATGAGGTGACACTGCGGCAGGGAATCAACTGGACCGATGGCGAGCCGCTTACGGCGGAAGATGTGGTGTTCACCTTCGAGCTGGGTCAGTTCCCTTCCGTGCCCTACAGCACGCTGTGGAATTGGTTGGAGAGCGCCGAAGCGGTGGACGACTACACCGCGCGATTCACCTTCTCTGAGCCGAACTATCAGGAATGGGCCAACCTGCTATATAGCACAGCGATTGTCCCCAAGCACCTGTGGGAAGGCCGCACAGAGGAGGAGGTCGCCACCGGCGCCAATGAGAACCCCGTCGGCACTGGCCCCTACCTGTACGAGACACATAGCGAAGACCGGATGGTCTGGGTTCGCAACGACGATTGGTGGGCCATTGACCAGCTTGGCCTCAGCGTGGCTCCCAAGCGGATCGTGGATATCGTCAACAGCAGCAACAACGTGTCGCTGGGCATGGTCCTGCAAGGCCAGCTCGATCTCAGCAACAACTTCCTGCCGGGAGTGGCCTCGCTGAGAGACCCGGGCCGCGGCTATGGCATCCAGACCTACTACTCCGAGCCGCCCTACATGCTGTCCGCCAATACGGCCTGGTTGGTGCTGAACACCACCAAACCGCCGATGGATGACCCCGCCTTCCGCCGGGCACTGGCCTTTGCCATCGACACCGACCGGATCGTCAACGTGGTGTACGGGAACATCGTGCAGAAGGCCAGCCCAACCGGCCTGCTGCCCACCTGGGACAAGTATATCGACCAGGATGTGGTGGACGAACTGGGATTCAGCTACGATCCCGATCAGGCGCGGGCGATCCTGGCCGAGGCAGGGTACGCTGACACCAATGGCGACGGGTTCGTCGAAATGCCGGATGGCTCCCCGATTGAGCTGACCATCATCGTCCCCAACGGCTGGACGGACTGGATGGAGTCGATCCGGGTCATCGCGGAAAGCGCCCGGGCGGTGGGCATCAACCTCACCCCCGACTTCCCGGACTACAGTGCGCTGGTGGATGCGCGCAACAGCGGCAACTTCGATATGGTCATCAACAACGACCGCCAGATCAGCAACACGCCATGGACGTACTATGACTATATCTTCCGCCTGCCCATCCAGGAGTCGCAGACCACCACCAACTTCGGACGCTATGAAAACCAGGAAGCCTGGGAGCTGGTGCAGCAACTGGACCGGACGCCCATTGACGATGTCGAGGGCATGAAGGCGATCATCTCGGAGCTTCAGAGGATCCACCTCACCGACCTGCCGCTGATCCCGTTGTGGTACAATGGCATGTGGGCCCAGTACAGCAATGCGGTCTGGACGAACTGGCCGGCGGAGGATGCCAGCCACTACACGCCCAGCACCTGGAACGGATACTGGAATATGACCTCCATCCTCATGCTCACTGAGTTGGAGCCTGCCCAGTAACTGCGCGTCCGATCACCGCCTCTTCCTCGCCGCCGGCTGCCCTCAGGCAGCCGCGGTGAGGCGGTACAATGGGGTGTTGGTTAGGTCCGCCGCCCGTCCAACACCCCGTTTTCTCCCTCACTCCCAGGAGTTCCTACCGACGCCGCGTCTGTGCTTCGTATGTGGAGGGACGATGTGAAACAGTACTTCGGCAGGAAGCTGCTCATCTATGCCCTGACGTTCTTCCTCGCAGTGACCATAGACTGGTTGATACCGCGCCTCATGCCTGGCAACCCCATTCGGAGTATGCTGGCCCGGGCCGAACTGCGCGCCGAGGCATACGACACCATCTACACCTATTACACGCGCCTGTTCGGGCTAGACCTGCCGATCTGGCAGCAATATCTCAACTTCTGGAAGGCCCTTTTCCAGGGCGACCTCGGCATCAGCGTGCTGGTGTTCCCCACCCCCGTGATCCAGGTCATCATGCGTGCCGTCCCTTACGATGTTTTCCTTCTGCTGCCGGCGATCTTGTTGAGCTGGTTTGCGGGCAACTGGTTCGGCGCCTTCGCCGCACGCTCTAAGTGGCTGGATAACACCCTCTCTCCGTTGGGGTATCTCCTCACTGCCACCCCCTATATGTGGCTGGGCATCTTGCTGGCCTGGGCGTTGGGGATCGTGGCAGGCATCTTCCCCATCTCAGGCGCATACAGCTATTCCTTGCGACCCCATCTCTCTTGGGCCTTCATCGCCAGCCTTTTGCAACATTGGTTCCTGCCCTTCGCCTCCCTGTTCCTGGTCAAGTTCGGTGGCTGGGCGATTGGCATGAGAAACATGATCATCTATGAACTCGAGGCGGATTACTCGCATTACCTCGAAGCGCTTGGCGCGCCCCGAAACCTGGTCAGGAGATACGCCTTCAGAAACGCTATCCTGCCCCAGATCACCGGGCTGGCGCTCGACCTGGGTGTGATTGTGGCGGGCGCTCTTTCCACCCAGATCGTGTTTTCATACCCCGGCATTGGCTATCTGATCCTGGGGGCCATCCAAAATAAGGACTATTTCCTCCTTCAGGGATGTTTCCTGTTCATCATCATCGGCGTGCTGCTCGCCAATTTTGTCATTGATATTGTGTACGTCCTCGTGGACCCCCGGACACGAACGGGGATGCAGGGTGGAGCATCATGATCAGCCCCCACAAGAAGCATGAAACTCTCTACTTTGCGCTCAGGAACAACCGTCTCCGGGTTGGCCTGACCGTGCTGCTCTTCTTTGTGGCCCTGACGCTGGTCGGGCCTCTGCTGACCGACTATGCCCCCTACGATTACGTCGGGCCGCCGGCCCACCCCCCGTCATCCGAATACTGGTTTGGGACGACAACCTTTGGGCAGGATGTGTTTACCCAGTTTGTGCTGGGCCTGAAAGCCACCTTTCTGGTGGGCGTCGTCGGCGGGGGGTTGGCAACCCTTCTGGGGGTGCTGGTGGGCTTCACCGCTGGGTATCGTGGCGGGATCGTGGATGAAGTGCTGAACATCCTCACCAACGTCGTGCTGGTGATCCCCACCCTGGCGATCCTCCTCATCATCGCCGCCTATCTTTCTGTGCGCGGCATTCTTGCCGAAAGCGTCTTTATTGGCTGCACAGCCTGGCCCTGGGCAGCCAGGGCCATCCGGGCGCAAACCTTCTCGTTGCGTTCCAGGGACTTCGTCGATCTGGCTCGGCTGAGCGGGATGCGGCCCTGGAAGATCGTCTTCACCCAGATCGCGCCGAACATGCTGTCCTACCTGCTGTTGGTGTTCATCCTTGAGTTTGGCGGGGCGATCCTCACCGCGGCCACGCTGGATTTCATCGGCCTCGGCCCAACCAATGCGGTTTCGCTGGGCCTGATGATGAATAACGCCGTCCTGTGGGGCGCGCTCCTGCTGGGGATGTGGTGGTGGTTCGTGCCGCCGGGCGTGGCGATCATGGCGATTGTGGGCGCGTTGTACGTCACCAACGTCGGGTTGGACGAGGTCTTCAACCCCAAGCTCAGGGAGATGTGAATCGTGAGCTTACGAGTGGAGAATCTCCGCGTCTATTATCAAACCCTGAGAGGCGACGTTAAGGCACTGGATGGCGCCACCTTCACCGTCGAGGATGGCGAGATCATGGGCCTGGCGGGCGAGTCGGGGTGCGGAAAGACCACCCTGGCCAACAGCCTGATCCGCCTGGCCCCCCCGCTGAAATACGTCGAGGGCAGCGTGACGCTCAACGATGAGGAGCTGCCCATCTGGGACATGGAACGGATGAACGACTTCCGGTTCAGGAAGATCTCCATCATCCCCCAGTACGCCATGAACGCCATGAATCCGACGCGCAAGATCGGCAGGATGATCGCCGAGCTGCTCGAAGCGAAGCACGTGAACTTCAAAGCCACTCTGCCTGAACTGAAGAAGCGGCTGGACCTGGTCAAGCTATCTCACGACGTGCTGGATAGGTACCCCATCGAGCTATCGGGCGGCATGAAGCAGAGAATGGTCATGGTGATCTCAACGCTGCTGAACCCTTCTCTGCTCATCGCCGACGAGATCACCTCCGCGCTGGATGTGTCCAGCCAGAAGGCGGTCGCGGAGATGCTGGTCGAGCTTCGGAACCGGGGCTGCTGCCACAGTGCTATGGTCATCACCCATGACATCTCCATCTTGTACCAGATCGCCGACAGCATCCTGATCATGTATGCCGGACAACTGGCAGAGAGGGCCTCGACCGAGGCCATCATTCACGCCCCCCGGCATCCGTATACCCGGCTGCTGATTTCATCCCTGCCCGAGGTCGGCGTGAGACATTCTGAGAGACGGTTGGCGGGCATCCCCGGAAAGCCCCCCTTGCTGCTCGATCCACCAACCGGATGCCGTTTCAGGGAGCGATGCCCCGTCGCGTTCGGCAAATGCCTGCAAGAGCCACCCTTCATGGAGGTCGAGAAGGGTCACTTCGTTGCCTGCTGGAAGGAGTTCGATCGGAATGCTTAAGCTTGACAACGTGTCGAAAGTCTATCGGGTTGGGACCTTCGGCGGGAAGGAACTCCATGCAGTCAGCAACGTCAGCTTCGATATGGGAGCAGGAGAGGTGGTGGCGCTGATCGGGGAGAGCGGCAGTGGGAAGAGCACCATCGGCAAGCTGATCCTGCGCCTTGTCCCGCCCAGCTCCGGCACGATCACAATGAACGGGGTGGATATTGCCACCCTTCGCGGGAACGGCCTCAAAGATTACTATCGCACGGTACAGGGCGTTTTCCAGGACCCGTTCAGCTCCTATAACCCGATCTTCAAAGTGGATCGGGTCTTTGATATCATCCGGGACGAATTCTTTGCAGGTATCTCGGCCCAAGCGTGGAGCAGCAAGGTAGACCGCTCGTTGGATGCGGTCGGCCTGAACTCCGAGCAATGTCTGGGCAAGTTCCCCCACCAGCTCAGCGGCGGCCAACTCCAGCGACTCCTCATCGCCCGCGCGCTTTTGCTTGATGTGCAACTCCTGGTGGCCGACGAGATCATCAGCATGATCGATGCCTCAACCCGTATCGACGTGCTGAACCTGCTGGCTGATCTCAAATCGCGCGGCCTGTCTATCCTGTTCATTACTCACGATCTCTCGTTGGGTTACTACATCAGTGACAAGGCCGTGATCCTCTACCGAGGGTGTATCATGGAGATGGGTCAGGCAGGCGAAGTCTACACCAACCCGCTCCACCCCTACACTCAAATGCTCATGGGTTGCGTGCCACGCCTGGACAGGAAATGGGAAGCGGTCGAGGTGGAGCTGGAAGCGCAGCAGTCGGGTTTCACCCGTGGCTGTGTCTTTTACGACCGCTGCTCGCTGGCCGCCAAAGACAAAAGCTGCGCCAGAGACAGGCCAGACCTGTTGGAACTGGAGCCGGGCCACTTTGTGGCCTGCAGTAAGCTGCAAACGCCTGGCCTGTTTGCTGGTTCTCAGCCGCAAGGTTGAGGCAGCCTGCCCTCGCAAGGCAGGCCATCTGACACGCCCCTTCTACACGAGACGAATATGCTCACCAGTCACACTTTTCCGCATGATTTCATCTGGGGTGTTGCCACCTCTTCTTACCAGATCGAAGGGGCCTGGAACGAGGATGGCAAGGGCGAGTCCATTTGGGATCGCTTTGCTCATACGCCCGGCCATATCCAGGATGGCTCGACCGGGGACGTGGCCTGCGACCACTACCATCGCTACCAACAAGACGTCGCGCTGATGAAGGCCCTCGGCGTTCATGCTTACCGCTTCTCTATCGCCTGGCCGCGCATCCTGCCCGAGGGGCGGGGGTCGGTCAACCACAAGGGGCTGGACTTCTACAGCCGCCTGGTGGACGCGCTGCTTGAGGCGGGCATTGCGCCGTATGTCACCCTATATCACTGGGACCTGCCACAGGCGTTGCAGGATGCCGGGGGCTGGCCCGCGCGCGCCACTGCTGACGCCTTCGCGGAGTATGCCGGGATCGTGGCGCGTTCGCTGGGCGACCGTGTCGCTCACTGGATCACGCTCAACGAACCCTGGGTCAGCGCCGTGGTGGGCTACCTGCACGGCAGACACGCTCCCGGACGGCAGGCGTTAGATGAGATGCTGCCAGCCGCTCACCATCTGCTGCTGGCGCATGGATGGGCCGTCCCGCTCATCCGGCAGATCGCCGCGCATAGCCAGGTGGGAATTGCGCTGAACCTGTCGCCGCACACGCCCGCCTCACGCAGCTATGCTGACCGCCGAGCGACCTACACCGCCGACGGCTTCCTCAACCGCTGGTATCTTGACCCGCTAGCGGGGCGAGGCTATCCGCAGGATATGATCGCCCACTTCGACCGCCCGATGGGCTTTGTGTTGGAGGGCGATCTGGAAACGATAGCCGAACCCATTGACTTTGTGGGCATCAACTACTACACCCGGCAGATCGTGCGGAGCGAGGCGATTCCCCCCCAGGACAACGCGCCGGTGGAGGCCGTGCGCGGCCAGAACATCACCGAAATGGGCTGGGAGGTCTACCCGGAGGGCCTGTTCGATCTGCTGTGCCGCGTTCACTTTGACTATCACTTTCCGGCCCTGCTGGTAACGGAGAACGGCGCGGCCTTTCACGACACGGTCGGACCAGATGGAACCATCCAGGACGGGAGGCGGGTGAGCTATCTGCGTGACCATCTCCGTGCCGCGGCGAGGGCGATTGAGGCGGGTGTGCCGCTCAAGGGCTATTTCGTCTGGTCTCTACTGGATAACTTTGAGTGGTCTTACGGCTATACCAAGCGATTCGGCCTGGTGTACGTGGATTACCAGACCCTGGAGCGCATCCCGAAGGCCAGCGCCGATTATTACCGCCGGGTGATCGCGGCGAATCGGGTGGTGGAATGACCGAACTTCCTCGCTACGGGTGAGGCTGTTTGCGGGACTGGGGGGCAAAAGCCTATCCAGGCGGGGATGGATGGGAGTCGAACCCACCGTGGCTTGCTCCGCAACCCACCAACGATTTTGAAGACCGCGCGGCCCACCGGAGCCGAACCACCCCCGCAGGCGGTGTTCCCTACAAGCACAGCATAACGAACATCGAGCGGCCCGTCAACGGCCAATCCGCACCTGCTTGGAATGACATTGCGCCCACCGTAGATCGGGTGTACAGTACCTATGCCAGGACGCAACCCGCCCAGGCAGGAAGGTGCTGTGTCTGACCCGTCCTCGCTCTCCGAGTCAATCCTGCAACAGCTCCAACATCGGCTCGACGCGCTGAATCGGCTGGTACAGGTCAGCCTGGTGATGAACTCCACGCTGACCCTCCAACCGTTGCTGCAGTACATCATCGACGCCGCCTCAGAGATCGCCGGCGCAGAGGGCGCCTCGATCCTGCTGGTCGATAAGCACAGCGGCGACCTGCGCTTCACGGCGTCCAGCGGGCCGGGGTCGGAGCACCTGATCGGGATGGTAGTGCCGCTGGAGGGCAGCATCGCCGGGCGCATCGTCTCGGAGAACCGCGCCTTGATCATTGACGATGCCGCCCACGACCCGCGCCACTTCAAAGGGGTGGGCGAACAGATCGGGCTTGAGACGCGCGACCTGATGGGCGTGCCGATGCGAATCCGCGACTCCCTGATCGGTGTGCTGGAGGTGATCAACAAACGAGAGGGGCGCTTCAATGACGAAGACCTGCGGCATATCACCATCCTGGCCTCCCAGGCCGCCGTCGCCATTGAGAACGCCCGGCTGGTGGACGCCATTCGCGCCGCTAACCAGGAACTCGAACAGCTCAACAAACTGAAGACGGACTTCATCGCCATTGCCTCGCACGAGCTTCGCACCCCGCTGGGCGTGATCCTGGGCTACGCGACCTTCCTCAAGGAGGAGGCGGAAGGCCGGATCAGCGAGCACGCGGCAGGCGTCCTGAGCAGCGCTGTGCGCCTGAGCAGCCTGATCGAGGATATGACCAACCTGCGCTACATTCAGATCGGGCAGGCGGACCTGGATATTCGGCCCACCGCGCTCAACACGATTCTGGCCGCCGCTCACGAGAGCGTGGTCAAGCTGGCGGAAGCCAAGGAACAGACCCTCCTGTTGGAGCAACCCAGTCAGCGGATCGAAGTTCGCGCGGACGCTGACAGGCTCAAGATGGCGATCACCCACGTCCTAAACAATGCCATCAAGTTCACCCCGCCCGGCGGCGTGATCGTCATGTCGGTGGAGCGCCAGAGACGCGAGGTTTGGATTCGGGTGCGCGACAATGGTGTGGGGCTGGAATCAGGCCAGTTGGAGCGTATCTTTGACCAGTTCTACCAGGTGGAACCCCCTATGACCCGTCGTCACGGGGGTTTGGGCCTGGGCTTGACGATCGCTAAGGCCATTGTTGAGCGCCACGACGGGCGCATCTGGGCGGAGAGCGCCGGGCCGGGGTTGGGCAGCACGTTCACACTGGCGCTGCCGATAGAATGATCTCCCGCTTCCGGTCGGGTCAGTTAGCGGGCCAGCAGGAAGGCGAGCACCACCACCAGCGCGAAGACGAGCGCCAACCCCATCTCGGTGAAGCCGAACCGCTTGACGTTGCTCAGCGGCGGCTTGCGCCACGCCGCGTAGAGCGCCCGGCCCAGCAGCGCCGCGACCGGAATCGCCACCAGGGCAGGCAGCCAGCCCGCCAGCGCCCCCCCGATCAAAATCCCCAGGCTCACGGCGTGGGCGGCGACGACCGCCACCGCCTGAGGCCGCGATTCGCGCTCGTGCTTCTGGTCAATGCGGAGGCGGACGTACAGCACACTGATGACGTTGTGCACGGCGCTGACTCCCCACACCAGCCAGGCATCCGCATCCAGCGTGCCAACTGCCGCCACGTAGCCCGCCGGGGCCGCCAGCGCCAGCCCGACTACCCCGACTAGCTCGGTGAGGAGCTGGCGCGGCCCTAGCGCGGCCCCCATCACCAGGATGATCGCCAGGCTTGCCACCGCCGGGATCGCCAACCACAGGATCGCCCAGCGGCCCAGCGCCAGCAATCCCCCACCCGCCCCTGCCGCGACGGCAATCAGGAGCAGGCTCCAGGCGCGGGCCGGGGCCTCGTCGGATCGGCGGGCCTTGCCGCGTCGGGTGCGTATCCACAGGTTGAGCGGCTGCCGGGCCAGGAACAGCGCCAGGGTTGCGATCAGGCCCAGCGCAATGCCGGGCGCGCTCACGCCA
>DAOTYF010000036.1:0-11483 GCA_034434995.1 Anaerolineae bacterium
TAGTGGCAGTCCCCCGTGAAGCCGACCACCACCCCCTTATCGGCCCCGTCAACAGAGAGGGCGGCGGTGCGCAGGCGATAGCGGCTGGCGACGATGCACTCAGCGGCAAAGCGCCGCATCTCCGGGTGGATCGCCACCGGCGAGTGCGCCGCCCAGCGATCCAGCAGGCTGCCGAACACCAGCGCCGGCATCGGGAATGGCACATATTGCCCGTTCGATTTGAAAACGGTCGGCGAGGCGAAAGCCAGCCCCAAGCGGCGCGGCGGCCATTCAGGGGTCAAGGTATGGCGCTGGAGGAGCGCCGGGTAGGTGTCTGTCCCGGCCCAAGGGTGCTCGGCGGGATCAGCGGTCGTTCTCTCGATCCGCAGGCGCGCGCCAGGCACGTCGATCACCTGCCCCGGCAAGGAGGGGGCGATCCGCTCCCTCAGCAGGGCAGAGACATCCGCCCGCAGGCTCGTGATGCGCAGCCAGCCAGGCCGCTCGGGGTGGACGAACACACCTTCCGGGGAGCCTTCACCCAGCCCCACTACCCGGCTGGCGGTGTAGGGGCGCAGCCCCTGGCTGTCGTGCAGTTCATCGGCCAGCGCTGCATTGCGCTGGCGCACCTGGTCGAGGAACCACGCCTGCACCGCCCCTCCCAGAAAGTGTGGCACGCGCGCCGGTTCCACCGGCCTGACATGGATCACCAGTGAAACCAACATCGCTATCTGGCCACTCCTGTCGTCACGGCGCGCGGCTTCATCACTTCGGCGATGCGGCGGCGCACCTGGCCCCTATCATGCTGACTCAGCGAGCCACCCTGCGCGAAGCTCGGCAGCTCCACCACGTGGATGCGGAGGGCTTCCGCCAGTCGACAGGTCTCGCGGCTGACGGGGTGGGCAGTGACCAGGAACTTGTGGACGTAGGTTCCCAGGTAGTCGCGCCCGGTCGCTGTGGTGAGCTGTTCAATGCCGCGCTTGGCTGCCCGCTTCTTGATCTCCAGCACTCCCACCTGGTTATCGATCCGCACCAGCATATCTATTTCGGGGTCGCGGGTGCTGGTGGGCCGGATATCGACCAGCAGTTCGTGCACCGGCGACTGTCGCCCCGGCTTCAGTGCCTTGAAGATCGCCCGCTCGAAGTCGTCCGAAGGCTCATGGCTGCGGAATTCACCGATGTGGAGGTGAAGGTAGTCCGTCAGGGTGATGGTAGTGGAGATGGTCTCCTTTGGCGCGCGATACGGCCTGCCGTCCTTGAAGCCGAACCAGTGTGCGTCGCTGGCCGGGCCTTCACTCTGCATGTACAGCCAGCGGCTGCCCAGCTCGTGAGCGACGATGAACGCACCCAACATCATCAGCTTGGTGCCACCCGTCAGGTTGAAGACCAGATCGCGGCCCGTCCAGCCATGGTCCCTGATTATGCGCTTGAGTTGGTCGATGATGGCGCTCACGTCATAGGCCGGAACCTTGCATTTGATGCTGGTCGGTGTCTGGAGGACTTTATCGAGGTTCTCGGCGATGTGCTCGGTCAGATTGCTGTACACCAGCAGGACAGCCGAGACTCGGTAGTGCCGCGCGGGGAGCAGATTGGGGGCGGGTTGTTCGCCCACCAGCAGCACCATAACCGTCTCGTCCATCAGCTCAGCGGCTCCAACCGGCACTTGATCCAACCCATTGGGATGGCGGGTTCGCCACGGCGGAGGGCCAAGTTGCGGGTCGCCGGAAAGGGCTGCCCCGCCTCATGGGGGCGCCTTCTTCCCGACCGCCCCTTCAACCCGTAGTAGTTCACCAGATCGTCAAAGACCGGCTGCTGGCGCAGCACCTCGCCGAGCGTCTTGCTATCCCAGGTGGCTCCCCAGCCAAGCTGGGCCAGCCACTCAGCCTGGCCAAGCTCCTGCCAGGTGTCCGTGAGGTCCTTGTAAAAACGCAGCGTCTCCCGCGGCCCGCCCAGGGATTTATGGAACCCAACCTCGTGGATCAATCGCTGTCGGGCATGCTCCTGCCCGATACCAGGGAGAGCCTCAAACCAGCGGCGCATGTTGCCATTCCAGCCCAATCGCCCACGCGCCTCCCGGTTACCGAAACCGTATTCCTCGATGCTGATCGCAAGCTCGAAGGTGACGCCCGGCATGATGGCTTCTACGGCCACCTCAATGCCGCTCTCCCCGTGGTCGCCTTTGCCGGTCGGGTAGACTCGCGTCGGAACGACGGCCAGATGTGCCCCCTCTCCGATGGGACGCGGCGAGTCAGCCACTTGCAGCGCCCGCATCACATCCAGGTTAGGAGCCTGGCGGGACTCACGCGCGCCGGGCGCGAAGACTGCGCGCTCCAGTTCCTGAGCGGCCTGCTTCTGATTCCTACTCAACTCTCCTTGGCGCTGCCGCCGTGCGCCGGTACTGGCCTGGCTCCAGACGTAACCCGAACCCGGTACGCGCTGATGATCCCGCTGACTCCAGACAGGTCCCTCGGTCACCGAGATCGGTGGCTGGCGGGACTGATCCCACAGAATCAGGGTGCGGAGCATACCCTTGACCGAGCTACCCGGCAGGTAGGCATTACCCCACACATCCTTGATCTGCTCACGCAGGGGGCGGTTGGCAGGCTGGCCGCGCAGCACGTAAAGAAAGACCGGATTGTCCTCGTAGTAGTCCTCGGGTCGTAACAACTCGCTCAGGGGTCGCCCAAGCAGCGCATTATTGAACTGGCCGGAAGGATCGACCGGCAACTCAACAAGCAGGGCCTCTTCATTGACCACCCACGTCTTCCCGTCTCGAACGGTGTAATCGATGTCCCGCACCAGCTCACGTCCGGTGCCGATGTGCACGGGGGAGAGCGCCTCGACTGTCAACCTGTATCGGGTGTGTAGCTCGCCCATATCGTCTTCTGGCATTTCAGCCTCCTGGAACCACTACATCGAACCAACTGTCAGGGCGTAGCCATATCGGTACACTGGATGATCTGGAAAGGCACCTGGCGTTACATCGGCCAGCCAGCCTGGTGTCTCGCGCCCCGTCGCGCCGATGACGCTTCCTTCCGCGAGCATCCGAACGGATTTGCGGCGATAGGTTGGCCCTTCGGGTGAGGTGAGCCAGCCACGTCGCATCAGCAGCTCGTAATATATTCCTTCGCCCTTCAGGGCCGCATTGGCCTCTTCCTGCGAGGGGGGCCAGTACAGCGAAAGAATCACCGACCGGGCGGCTGGATCGGGCAACTGTAGCACCTCGCTCTGCTCGAGGTTGAGTGTGTACTGCCCATGCCCAGCGCTGCGCTCTCCGCCAAGGCCGTCGTCGCCCAGCACCAGCAGCAGGTCTTCCACGAACTCCTGCCAGCCCTCAGCTCTGTATTGGAATGCGACCCACAGGCCGCACCCCGGTGCAAAGCGGATCCGCCCCGCTTGATAAACGGCTGAGGCGCTGCTGAGCCGATCCACTGTCACACGGGGCACAGGTTCTTCGTCGCCCCCCCATATCTGCGTGGTGGACAGGTCTGTATACTCTTCTGGGGAGACCCATACACGGCCTTTTTGCAAGAGGTGAAAGTCTTCCCCTGCCTCCTCTTCGGATGGCAGGTACGCCCGCAAAGACTCACCGGCGATCCACAGCCGGAACAACGACTCAGAGACAAACCGCACCCCCTTGACCGCCTTGCGTTTAGCAAGTTCCTCAAGCCCTGGCGGCAGGTTGAGTGGACGCGGGAACAGGCGCAGGCGCTCCCCGTTCTGGCGTGTCACGTAGGGAAAGGCGGAGGAAAGAAGAAACGGCGGGTCGGAAAGGAATGAGGAGAGCATGTCGGTCAACTGCTGGTTGCCCGCCCACTGACGGCAGATCATACACAGCGCAGAGAACACGGTATCTGCGTGGGCCATCACATCGCTGGCTTCGATGCCAATGCCCCGCTCGCCTAGATGGAACGCCGAGCGCGGCTCCAGGTAATATGCCTGCAATTGCAGCATTGCCGCTTTCCCCACTATTCAGGATGGGAAGATGACGCTCATCAGCCAACTCACCAGACCATCGCGCTGATCGAGCAACTCCCCGACCGTGACACCTTGGTCCTTCCCGTAGTAGAGCACTTTTGTGGGGTAGTCATCCCCGGTGCGCACACCCACGTTCAGCCTTCTGAAGGCTATCCGACCACTGCCCCGGGAGCCAAGCCCGCCCAGATAATCGTCCTCTAGAAGCTGCATACTCTCAAGCAAGGACGGGAAACGGTCAATATCTTCTAGCTCGAACACAGAGTAGACCATTTCCATATCGCTGAAGACCACGCCGGCGGGCACGCGCTCCATCTGGCGAGGGGTAGCTGCGGAGGTAACCCGGTCAATAGCGGCTTCCCACTTGACCTCGGTGTAGGGCTGGTCGGTTTGTGCCTGAGTCTGCAACTCCTCGGCGCTTTTCTCGCTCATGAAGATGTCGCGCACAATGAGGCGAGTAGGGGCAGGGATGCCCGCCTCAGCCGGAACGCCGTAAATCGGGCACACGGGGCACTCCCGATAGCGCGCGACGAAATCTCCAGGGGACTCGTTTCTGTCGGGTTCGCAGACGTGGATGAATACATCCCGCCCAATGGACTTATTCTGCTCCACGCCCTTCAGCTTCTCCCACAGTGAACGCATCTTGCCGCGCAGCGATGAGCCTGGGATATAGGGGCGGTTGGTCAACGGATCGCGGATTACGACGTTATCCACCCCCCCGATGGCCAGGGCTGCCTGTGCGCCGCCGATGTGCAGGCCCGTAATAGTGATGATGTCCCCGTAGAGAAAGACACGGCCATACAGTTTCACATAACGCCCGTTACCATTCGACATGCTATTCCTCCTACTCGCCGCCAGCGGCCACGTGATAGGCCAGGATCGCCTCAAAGAAATCGAAGAAGTTCTGGAAGCGGCCTCGATCGTTACCTACATCATCAATGGCCGCGGTCAGAATATCGCGGAGAGGTCCAACTCCTCGATTCCGTTCGGCCTGGTAAGCCAAGCGTGGCTTCAGCAGTTGAAGCTGGCGGTAAGCCCGCTGGGTTTGGTCCGCTGTGGCCTTCAGCGGCCACGTACTTTGAATCAGCCGCACAGTGCCAAAGATGCTGCGAATCTGCGACGACTTCAATCCTTCTTTCTTAAGTTCCTCACCTAGCTCCTCGGCACGCTTAACCAGAAGTTTCACGTTACCATCTTGGATGATGGCCCGTCTATCCTGGTCAGATAGGCTATATTGGGGCCTCTCACCCCTGCCGCGTTGTTGTTGCTGGTGTCTCCCCATGTCACTCATCTCCTTCTGTACGTCGCGTCAGGTATTCGGCCCAGCGGGCGGCCAGGCCACTAAGGTGAACCGTTCCAGGTGTCAAAAGAGCGGTCTGAATTGTCTTGATTCCCTTGGCTGTCCCCTTACTCCCGTGTGGATCGGCCTGTTTCGCAAGGCGTGTGAGGCTGTAAGCCTGCATCCATGCCCACCGACCGAAATAGAGCTGGTCGGGACGGCACTGCGCGGACCTTCGGCCTTCCTCGTATAAGGCGTGGATTTGCTGAATCACCTGAACAAGGCTCCTGGGCAGGCCCTTTTCCAGCAGTCGAAGCATGGCATCGCGTTGTTGAAGGACCAACTTCCACCCACCATCCCAGCCCACAACCTGCCCCAGGAAGCAGACAGCGTTCTTCTCATGTTTCACTCGCTTGCCATGGCTGTTAAATTGCGTCCCGTACCACACCGTCTTGGCCTGCTCGTCCAAAGCCTTCTTGGCGCGCTCCGCAGCCCGGTACAGCGGGAAGTGCTCGTCCTCCAGGGTGATCCCCGCCGAGATGGTGATGTGTGGATTGTGGCCCACGTACACAGTGAGATCGTCGTGGATGCGCTGTGCCAGGCCCGGCAGCACATCCCACGAGCCAACAATGAACAGATCGTCACCGCCTGCGTAGATCAGATACAGCGTGTCAGGTCGAGGAGAGGAGGGGGAGGTTGTGGCAGCCTCTTCCTCCCCCTGCTCTTCAGGTGGATAGGCGGGGGCAGTCCCCTTCTCAACCTGGTCACAGATCACGTTGAGCCAACCATCGAAGAACAGACTCATCCCCGCGCTGGCGGCAGAGAGCCGTGCCAGGCTGAGCGGCTGGATGTACGTGCCGAAGATCTTCCCGAGGTTGTCCACGTCCATCCGCAGGATGCCCACCCGCCTGATCCCCTCCGAGGCATGGGCCCTCTTCCCTTCACCTTCCGGTGAAGCTCGCTTCTCTCTCATGCCCACCCGCCTGATCCCCTCCGAGGCATGGGCCAGATATTCGAATGTGCGAATGGTTTCTCCGACTCGTGGGCGGTCCTCGTCGGCGATACTCGGATCGGACGCTCTCTGCTTTTGCCACAGTTTCACGTCCTCCTGACGGGCCAGCGGGGTTCGCGTGGCGATTAGGCGGAAACCATCGCACTTGTCAATGGGGAAGTTGGTGTCGTTGAGGCGATACACCAGGGTATTCGCCGCGCGCGGAGGGAGCGTGTCGTGAAGTTCGTAGCGGTAACCAGACAGGTCGGCCAGCAATTCCTGCCAGCCACCAGAGGAAGGAGTATGCACGACCCCAATAGACAGATAGGCGTGCTTCCGGGCCAGGTCCCCCGCAAGCTCGTCGAATGCTTGGCAGTCGGGGCACCGCCAATCCTGGCCCTGATTTGATTTGGCTGCGCGCATTTCCGGCTCGGATTCCGGCTCCCGATAACACACGGCGCAGTGCGTCCCATCGCTCCCGCCACGCGGGGAGAAGACCGCTTCCCAGTTCGATCCAGCCACATCCACAAAAGCGCGCAGCTTGGCGGCCCCCAGTTGATCCTTCAGGGACTCCAATTGCCTCTTAAATCCCTCCCCAGTCAACTGGTTCGCCGCCAGTGTTTCGCAGGCGAGGCACAACGCGATGTCGCCACGGAAGTGATCGAGCAGCTTCTCGTTGATACTCTTCCCCCGCTCGCGGACCGCTTCAGCCACGCCTGCCGGGGCCAGCAGCAGGAAGTTGCCGCCCGCCACGTAAACCACGTTGAGCCATGGCAGGCCCAGATGAGCTAGCAGAGCGCGCACCACCGCGTCGCCCAGCAACTGCAAAAAGAACGAACGTCCGCGCAGACCCTTGGCTGCGCCCTTCGACGTGATCGTGTAGATGAAGTCCTGGATGCCGGGGAAGTCACCGGCGACCAACGTGAACGAGTCGGCGGGCTGCTCTTCGTAACCGGAGGCGGCCACGAGCGCCGCCAGTAGCTTGAACTCCTCGTACAGGGATACGCCCGGCTCCCCGTAGGTGCAGGGGACAGCCCAGGCGTGCTTGCGGATCACCTCAGCGGCGACCTCAAACCGCTCTATCGGGTCTCCCAGCCTTGCCCAGTCCTGCTGAAAGGACGCCGGGGTAGGCTCGCCCTCCACCGGCTCGCCCAGCAGAGTGCCTCGAGTCAGGGCCAGGGGACGCGGCTCCAACAACCGACCCCGCCGAGGCGCACCGGGGGCCAGCGTGGAGAGGATGAACTCCAGCCCGTTCGCTTGCTGCCCACTGCCTAGCAGAGCGCGGTAGGCATCCAGCAGGAACTCCCCTCCCGACGGGGTGGGCAGCGGAGCGTATCCCATGCCTCTCAGAGCATGATTGAGCAACGCCGTCTGCGCTGCGAGCTTCTTGTCGATCAAGTTTTGCCTCTTTAATTTGCCTCTTTAATACGAAGCTATTCTGATGCTTAGGATACTGCCTGGGATGATGCTCGTCATCCGGAGGGTTACGGATGTGCGTCGCCATCAGGGATGCTACCGTCATTGCAGCGCGTCCATAACCTCGAAGTACGGGCTGAACTCGGCGATGAGGGTGCGCTTATCCACCCGCACGTCATCGCGCAGCCCGAGGAAAGTATGCAGCTTGCTGTAGATCACCGAAAGGTGGTCGCTGGTGGTCTTATTCGTGGTGTACCGGCGAGCGGCAACCTCCTTGTCGGTCAGGCGCTCACGAGCGACCAGTTCCAGCACCTCCGCCTCGGCAGGGGTGAGGACTTGATGCAGGAAGCGGGTCTTCTCGGTGAGGCCGATCCGCCAAGGCAATACCGGCACAGGCAGCAACGAGGCCTCGCCCGGGCGCGGGTGCAGGCGCCGCTCGCTGAGCAAGGCAGGCGTCGAGACCAGGTTCCACAACCGGTCATGGATATCAAAGAGAAGTTGGGCAGTCAGCGCCGCGTACATCGCCATCGCTTTGCGCCCGCCAGCGGCGGAGAGGTGCACTGTCAGGCCCTCTCGCTTGGCCTCCTCAACGGCGCGGTAGATGGCTTTGAACACGGCCTGTGCGTGCTCAGGGGTGGTAATGTCCTGGATGGGGTTGCCCTGCCCATCGCGCAGAATCACGCCGTGCCACTTCAGCCCAGGGTAGCGAGGGTTGGCGTCCAATTCCTTGCGCAGCGTGGTCAGGCTGCTGAGGGTCGGTTCCTGGCTGGGGTCGTTGTGCAGAATCACCATCCGGCGCACGGAGATGCCCCGCTCTGCCAGCAGGTCAAGCACAATTGTGATGACCTGTGGTTCCGAGCCGAGCGTAGCGATCATCACCGAGGCTGGGGGAGGCTCCTCCATACCGCGAATCTGCTCCCGGGAGAACATTAATGGCGGAGTTATGCTTTGTTGTTCAATTGTACAACGGCTTGTTAAGTTGGTCAATCAAGCTGAGGAGAGGATCCGCTTCGGACAAGAGAGGTCTTTCCGCAGGGGGCGAGAGACCCCTCGCCCCTACGGCCCACCAAACTGAAATGCATCCCTGAGGAGAGCGGATGGGCGATCTCATCAAGCAGGCGATAACGATGCAGAACCTGACAGCCGCCTGGGAAAGTGTGGCCGCCAACCACGGCGCCGCGGGCATGGATGGGGTAACCATCCAGCGGTGGCGGCGCGACTGGGAGGCGAGGTTGGTGCGGCTGCGGCGTGATGTGATGAACAATACCTATCGTCCGTCGCCGCTGCGGCGGTTCCGTGTGCGCAAGGCCGACGGCCACTTTCGGCACTTCGGCATTCCCACGGTGACCGACCGCGTGCTACAGCGGGCCGCCCTCCAGGTATTGGATGATGTGTTCGAGCCGCTGTTCCTGCCATGCAGCTTTGGCTATCGATGCGGCCTGGGCGTGCAGGATGCCATAGCTCGCATCGTGACGCTCCGCGACCGGGGGCTGGTGTGGGTGCTGGACGCTGACATCGACGAGTGCTTCGCCAACATCGATCACTCTCGCCTGATGACCTTTGTTCGCCAGGATGTGGACGACCCGGTCATGCTGCGACTGATCGAGCAGTGGCTAGCGGTGATGCAGCCCAGCACCGACAACCGCCGGGGCTTATCGCTAGGCGGGGTGATCTCGCCCCTGCTGTGCAATATCTACCTGCATCGCCTGGATACAGCGCTGTTCGCGGCGGGCTGGGACTCCCTGGTGCGCTATGCCGACGATTTCTGTGTGTTCTGTGCATCGGAGGCTGACGCCCAGGCTGCCCTAGCCGCAACGACTCGGGTGTTGCGCGATCTAGCGATGGCCCTCGAGCCCCACAAGACGCAGATCACCCACTTCGACCGAGGGTTAGGCTACCTGGGGGTGCATTTCGAGCGCGATACGTACAGCTTTGTCTCGGCCCGCAAGCGCATCACCGTGAAGGGGTCTGCTAGGCGCATCCCCGCGAACTGGGTGCCGGAAGGCTATGAAGCATGGCAACGCTCTACGTGACCAAGCCGGGGGCAAGAATCGAGAAGCACTATCACCAACTGCTGGTGACCCACCAGGATGAGATCCTCATGACGGTGCCGCTGGCGCGGGTAAGTGATGTGGTGCTGGTCGGGCAGGTGGGCGTCACGACGCCAGCCCTGCATTCCCTGCTGCGGCATGGCGTCGGCCTGACGCTGCTGTCGCGGGGCGGTGGCCTGATCGGCAGGCTACGCCCGCCCGGCGGTGGTCACCTGGCGCTGCGGCAGGCCCACTATGCGCGCGGCCTGGATGCGGCCTTCTGCTTGTGCTTTGCCAGATCGGTAGTGAACGGCAAGCTGCGCAACTGCCGGACGCTGGCCCGCCGGATTGCCCGCAAAGTGTCCGTCGATTCCCGGCCTTTGCAGCGGCTGGACGAGGCCATCGGTGCCATCGGCACGGCAGCCGACCTGGCCGCGCTGCGAGGGATCGAGGGGAGTGGCACGCGCGCCTACTTCCGCATCCTGGCGGCGGCGCTGCCACCTGAGATGCCCTTTGAGCGCCGCACCCGCCGCCCACCCGGCGATCCGATTAACGCCATGCTCAGCCTGGGATATGTTCTGCTGACTACCAATCTGATCGCCGCATTGGAGATCGTCGGGCTGGACCCTTACGATGGGTTCTTCCACGCGGATAAGTATGGGCGGCCTGCCCTGGCACTGGACTTGGTTGAGGAGTTCCGACCGGTGATCGCCGACTCGGTGGTGCTGACCCTGGTCAACAAGCGCATCGTGACGCCCGGCGACTTCGAACCGCGATCCAACGGCGCGGTCGGGCTGACGCGCAGGGGGTTGCGGCAGTTCCTGAAGGAATACACCCGTCGGGTGAACACACCCATCGTTCACCCCGCTGCCGGACGGGCGTTGACTTATCAGAAGATCTTCGAGGTCCAAGCGCGCGCGCTGCGGAAAGTAATCGAGGGTGAGCGGCAAGATTACAGGCCATTCAGAATACGATGAGCGCTTCGGAGAAGCACTTGGTGATCGTCGTGTACGATATCAGCCATGACCGCCGCCGCACACGGCTGCACCATGCGCTGGCCGACTTCGGCACGCCGGTGCAGTACAGCGTGTTCGAGTGCCTGCTGAGCAGTCAATCGCTCGCCCAGATGCGCCGCCGCATCCGGCGGATCATCCACCCGCGCCAGGATCACGTGCGGCTGTATCACCTGTGCGCGGGCTGCCGGCGCAAGACGGAGGTGACGGCGGGGCCGCCGCCCGCCGAGGAGGAAGCATGCATCATCGTGTGAGCCGCGTAGCGAATTGCGAGCATCGCCAAAACTGGCACACCCCCCCTCGATGCTCGCAGAAAAAGCGGCCCCGCCGCCGGCGGGGTTGGGGTGGCAGGGGCTTGCGCAGGCACGCCGGTGTGGTATGATGAGCATAACAAACCCGGATCGGGCGGGGCCAGATGGCGGGCCGAGGGGTAGCTGCCGCCGCGCCGCAGGCACAAGCCAGGGGTCGGATTGCGAGCATCGATGCATGAAAGGAGCAAGATGGCGATGCTCGCATAAAGCGGGCCATATCGGCCCCCCTGAGGGAGAAATGGGCATCTGATGACCCTCTACAGAGTGGATCACCAGGAGGTGACAAGGCAACTGACAGACAAGAAGGGGGGGTGGGAATACGATGAAAGCCCTTCGGGGCATTGAAACGGTATAGATCATCGCTACCTATCTCCTTTCTGTAGTCGTGGGAATACGATGAAAGCCCTTCGGGGCATTGAAACTACTCCTTTCCTTCTGTCGGGGTTAGGCTCGTCAGTGCCGGGTGGGAATACGATGAAAGCCCTTCGGGGC
>DAOTYF010000037.1:0-27098 GCA_034434995.1 Anaerolineae bacterium
GCGGGGGGTTTTCCCTATACTGTATCCCATGAGCGTAGTTCGGAAAATAGTTCACCGCCGTAGCTGGGTCGAGTCAAACACGCAGCGCATGAAGCCTGCGTGTTTTGCATATCCGGCAGGAGCCGCGTCGCCCGCTCACCAGGGGGCACAGGAGGTGCATGGATGGATTATGGGATGATAGGCAAGATCGAGAAGGCCAAGCGCTATGCCGCCGAGCGCGATCGCATCCGCTTTGAACAGTTCAGGGTGACGTTTGATGGGGATAACAACCCCCACACGGTGCAGTTTGGGGAAGGGATGTGGGAGTGCGATTGCGACTTTTTTAAGAGCCGGGGGGTGTGCAGCCATACGATGGCGTTGGAGCGCATCCTGGAAGGGATGATCCCGGAGCTGGCGGGCTGAATCGCACAGCTCAGGCCCAACTGAATACGCCATCCGGCAGGGGCCGGGTGTTGCCTGAGGCACGTCAAGCAAGGTTGACGTGCCTCGTCGTTTTGCGTATAATTCAGGCTCACAGCGGGCGGTTAGCTCAGTTGGCCAGAGCGCGTCGTTGACATCGACGAGGTCATAGGTTCAAGCCCTATACCGCCCATCACACGCGCCGACGGAGGTGTCCGTTCGGCGCGGCTGTTTTTTCTGCGCTCGCTAGCCTGCCTGACGCGCGTCCAAGTTGAACTGAAGGTTGTACAGGTAACGGTACTCGCCGCCTCGGTCGTACAACTCCTGGTGTGTGCCGATCTCGACGATCTGGCCGTCCTTGAGGACGACGATCTGGTCGGCCATGAGGACGGTTGACAGGCGGTGGGCGATGACAATGGCCGTGCAACCCTTGACGACCTGTTCGATGGCCTCCTGGACGAGGCGCTCCGACTCACTATCCAGGGAGCTGGTGGCTTCGTCGAGGATTAGGATGGGGGGGCGGTGAGCCACCGCACGGGCAATGGCGATCCGTTGGCGCTGACCGCCGGACAGGCGCACGCCCCGCTCGCCCAGCATGGTGTCGTAGCCATGATCGAGGTCGTTGAGGATAAACGGCTCGGCGTTGGCGATGCGGGCAGCCCGCTCGATATCCTCACGGGTCAGTTCGGGGCGGGCGTAGGCGATGTTGTTGTAGACGGTGTCGTTGAACAGCAAGGCATCCTGCGAGACAACCCCAAACAGGCGGCGGTACTGGTGGAGGTCAAAATCGCCAATCGGGGAGCCATCCAGGGTGATGATTCCTTCGGTGGGGGTGTAGAAGCGCATCAGCAGGTCGACCAGCGTGGATTTGCCCGCCCCGCTCCGCCCGACGAGGGCCACCATCGCACCCTTGGGGATGACCAGATTGGCATGGCGCAGCACAGGTAGGTCTCCGTAGGCAAAGGAGACATCATGCAGCTCGATGCAATCCTGGAACGCAGCGGGCGAGACGGGGCGCGTCCCGCCCGGTTCCTCCTCCACGCTCAGCAGGTAGGCCACCCCACTGAGGGCGGCACGGATTTCGGTGACGTTGAGCAGCACCGAGGCCAGGCTGGTCAGCGGGCCGATCAGGCTCTGGGCAAAGAACATAAACAGCAGGAAAGCGGAGGTCGTGATCTGGCCCTGCAGGAGCTGCCAGGCGCCGAACAACATGACTGCGACCACCACCACCCGGTTCACCGAGATGCGGAGCGGCCTCTCGATATGTTTGTACAGAAAGTAGCGCACGGATAGGCGGATCACGCCGGATAGCGTGTCGAAAAGGGACTTCTGCTCGATCTCCTCAGCGCCAAACGACTTGATCTCGCGGATGGCTGACAACCGCTCCTGGCGGAAGGCATTGCCTTGCGCCAGGGCCTCGAAGTTGTCGCGGGTGCGGTTGCGGGCCATGCCGGTCAGCGCGCGGGAAAGGCCAAGCTGAGTCAGCCCAGCCACCGCCGCGATCAGGGTCAGGTTGGGATTGGTCCGCACCAGCAGCAGAATATAGAAGCCGCTGAGCAGGACGTTAGTCAGCCCATCTATGATTAACTCGTTGATCATGCCGGTCGCGTTCAGCACGTCACCCGACATGCGGGACTGAAGCCAGCCGGTCGGGTGACGGTGAAGGAAGGACAGCGGCAGCCGCAGGATGTGCCCGAACAACCGGTATTCCAGGTCGCGCGAGACCCGGAGCCGCATACTGGTTGCCCAGTAGCGGGTGGCGAACCCTGCTGCCTGCCCCAGCACGGCCAGCACGACGTAGACCCCGCTGGAAACAAGCAGCAGCCGCCAGGGGTCGGTGAAGCCGGTGGCCTGGGCAGCCAGGTTGAGCACGGAGAGGCCAAGCTGGTTAAGGTCGAAGGTGAAGCCCGGCGCAACTTGCGCGGCGCTGACGGTGGCCTCGCCTCCGCGCAGGACGATCTCCAGCAGGGGAGTCAGCGCTACCTGGGTAACCCCGTTGAGCAGGCTCAGGACCACAGAAGCCAGCGCTAGGATCAGCATTGCACCGGTGTATGGTTTTAGAAGGGTGATAAGGTAGCGTGTACTGGTAGAGCTATCGGCCCCGGTCGTGGGCGCTAAGTTGCTCATTGACTTGCTCCCGCTGACCTGCCCGACGCGGAGAGGCGAGGCGGTTTGATCCCCAGCCGGGCAGCGAGGCGTCTGGCCCGATTAAGCGCTCGTTGAGCAAGGCGCAGCCCGGCCCCATAGCGCCACTCATTGCTCAGCCGATGATAGGCCACCATCGCTGCCCTGGCGCGAGGATAGCGGGGGCGAGGGGCTGTGGAGAGCATTTTGTCTACCAGCCCCACAACTCGTTGAGAGTAGGTTGAATCAGTGGGTAGAGTGACAAAGTAAGCCGCCCTGCGTCGCAGGCTATCCCGGAGGTCCGGATCGGAGATATTGGCGACCAGTTGCCGGATGTGGGAAAGCAGCAAGCCGCGGTCACGGCAGATCAGCACTTCGGGGATTTCAAACATATCTCTCAAATGAAGAAGTCTCGCGGAGGCATCCGCGTTCCAAGGGTTGTTTCCAGCGGCAAAGGCAATCGACAGGACAGGCAGGCCATTGAGCATCGCTTCGAGAAGGATGGTGGACATGGGAGTGATGACCGCGTCAACGGCCCGGTAGATATCGCGGAGATATGTCAGCTCATAGAGCGGGTTTGGGGTGCGCCCGGCTGGTTGATGTCTCTCCCTATACACCTCCACCATGGCGGGGTCCATTGTGACATGCTGCCAAGTCTGGTCAAGGAAGCTCTGCTCATTACGTCGGCCACCGCGCAAAGGATGGGGACGATACAGGATGTGCATATCCGGCAAGTCCCCCGTTTCAATTGCTCGCTCGATCTCCTGAAGCACCTCCGTTTCGTCCAGCCCCCGGGACGAGCCACCGAACAGGACCACGCTCTGATCGGGGCGGACTCCCCAGCTTTGGCGAAGGGCCTCCCGGCTTACTGTCGATTCATGGCGGAAGATGTCGTAGTGCGGCGCCCCAATGATCTCGATTCTCTCCTGAGGCATGTTTTGCACTTGCACCGCATGGTGCACCGATTGCTCCCCCCAGACGCCCATGATCGTCGGCTTGAAAAAGAGGGATGGTTTGCTTGAGACGTTATCCCAACCGACAATCAGAAGCAAGGTGGGGATTTTTAGGTTGTGCGCCAGTTGCAGCACATCAGGAGCCATAGCATCCATGATGCCACTGGGGAGAACTACAAAGTCCGGGCGATGGCGTAGGCAGAGGTCAAGCAGGTCAGGGTGAAACGGGGTATGTCTGAGCAACGCCTGATACTCTGCATCGAAGTGTGTATCCCTATGCTTGAGCCTCTCCAATACATCGGCCCGATCGGAGAGAACTTCCTCGACTCGGATCTCAAACGAAGGACTTCGGTGGCGGAAGTGATAGGACGAGAAAATAAACCAGTCCTTCCACAGATTATGCCTACCGGGGTAGAACGGGAGCCACTCAACGGGTTTGCCCCTCAGGCATTCGGCCAGCTTCTCGTTCTTGGGAGAGAGGGTGCTGACGTAGATGATATCGTATTGAGCTTCCAGCGCGTCAAAGGCCCCCGTAGCCACAAAGCGCACGAAGGTGTCAACAACTGGGATGAATACGAAACCCTTCACTACCGGATTCTCCCTGGGGACTGGATCACGAGACTCGGCAGAGCCGATGTGTCCCTGCCCAGCGCCCTAAGCTGGCGTCGCCAGTCTATCCTTTCGGAAGACCAAGGTCATCATGTTACCCCAGAAGGAAGGACTGCGCGGCATCTCTGAGCGCCGACCCATCGCATCCAGGGCCATGGCTTCCCGAACCACACGGAGGTCTTCTGCCGGGCGGGCATAGGGCGTTTCGAGATAAGGATAATACTGGGCCTCCAGGCGAATGTCCACCTCTGCCATCAGACGCGCCAACGTAGTGGCGCTGAAGTAGCTCAGGTGCTGGATCGCATCGAATTGGTTCCACTTCTCGCGGAACACTTCGGCACAGAAGACCAACCGCCAGCAGTGGGACCGTCCGTGCTCCTATGGGGTGATAGGGGTGGCAGGCAGGGAGGACAATCCACCCACATAGACCCAATCTGCGAAGAACTCGCCCGCGCCCTGGCCGAAGGTAGTTTCGACAAGCTGCTGCAAGTCTGCATTGTACACCAGATCGTAGCGGAAACGCTGGTAGTAGGCGCGCAGAAAGGCAGCAACCGCCTCGGAACCATACACATCCGCGAGGTGGTTGTAGAACAAAGCCCCTGCGCTATAAACGAATACCCGGTACTGCTCAGCATCGTAGCTGGCTGCGGGTCTGCCAACTGGCTCGCGCACCCCTTCGCGCCCGACGTAAGCCTCCAGTTGATTCTCATAATAGGCTCGCACGATGTCTGCGCCGCCGAGGCCGTCCGTTGCAGCGAAGTATAGCTCGACGCTGTATTCGGCCAGGCCCTCGTCAAGCCAAGGGGCATCGACCTGGTTGTTGCCCACCACGCCATACCACCATTGGTGGGCTACTTCGTGAGAGATGACCCACTCAAAGAAGGGATTGCCCTGCGAATCCCACACACCATTCCCGATGTAGATCAACCCCGGAGCCTCGATACCTGCCGCCAAGATCGGGGCCTGCACCATGTCCAGCTCGTTAAAGGGGTACAGCCCGAACTGTCGGTCGAAGGTGCCCAGCGCCTCCCCAGCGACCTGGAGAGCCGCGCGATCGACCTCTTGATCGCCCGGAGCCGACCACACATGGATCATGACACCGTCCCGTACCTCACTGAGTAGCTCGAAGTCAGCGCTGAGAGCGAGGGAGAAATCGCGCACCGGGCCGGTGACAATGCGATAAGTGGCCGTGGCTGCATCGCTCGATGGGGTGGTATCGACCACTGTGCCCGTGCTGGCGACCTTGAGGCTAGCAGGAGCCGTGAGGGTTACGTCCCACAGGGCGACCGCGCTGTATACCGGGTCGCCCGTCTCATCGGGCCAATCGAGCCACCAGCCGCCCGCTTCATAGACCGACAACAGAGGGATGAAGCTCGACAGGACCACGACACCGTTGATATCCCCCAAACGGCCCCAGCCAATGCCTTCTTCGGGCGGAAGGTCAAGGGTGAAATCCAGCGCGACTTCGACAGCCTCGCCGGGGGGCAGCGGCTCAGCCAGAGGAATCCGAAGTGCCGTGCCCTGAACCAGCACCGACGCCTCAACTGACTCGCTGTTGACTGAGGTCGAGGTGATGGACAGAATGGGCTGGCGAGTGAGCGCATTGGGGTACAGACGGAAGACCATATCGTCCAGCGCGGTGGAGGCATCATTGCGGAAGCGCACCTGTTCAGTGCCGCTGATATGAATAGGGTCATCGGTTAGGGTCAACGAAACCTGATACAGCGCGCTGGCGTGAGCGGCCACATCGGATTCGAAGCCGGAACGCATGGCGGCCTGTTGGAGAGCAAGGTCTTCTCCCGACAGCAAGCCAAGGACGGAACCGACTTCAGGCGTGGGAGCAGCCGTTTGCGCGGCAGGAACAGCCTGGGACAAAGTCGGCGGGGCCACCGTTTGGAGCGGCGGCGACGCTGTTCCAGGCGGGTAGGCACAGGACAAGGAAGCCAGAGTAAGCACGATCAGCGCGGCCAGTCCGGGCGGGTGTTTCATGGTGGGGGTGCTCCGTCATACGGGAATGGTTCTGGTGAGAACTGGCCGTTAGAGTAGAACCACACGTCACGGTTCGGGTACATTGCCATCACTGCGTAGCTGCTGCGGAGGTTCAAGTCGTGAGCGGCCACGACTGGCCCATCATACCAGGGGGAGTTCAGAGCGAAGAAGCTGGCATATTGATTCCACAGGCCGCCCCGCACCAGCACCAGCACAGGTCGCTCCCCTGCCAGCCCGGCCAAGTGGTCGAGCGGTTCCCGCGAGATGCCATACATGCCATGCCAGTCAGAAAGCCGGGAGGGAAGGTATGTCAGCATTCCCACCGCGACAAGGGTTGCCACGAGCAGGCAGGCGGGCCAAGCAGGGATAGGCAGCTCGGCAGGCAACTTTTGGCAGGTTCGCCGGCTGACCAGCCAGCGAATGGCGCGGACCGCCAGGCGGGTGCTGCTCACCAGCCCGACCGCTCCCACAACCGCCAGCCCAGCATGGGCCTCGTAGTAGTAGCGTGGGCCATAGAGGTTCCCACCCACCCAGTAAGCGAGATGCACCACAACCAGGGAGGCGAATATCCCCACCAGCAACCCCGGCCACGCCTTGCGCTCCGGCCTTATCTGGACTGTTCCCAGGATCAGGCCGGGGACCACAGGAACCCAACTGCACCCAGGCCAGCCAAACAGGTCGCTGGCCCACATCTGGAGGTCAATGCGGGCCGTGATCAACGCCTGGCGGAGCGAATGCCCTCCCTCGCTGGGGCCAAAGCCTGGCCCGAAGCCGATCCGGTCATAGGGCCACACCAATCTATACAGATTGGTGGTGGGGCTGCCGGTGACCAGGGTGAGATATAAGGGCTGGAGAAGCGCAATCGCCACCATCATGAGCGCGCCCGGCCAGTAGGCGCGCGCCAGAGCATGGAACGCCACTCCCTGGCGGATGGATTGCACGAGAAGGAACACCCCGAAGGGCAACATGACAGCGACCGCCGTCAGCGGACGGGTGATCGCCAGCATCCCGGCGGCGAGTCCCATCGCCATAACCCAGCCACGACCGGGCTGGCCTCGGGCACGGGCGCTCTCGGAGCGCAGGAAGGCATAGGTGAACAAGGCTGTCCACAGCGCCGCGGCAGCATGGCTCATGTAAGTGCTGGACTGGATCAGGAAGAAGGGTGAGGTCAATGCCAACAGCCCAGCAATCAGCCCGACCTGTCGGTTGAATAAATCGCGGCCCAGGGCATAGGTCAGGACAACGGTCAGCGCGCCGAGGAGAGGGTTCACCAGCCAACCAGCACCGATTGCTTCGCCGGCGGCCAGGATCAGTGGCCAACCGATAGGGTACTTACCAACGCGGTGGCCATTGATCGGCAATACGAAGGGGGTAAAAAACGGCGACTCATCGAAGGGCACCGGCGCGGCAAGCGCACCGCGCGCCAGGGTGCGGGCCTGAAAGAGGTAGGCAATCTCATCTTCCAGATGGGGAAGCCGCTCGGTAATGTACCAGGCCATCAAGATCGCTGCGACGAGCGCCAGGCTCCCTAGCCCGGCCATCAACTGAACATCCAGGGGAGTGTAGCGCTGATCCTCCATGTGGCCGGAGTCTACCCCCTCTATGGGTGTGCCGCCAAGCTGCCGATCCGGTACAATAAGCCTCCGAAGCATTGCGGAGTCCGCCAGGACGATACGTGAGGTCTCTGGATTACATGGTCAAGAAGCTAACATGGATCGCCGCATTGATCCTGACCGGCTGCAATCTGGCGGTGGCCCTGCAAGGCCCCCAGCCGACAGATGAGTCTTTAACACCCACACCGGTACTGCCGGAGGCGACGCTGGCCACCCTTGCGCCGACCCTGCCAACAAGCAGCGATCTCGATACGTTGGTCCCCCCAACACTGACACCCGGAGGCCCGACCCCGCTGCCTCCACCCACCCAGATCGGCACGCAGCCCGCCCCAGATACGGGTGGGGTTGCTCCTACAACCGGCGTGAGCGCCAGCGGGCCAGGGATCAGCATCAACCCCGCCCTTGGTGAGCCAGGCGAAGTGGTGATCGTGGATGGCAGTGGATTCGAGGCGAACGAGGAGGTCACGTTGCACTGGGGAGCGCCAGATGGAGAGACCGGGCCAGCGTATTGGACAGTCGAAACCGACGCCAACGGTAATTTCCAAGTCGGCCTGATTGTGCTTCCCGCTGATCGGTGGCCCGGAGGAAACCCTCAGGAGCGGGACATTCTCCAGTTGCGCGCAACCAGCCAGTCGTTAGGGGATTTCTACTACTGGGCCAACTTCACGTACATCCAGAGGTTCAATCCGGCCACCAGCCTGACCCAGACTTTCGAGAACCCGGACTGGGATTACGAGATCGATCTGCCAGATGGCTGGACATGGAGTTGGGTTGAAGACCTCACCGATAATGTGCGTTTTGCGTCACCGTATGGAGCGGGGAATGGCTTCATCCGAGTCGTGCAGACCACGAACGTGAATTCCGCTATCAGCACGGTGCTATCTGCCGAGGGGTTGACCGCCGCCTCCTCGAGCCAGGCGACGCTCGGCAATTTCCCTGGCACGGAGGTGGTCACAACCAGCGGGCGAACCGTGTGGTTCATCCCGGCCCGCAGCCGTGTCTATGCGCTAAGCTTCGTGGACGACGCGGGGCAGTTTTATACGATTGTTGCCTCAACCTTCCAGGTGCTTTAGCGGCTCTGGTCCTCGGGCGCTGAACTGGCAGGCACGACCGCCCTTTAGCTGATGATCGTACCGACCGTCTCATCCCCAAGCACGGCGCGTTCCAGAGCGCCCTGCTCCCACAGGTTGAGCACCAAGATCGGCATGTGGTTTTCCATGCACAGGGTCAGAGCGGTGGCATCCATCACCTGGAGCCGCTGCTCAATGGCCTGCATAAAGCTCAAACGGTCGTAACGTTTGGCGTGCGGGTTGGACTTCGGATCGCTATCGTAGACGCCATCCACTTTGGTGGCTTTGATCAGCACATCCGCGTGAATCTCCATGGCGCGTAGCGCCGCAGCGCTATCCGTAGTGAAGAAGGGGTTGCCTGTCCCACCGCCCATGATGACGACCCGGCCCTTCTCCAGGTGACGGATCGCGCGCAGGCGAATGTACTGTTCGGTGATGGTTCGCATCTCAATAGCGCTCTGGACACGAGTTACCACACCCTGACGCTCCAGCGCATCGCGCAGGGCGAGGGAGTTCATGATGGTTGCCAGCATCCCCATGTGGTCGGCGGTGGAGCGATCCATCCCGGCATCGGTGCCAATGGAACCACGCCACAGGTTGCCAGCGCCAATCACGATGGCAATCTCAACCCCATGCCGCTTGACATGTTTGATAATCCCGGCGATCCAATCCGCCTGTTTGGGGTCGATGCCAAAATCGCCCTCGCGGGCAAGCGCCTCGCCCCCCAATTTGAGCAGAATGCGATGATAGCGGGGTGTTCCAACAATCGGCTGGCTCACAGGTTCCCTCGCTGTAGCCTGAGCGACAAAAGAGGGGATTAGGGCGATCCCCTAATCCCCTCGTTGGCTGAGGTCATGCCTCGCCATCTCCCCCGTCGCCTCCTGCGCCGCCTAACTCGAAGCGAGCGAAGCGGCTGACACGAATGTTCTCTCTGAGATCGGCAATGGCGCGCGTGACCAGGTCGCCGACGGTCATGCCTTCGTCTTTAACGAAGGGCTGGCGCAGCAAGCAGACCTCGTCAAAGAATTGGGTGAGGCTCTCTTCAGCTAGCTGGCGGGCTTCGGGATCAGGCTTGCCCTGAGATTGAGCCTCGGCGTAGGCGGTCCGCCGCTGCTGCTCCAGCACACTGGCAGGGATGTCGCCCACATCGAGGTAACGCGGGTCTGCAAACGCAATATGCAGCGCTAGATCGTGAGCCAACTGCTGAAATCTCTCCGTCCGGGCTACGAAGTCCGTCTCGCAATTGACCTCGACGATCACTCCCAGGCGTCCGCCGGGATGCTGATAGGCCTCGACGATGCCCTCACGCACCACCCGGTCAGCCTTTTTCATGGCCGTGGCAAGGCCCTTCTCCATGAGGTAGGCCCTGGCTTTGTCAAAATTGCCCTCATGCTGTTCGAGAGCCTTTTTACAATCCAGGATCGCTGCTCCGGTTTCCTCGCGTAATGCTTTCACCATGTCTGTAGTAATGGTCATCCGTAATGCCCCTTTGCTGTACCTACTCTATCCATCACTCTGGCCGCGCTGCGCAGGTATTGGGCGAGTGACATTTGTTTATCTGAGCACAGCCCTACGAACTCCGCCGCTCTTGAACCTGGCTCCCGGCCACCTAACTCGTCGGTGGATCACGGCTTCCCTGCAGGGGCGCGACACGCTGTGCTCCTAACGCGCCCCGAATCTGTGATCCACTGACTTGTGGAGAGGGAGACCGGGCGTCATGAGGAAGTGGAAAGGCTGATAAGGCATCAAAAGTCTATGCGCTTGCAGCAACGACTACTCAGCCGACTCCTCGCCATCTGGCATACCAAGTCCCTCACTGTCATCAAGCTCGTCTATTTGCAACTCAGCTTCCGGCTCTTCTCCAAGATCGAATTCTGTTTCTTCTTCCGACTCTACTTGTGCTTCAAACTCATCTCCCTCGAAGCGGAGAGAGCCGCTACGCAGTTTGGCGAGAGTCGCTTCGCCGAGGAACTCCTCATCCGCGATTTCACTTTCCTGGTCGCTAGGCTCTGGGTAGGCATAGCGTTCGTCATAAGTCTCAGCAGCTTCCAGCTCGAACTCCTTCTCATCTTTACGGAGTGCCCTGCCTTCCAGCACTGCATCGGCCATGACCCCCGCGATCAACTTAATGGCGCGGATGGCATCATCGTTGGAGGGGATCACATAGTCCACCACGTCAGGGTTGCCATTGGTATCCACCATTGCAATGATGGGGATGTCGAGGATGTTTGCCTCGTGAACAGCGGTGTATTCACGTTGAACGTCCACTAGGAAAATCAGGCTCGGGAGGCTGGTCATCTCGCGGATGCCGCCCAGACGTTCTTTAAGGCGCTCGATCTCGCGCTCCAGATCAAGCGCTTCTTTCTTAGTCAATAGATCGAACTCGCCCCGATCTCGGCGGCCTTCCAGACTCTTCAGATGCTCAATGCGCTGACGGATGGTGCGCCAGTTGGTCAGCGTGCCGCCGAGCCAGCGTTGGTTGACGTAGGGCATACCGCAGCGCTCGGCCTCTCGGGCAATGGTCTCCTGCGCCTGCCGCTTTGTGCCGACGAACAGGAGTGTGCCTCCTTCTGCGACGGTGTCGCGCACGAGGTCGTACGTTTCGCGCAATGCCTTGAGGGTCTGATGAAGGTCGAGGATATGGACGCCGTTCCGCTCGGTGAAGATGTAGCGCCTCATCTTCGGATTCCACTTGCGGGTGCGGTGGCCGAAGTGAACGCCCGTTTCCAGGAGGGCCTTCATGGTGATGGTATTGGGCATGGTAAACAATCCTTTCGTTTTGGGTCGTCCGCTGCCGTCCTCCCCGCCTGGAGCCGGGCGGGCCTTCCCCGGCACGGCCATGCGGGTCGGGCAGCGTGTGTGCTCTGTGCGCTGGGACTCAGGATGCCAGCACACAGGTGCCCGGCAGCCGGGGCCGGGCCGGGCAGGATTATAGCGCGCGAACCAGCGGACTTCAATGCCCCTGGGGCGACCTCGGGTAGGATTGTCGGGCAATGATGGCTTGATTCGGGTATGATAGGGTTGCTTTATCCCAACCGGAAACGATCACGTCCACACACCGAACCACGATGGCTGAGAGCCGCCCTGACTCATACTGGCCTGAAGGAGTTATCTGGGCCATCGCTGTCCTGATCTTGCTAGCCGGTGTGGCCTTGGGGTTGGCCGCACCTGCGCTGATTCAGCTATGGGGCGCGCTGGTGCTGATCGGCGCGGCGACCCTCTTCTGGTGGCAACGAATTCCTCTGACACGCGCCACCGCGCCCAAGCCAAATGCCGAAGAAAATCTGGCAGAGCATCGCCGGATGGTGCTGATCATCTTCGGGGCCTCGCTGCTCTTCCAGATTCTCCGTTGGGTTGCCGAGGAGGGCGCGCTACGCAGTAAGGCAGGCGACGACGACGAAGCCTACGTGTTCCTAGCTTACCAGATTCTAGGGATGTTTGACGCGCCACCGGTGTTCGCGCTGCGGCCCCCTGGCTGGCCAGGATTGATTGCCGGGCTGCTGAGCCTCTTTGGGCATGAGGCGGTCTGGTCGGTCGGGTTGTTTCACCGCCTGCTACTGGCAGCGCTTCCCCTCCTGCTATACACGATCCTGGCGCGCACCCTCCGCGCGCCGGTGGCGGGCGCTGCCGCGTTGCTGAGCATGGCCATGGAATACAACGAGGCCATCGCCATGAGCGCCTTCAGCGACCTTTCCTACATGGCGCTAGGCTTTGCGAGCCTGTTCGGGTTGTGGATGGCACTCGGCAGCAGGCGGCCCACCTGGTGGGTGATCTTCGCTGCCCTGATGGGCGCGTTGAAGGGGATGATCCGACTCTCCGGGGCGGCGGTCGTCTTTGCTAGCCTGTTAGCTTTTCTTATCGTTTTGCCGGGCGGCTGGCGGCGGCGCTTCCAATACGGGACGCTGTTTAGCCTGCCGACCATCGTCGCGATTCTAGCACTAGGGTTCTACAACCAGGCAGCGACTGGGAGGTTCGGGATAAGCACGGTGGGGAGCTTCACGCTGCTGTACCACTATGGGCCATTCATCGACACCGCCCCGGATGCCCCGGCGGCCCGTGAGTTCGCCGCGCTGCTGCCCGAAGTTCCGCCTGAGTACGTGTTCAGGACGCCCGCCAACCTGTGGGTGGCCCAGTATCGCTACACGGCCCAGGGGGGCAACATCTTCGGGTATGGAGCGCTGATCGACAGGGCGGCTCAGGAGATGGTGCGAACCCGCACCCACGCTTACCTGACCCGGCTAAGCCAAGCGCTGCTGATCACCCTGGCTGATCCCTGGCGTCATTTGCTACCATCAAGCTGGCTCATGTTCCCGACAGAGTTACCCTATGAAGCCGACTTCGTGGATCACATCCCAGCCTGCAACATGCAGTACACGTTCGGGGCCGTGATCGCCGACCACGTGTGCGACCTCTACGAGCCTCTGCATGCCCGGCTTGACTACCAACCCCGTTGGTTGGAGAATGTGCCAGCGCCGATCCTGGGCCTGGATCACCTGCTGGCTGTCAGCCTGCCCTATCGGGTCAGGTTCCTGATCTGGCCCTTCTATTGGGGTTTGGCGGCTCTGGCAGGGATGATCTATCTGCTGACCCAGCCAATGACCCGCAGGCTGGCGATCCTCCTGGGCGTGCCCCTGATCGCCGAGCTGACCGTGCTGCTGGCTGCCACCAACGGCCTGGAGACACGCTATCTATTCTACCTACATCCAACCTATCTCCTCTTCACCTGGCTAGCCTTCTGCCACGCATTCGACCGACTTCAGGATCATTTGCATCTGTCGCGGAGCCAGACAGCGCATGAAGAATAAAGGGCCTCTGAGCATCTACACATTGGCCGTACAGGGCCGATACCCAACCCAGCCAGACGAACCGCAACCTGCCACACCGCCTATTGTGCCTACTGTTGGGTTCATTCACTCCACGATGCAGGACGCCGACCGCGCCCTGGGGTCGGCGGGCGGTTCGGTGGCACATCCAGAGGGGTATATCTACTCACGGTACGGCGCACCAACGCAGGCCGCATTTGAGGACGCCGTTGCTCGACTGGAAGAGGCAGAAGGGGCATTGAGCTTCAGCAGTGGAATGGCGGCGCTCCATGCTGTGATATTGGCTGCTGTCCCCGCGGGGGGGAGGATCGTGGCGGCGCAGCAAGTTTACGGGGCCACTCACTCGCTGCTGGGCTGGCTCTCAAATAACCTAGGGATAACCGTTTATCGCGGGAACTTCCTCGATGCGGAAGCGACGGGGCAGTTGATCCGGGAGGTTCAACCTCAGGCGGTCTTCTGTGAAATCATGACTAACCCACTCGTGCGGGTTGTGCGAGTGGATCGGATCATCGCCGCAGCGCGTGAGGTGGGGGCAGTGACAGTGATTGATAACACCTTCACCACCCCTTATCTGGTGTGCCCACTTGAGCTGGGGGCGACGCTGGTGGTGCACAGCGCGACCAAGTTTCTGAACGGGCACGGTGACGTACTGGGCGGAGTCGTGGCGGGGCCGCTGGCGCTGCTTGACAGGGTGCGTGAACACCGCAAAGTTCTGGGCGGGATGCTAGGGCCGTTTGAGGCTTGGCTGGCCTTACGTGGTCTTCGCACCCTTCCGCTGCGGATGCGCCAGTCATGCAGCAGCGCGCTGGCGATTGCAGAGTGGCTGACAAGGCAAGGCCGCATCGAGCGGGTGTGGTATCCTGGCTTGAATGGCGACCCCTGCCATGCTGATGCCTGTGCCCTGTTCCAGCGCGGCGCCTTTGGGGCCGTGCTAGCCTTTGAAATCGAGGGGGCCAGCCAAGAGGAAGCCTTCGCCTTCGTCAACCACCTACGGATCATCCGGCCTGTCACCAGTCTGGGCGATGTGAACAGCCTGATCCTACACCCGGCCACTTCATCGCATCGCGCCTTGACCGCCGAAGAGCGCGCCGCACAAGGCATACACCAGGGCACGTTACGGCTCTCGGTGGGCATCGAAGACCCGGACGATCTGATCGCCGACCTGGAGGGCGCGTTCCGGGGAATCGAGTAGGCCGCGTTCGTCCCACTTATCCTAGCATCAATCTGGCAATGGCCGTCGGTGTGCGGTACAAACAGGCGCATGGCCTCCTCCAGACACTTCCTCTTTGCTGCTACACTAACCCTCCTCGTCGCTGCCATACTGCGGCTGGCAATGTTGAGCACCCTTCCTCCCGGGCTGCACTACGACGAAGCCGCGAACGGCGAGATTGCTCGTCACATGGCATTTGAGGGTTACCGCCCGATCTTCATCCCCGAATACACGGGCAAGGAGGTGGTGTGGTTCTACGGAGCAGCGGGGGTCATGCAGCTGGTCGGGCCGACGATCTTCGCACTCCGGCTGACCTCGGCATGGTTCGGGGTGGCGGGAGTGGCGGCGGCGGGGTGGCTGGTACGCAGACTCTTTCACCGCGATCCACGCCGCGACGCGCTGGCACTGCTCTGCATGGCCATACTGGCGACTGCCTTCTGGCTCGGTGTGCTGAGCCGATTCGCGGATCGGGCCATCACACAACCGGCGCTACAAGCACTCAGCATCGGATTATTGTGGAAGGGGCTTGGCGCGGGGAACTTGCGCAGCCAGATCAAGTGGATGGTATCAGCCGGGCTGGCAACCGGCCTGGCTGCCTATACGTATCTGGCGGTGCGGTTGTTTCCGATCCCGCTGGCGGTAGCCCTGATCGCGTTGCTGACCACGGACGCTCAGCGCAGGCGGCATGTGGTCGGATTACTCGTTTATGGGATCGCCGCTCTGATCGCTGTTGCGCCGCTGGGGTGGTACTTCCTTCAACACCCACAAGCGTTCAGCGTCAGGATCGGCCAGGTAGCAGCAGGATCGGTGGAGGAGGTTCTGATAGGCTGGCAGGCGGCGCTAAAGATGCTGTTTGTGGCGGGTGATCCGCTATTGCGCTTTAACCTGCCTGGCAAACCGATCTTTGGTCCGGCACTGGCGGCATTCTTCGTCCTGGGCTTGTTCGTGGCATGGCGCGATGCCGTCCAAGCGCGTGACGCCATATCAAGGGCACGTGGGGTGCTGCTGATTGTGTGGCCTGTTGTGATGCTCGCGCCGACAGCGTTCTCTGTGCGGGCCATCACACCCAGCAACCTGCGGGCAGTAGGGCTGGCCCCTCTAATCGCGCTCTACCCAGCGCTGGGAATAGCGGAGGCCGCTGGATGGCAGCGCTGGCATAAGGGGGCGCTACGCCAGGTTGGGCGGGCTGCGATCCCGACAGCGCTGGTGTTGATCTTGTTCGGCGCAGGAGCACTGACGCTGCGTGACCTGTTGCAGTGGGGATCGGAGACGGCGTTGTACTACGATAACGACGGCCACGTTGCGGCGCTGGCGCGCTACCTGAACGAGGATGCTCCCTCGAACGCCACCCCCTACCTAGCGACATATCATTACCAACACCCCACACTCGGCTTTCTGGCGCGGGATGTTCAGTCGGCACGGTCGTTGTTTGGAGGGGAGGCGCTGGTGCTGGCCCCCTCTGGGGAGACCCTCGCAGCCTACACCCGTGATGCCCTGCCGCCAGCCGAGTGGCGCCACCGGCTGGAGCCTTACCTCGTAGCCAGCCCAGCAGGCCCCGATGGGACGCCTGACTTCTGCGCTTACCTGTTGCCGGAAGAGATGGACTTCACGGTTTTCCCGATCAGGCCGACGATGTTTGCTGGCGTCATCCAACTGGAAGGGGCACGGCTCATCCCGACGCAGTCGGGAGAAGTTGCCTCGGTTGACCTGGCCTGGCGCATCCTGGCCCCACCACCCCAGCCTGATCTGGCGTTCGTGGTCGAGGTGTGCGATGCCTGGGACTGGTGCTGGGTCAGAGCCAATCGTGATGGCACGCTGGAGCGGGGTCAGAACAATACTTACATCTCAGCCCAGTGGGCTCCCGGCGAGCGACTGCTGACTCGAATCGATGTGCCCCTACCACAGGGCATCCCCCCAGGCGAGTATTACGTACGGGCAAGCATCTTCTCTGCGCAGGCAGACTCGAGGCTGCCAGTGGTGGATGCAACGGGCGGCTATGCCGGTTTCTATTCGATGGTTCCAGGGTTAACCATCGAAGCAAATACTCAGCCCGATCTCGATTCGTTGCCGATGCGAACCCGGTTGATGCGGAGGATAACCCCCTACATAACCCTGGTTGGCTACGACCTGACTACCCAGGCCGCCCGACAGGGCGAACGGATCGATTTGGCCTTGCACTGGCTCAGTGAAGGCCGCCAGCCCGCCGATGCCGATGTGACAATCAGGCTCGGCCAAGCGACACTCTACCAGGGCGGGCCAGTGCATGGAACTTACCCCCTGTCGGAATGGCAGGCCAATGAGCTAATTACCGACCGATATGCGCTGCACATGCCGGTCGATCTGGCGGCTGGAGAGTACCCGCTGATGGTGCGTTTGGGGGACAGCGCGATAGTGGGATTGGGAAGTATAGCGATCGAGGCGATTGAACGTCGCTTTGAGCCGCCGCCGATGATCGCCCTTGATGAACCGGTGATTTGGGGGGGAAAGATTGCCCTGATCGGGTATGCTATGTTGAGAACGCCTGCACCGGGAGAATCGGTCGAGCTGGCACTGATGTGGCGGGCAGAAGGCCAAGCTGAGACGAGCTACACCGCATTTGTTCATTTGATCGATCCGGCAGGGAGCAATATCACTCAGGACGATCATGTTCCACTGGTAGATGGGCGACCCTATCCGACAGATCTGTGGCTGCCCAGGGAGGTGGTTACCGATGTGCACACCCTGACGCTGCCAACCGTTCCTGGCGAATACCGTCTCCGCGTGGGGTTGTATCTGCCAGAAAGCGGTGAGAGGCTGTCAGTTCCGGGCATGCCGGATAATGCGTTCATCTTGCCCTTGACTCTGACTGTACCATAAACCCTACCCCTCTCCCTCAGGGCTTAGAGAGGAGCGGTTGCGTAGCAACTGAGGTGAGGATACACAGGTGGAACACTATGCCGCTCACTATCTTCAACTGGCTGCTGGCGATTGCGCCTGTGGCGATCATCCTGGTGCTGATGCTTGGCCTGCACTGGGGGGGCAGCAAGGCCGGAGCCATCGGCTGGTTTCTGGCGATCCTCATCGCTGTGCTGCACTTTGGCTCAAATGCCCGGTTGATCGCGTACACGCAGGTCAAGGCGGTGCTGCTCACTCTCGATGTGCTGTACATCATCTGGACGGCCCTGCTGCTGTACCACACTGCTGAGGAGGCAGGGGCCATCCGCATTATTGGCCAACAGCTTCCCGCCCTTACCGCTGATAAACTGATGCAAGGATTGCTGCTGGGCTGGTTATTTGCCTCTTTCTTGCAAGGGATGGGTGGATTCGGCGTACCTGTGGCAGTGACTGCTCCCTTGCTGGTAGGCTTGGGGTTTAACCCGATCCAGGCGGTAATCATGGCCTGCATCGGACATGGCTGGGCGGTCAACTTTGGCTCGCTGGCGACCTCGTTTAACACACTCATGGCCGTTACCGGGCTGCCCGGCGAGGTGTTGGCCCCGGAGGCAGCGATCCTTCTCGGCATTGCCTGCCTGGGCAGCGGCGCGATTGTCGCTTATGTAGCCGCCGGCTGGAAGGGAATGTTGCGGGCGCTGCCCGGCGTGGTGATCTTGACCGCCATCATGGGCACGGTTCAATACTTACTGGCAACGAATGGGATGTGGACCATCGGCGCGACGGGGGCAGCCCTGACCGGGCTGGCGGCGGGCGTGTTCGTGGCGCGATGGCCGCTGTACCGGAATGCCCGTAGAGATGAGCATGTTGCTGGGATAGGCAGCGCCGAGCCGGAGGCGGCCCTCGCCGATCCGCCTGATGATGGCAAGAAACGTTCGCTTGCTGTATCTATGTCCGCCTATGCGGTGCTGGTGGTGCTAGCCTTCGCGCTGAGCCTGATCAAGCCGTTAGCAGTATTGATGGATACCGTTCAGCTTAACCTGGCCTTCCCAGAGCTGGCAACGCCGTACTGGGTAACCCCTGCCGGGCCGGGGCGGTCGGTCAGCATCTTCGGGCACACAGGCGCAACTTTGCTGTATGCTTCTCTCATCGCCTATGTTGTGTACTCCAAGGCAGGCTATTACGAGCCGGGCGCGCTGGGACGCATTCTGAACCGCGTGGTGCGCGGCGCGGTGAATTCCAGCCTAGGGATCGCAGCGATGGTGGGCATGGCGGTGATCATGTCCCACACCGGCATGACCCACATTCTGGCGCGCGGCCTCAGTGAGAGTGTAGGAAGGGCAGCATACCCGGTGGTCGCGCCATTCATTGGAGCGCTGGGAGCATTCATCACTGGTAGCAACAACAACTCGAACGTGTTGTTCGCCCAGCTTCAGCAGCAGACGGCAGATTTACTTGGCTTGAGCGTGCCTCTGATCCTGGCGGCACAGACAGCGGGTGGATCGCTGGGCAGCGTGCTAGCTCCAGCCAAAGTGATCGTCGGGTGCAGCACGGTGGGGTTGGGTGATCAGGAGGGCGTGGTGATGGGCCGGATGATGCTATACGGGTTGATACCGGTGATGGTGGTGGCAGTGCTCACCCTGGTGTTGGCATTCCGATAGCCATTAGCGGCGCAGACATCGTGCGAGCCTATTATGAGAATCAATTGGAGGCTTACGTCGGGCGCGTGGGGATGCGCGAGCCAGTTGGCAGACCCGTGCGATATTGACTTGTCGGATACTACTCGTTACAATTGAATCAAATAAGATGATATTTATTCAGTTGGTAGGATTGCTCACAATGCGGCACTGCTCCTGTACCAGGCGGGGACCCGGTCATCCTCGTCTGGAGCGCTAGCACTCCCTTCCCTCTGACACTAGCGAGGGTGACCCCGTCTCCGCCCCTGTAGGAAGCTCGGCGGCACGGCGCGTGGTGCACCCTCTTTTTCTACCTCGCCGCCAGACCGCACCCCCGAAAGTCATAACGAAGATGTGACCGGATGGCCGCAATGCCCATCCGCAGAGTTATTACTTGGGATGGAGTCATCCATGCTGAAATCACTCGACACAAGATACATAGCCGCCGCTCACCAGGCTCGCGCAGAACGACGTTCCACTCCTGTGCTGGGCCGGGATGTGGAGGCGCTAATCGGCCAGACCCCCTTGCTGCACTTTCCCCGGCTGACATCGCATCTGCCCCCGCGTGTGGAGTTGTATGCCAAGGCGGAGTGGACTAACCCCGGCGGGTCGGTCAAGGATCGCCCGGCGCTGAACATCATCCGCCAGGCTGAGCAACGCGGCGACCTGCGCCCCGGCATGACGCTGCTGGATAGTACATCGGGCAATATGGGCATTGCCTATGCGATGCTGTGTGCGGCGCGCGGTTACGCGGTTAGATTGGTCATTCCAGCGAACGCCAGCCCAGAGCGGATCGCGATCCTGCGGGCCTATGGCGCTGATCTGGTGCTGAGCGATCCTGCTGAGGGCACCGACGGTGCAATTCGGGTTGTGCAGGCCATCCAGGCTGCAGACCCAGATCGCTACTTCTTTGCTGATCAGTACAACAATCCCGATAACTGGAAGGCCCACTACCAAACCACCGGCAGCGAGGTCTGGCAGCAAACGGAGGGGCGCGTGACTCACTTCGTAGCCGGACTGGGTACCAGCGGCACACTGATGGGCGTGGGGCGGCGTCTGCGGGAACTCAAACCAGGAATCAGGCTGGTGGCGCTCCAGCCGGACTCACCATTTCATGGGTTGGAAGGGTTGAAGCACATGCCGACTGCTATTAGGCCTGGCATTTATGATGAGGCGTTCCCTGACGAGCAGATTGCGATCCGCACGGAAGAGGCCCATGCAATGTGCCGCCGGTTGGCCCGTGAGGAGGGCCTGCTGGTTGGTGTATCAGCGGGGGCGGCGTTGGTCGGTGCGTTGCGTGTGGCAGAGCGCATGGAGGAGGGCGTTATCGTGACTCTGCTGCCGGACAGTGGTGCCAAGTACCTAAGCGGCCCATTCTGGACAGAGGGAGTCTAGGCTATGCAGGTTGTGGTGCGCGCTGCTGATCTCACTAGCATGAGCAGGCATGGAGAGGCATCGTATCCCGATGAAGGCGCTGGTTTTCTGATCGGGCGCATGGAGGATGGACAGGTGTTTGTGGAAGCGATTCTCCCGCTAGAGAATCGGCGCGAAAGGGAGGCCCGTTTCAACCGCTACGAACTTGGCCCCCAGGATTTCGCGCGGGCGGAGCTGGAGGCGGCACGCCGCGGGCTTGATGTGGTGGGCGTGTTCCATTCCCATCCCGATCATCCGGCACAGCCCAGCCAGTTTGACCTCGACAACGCACTGCCTCACTTCAGCTACCTTATCGTGTCGGTGGAACGGGGGATCGCCCGTTTGACGCGCGCCTGGTGGCTGCGTCCGGATCGGAGTGTTTTCAATGAGGCGATGCTGGTTGTTGCGGAAGATGCAGAGGTATAGGTGCAAAGTTACCAAGGAGGCACGCTGAATGGCAACTCTACGCATCCCAACTCCGCTCCGCCCCTACGCAGGGGGGCAGGAGTACGTTCAAGTGAGCGGCAGCACGGTGGATGAAGCGTTGCGCGATCTGACGCGCCAGTATCCCGATCTGGAACCACACCTGTATAAAGATGGCAGGCTGCGGAGCTTTGTGAACATTTTCGTGGGCGAGGACAACATCCGCTCCCTGAACGGTATCGAGACCCCTATCGCTGAAGATACAAGATTGCTGATCATACCCTCCATTGCAGGGGGATGAAGGAGAGAATCCCATGTCTGAGGGAACCGTTCGCAAGGTCGATCATTCGGCTCTGCGTACCAATCAGGCGTTCATCATTGGCCTACTGCTGGCTGCGTTTATTGTTGATGCATGGCCGGTCGTGGCCTTTGTGTCGCTTGTTATGCTCGTCGGGACGCTCTGGCCGGAGGCCGGGCTGTTCAAGCGTCTCTACCAGCATATTCTGAAGCCATCCGGCTTGGTCAAGCCCGATGTGATCGCCGATAATCCCGAGCCGCACCGTTTCGCCCAAGGGCTGGGAGGGCTGTTTGCGTTGGCCTCCACCGCCTTATTGATCGTGGGGCAATCGGTGCTAGGCTGGATGCTCTCCTGGATTGTCATCCTCCTGGCCGGGTTGAATCTGTTCATGGGTTTTTGCGCGGGGTGCTTTGTCTACTACCGGTTGAACCGCCTCGGCGTGCCAGGCTTCTCTGTTGCACCGCTCCCGGCGGAGGGGCAGGTAGAGGAGACGCCGCGGTGATCCTACGGGCAGGGATTGCGTTTGCGATTCTCGCCCTGATCGTAGGGGGATACTCGCTGGGGGTACGATGGCAGGCAGCCCGCATGGGGCGCGGCCAGAAAGCCTCACCGGTTCTGCGCGGGTTGCGTCGAGGTGTGCCTGCCATTATCTACTTCTGGTCGGAGACTTGCGCTCCATGTAGAATGATACAGTCACCCGCGCTGGAACAGATCCAGGTTGAACTAGGCCCCGCTGGCGTACAGGTGGTAACGATTGACGCTCTGGCAAACCCGCAGATTGCCGACGAATGGGGCGTGCTGGGCCTGCCGACTACCTTTATCATCGACCGACGGGGCCAGCCCCGGCGCGTGAATCACGGTGTCGTACGCGCTGACCAGCTACGGCAGCAGATCAGGTCCCTCGGATAGTGGTAAACTGTGGCTATTGGGAGCGGACGATGACAGTAACGGAGCATATTGCACCAGAAACGACTGAACTGAGCCACGAAGAAATCAGGCGCTATAGCCGCCATCTGATCATGCCAGAGGTCGGTATGCAGGGCCAGCGCAGGCTGAAGGCCGCCAGCGTGCTGATAGTGGGCACGGGAGGGTTAGGCTCACCGCTGGGCATGTACCTGGCTGCGGCTGGGGTTGGGCGTATTGGTCTCGTCGATTATGACGTGGTCGATCTTTCCAACCTTCAGCGCCAGATCATTCATGGCACGGGTGACCTGGGGCGCTCGAAACTAGACAGCGCCAGAGAGCGCATCCTGGACATCAATCCCCATGTCCATGTCGAGACATATAACGTGCCGTTGATGTCCGACAATGCGTTGGACATTCTGTCCTCCTACGATGTGATTGTGGATGGAACAGATAATTTCCCGACACGCTACTTGGTCAACGATGCGTGTGTCCTGCTCGGTAAGCCGAGCGTCTATGGCAGCATTTTCCGCTTTGAGGGCCAGGCGAGCGTGTTTGATGCCCGACAGGGGCCATGCTACCGTTGCCTGTTTCCTGAGCCGCCGCCACCTGGTCTGGTGCCAAGTTGCGCCGAAGGGGGGGTGCTGGGTGTGTTGCCTGGCGTCATCGGGGCGATCCAGGCCAACGAGACGATCAAGATCATCTTGGGCATTGGCGATACGCTAGTCGGACGGCTGCTGCTGTATGATGCGCTCCGTATGACCTTCGACTTCGTAAAGTTACGCAAGAATCCGGATTGCCCAGTGTGCAGCGAACATCCTACGCTGACCGAGCTGATCGACTATGAGCAGTTCTGTGGCACACCTGCCCACGACCGGAGCGCCTATGCCAGCGCTGCAGAGGGGGCAGTGCCGCTAATCGAGGTGCAGGAGGTCAAGGCGAAGCTCGACGCCGGCGAGGATATAATCCTGCTTGACGTGCGCGAGCCGCATGAGTGGCAGATCTCCGACATCGCGCAGGCCACCCACCACATTCCGAAGGGCCAAGTTCTGGAACACCTGGGAGAATTGGACACGGCGCGCGAGATCGTGGTTTACTGCAAGACCGGGGGGCGCAGCGCTGATGTAACCAAGCTGCTCCGCGAGCATGGTTTCTTGCGAGCCAAGAACATGGCCGGTGGAATTAACGCCTGGGCCAGCCGGATCGATCCCCGGCTCCCCACTTACTGACAAGCCCATCCAGGCAGCGACATCTGGCCGGGAAGCGCTTGGATAAACCCGGCCTTTTTTTCTTCCGCTGTAGAGACCGAGCTTGATGGTATAATTCTGCCCTGTGTGAGCAAGGCCCATTTGGATGAAGACATCCCCCCGCCAATCCTCCCTTCGATTCCTTCATTTCTGGCTGCCTGCTGTCCTGATTCTGCTGCTTGGGCTGACCCTCCGCCTGCTGGGGACGATGCAGCTACCGCTGTTTATTGATGAGGCACAACATCTCTACCGCGCTCATAAGGGGATGGAAGGTCAGTTTTTCTTCTGGAACCTCCGCAAATGGCTGTATCCCGTGTTCCTATCCTTCTTCAGGCCGGGTGGACCGGAGGGGCCCTGGTTGGCACGGTCGCTGTCGGCGCTGCTGGGGGTGTTCACTATCGGCGGCTGTTTGTCGCTGGGACGGATGCTTGCCAAGCCAAGGGTTGGATTGGTAGCGGGCCTATTCTATGCTGTTCTTCCCTTGGCGGTCTTCCACGAGCGTCAGGCATTAGCCGATCCACTCCTGACGGCCCTGGTGACCCTGAGCGTAGTCTTGAGCCTCCGGATCGCGCACCGGCCAACCATCCAGCATGGCCTTGCGTTGGGCCTATGCCTTTCGGCGGCATATCTGACCAAAATATCGGCACTGCCATTTCTGGGGCTACCCTTCTGGGCCTCCTTGCTGCTGGCCCCGAAGGATCGGCGCGGGCGCGCGCTGGCAGTCAACGCGCTGGCACTGGCACTGGTTGCAGCCGTCGTCATCTCCACGTATAACTACGTGCTCCAGCACGGCGGTGTGGCGACCCCAGCGGCAGAGTTGGCCCAGTCTCGGCTGACTGAGCTGGTCGTTGGCGAGGCGGGGTCAGAAAACACCCTGCCACTTCTGGAGCGACTGAGGGGTGGGCTGGTTCTGACAGCAGGCGTTATTTCCTCCTATATCGGCTGGGGAATGGTTGCGCTGGTGATCGCCGCTGTGCTATGGGCCTTGAGAGGGGTAGATCGACGCCAGGCCAGCTTCCTGTTTGCGCCAGCAATCCTGTTCACGCTGGGGCCAATGCTTGCCAATCGCCCTCTCGACACATCCCGTTATTTCGAGCCAAACGGCCCAACGCTGGTGACCCTGGCCGCGCTGGCCTGGGAGTCCACAACCTTCAAGCTGGATCGCCGCTGGTCGGCGGTAGCTCCCTGGGTGGGCACGGGGGTGGTGCTGGTGGTACTAGCCCAGGCTTTATGGTTTGATCTCACCTTGATGATCGATCCTGCCCGCGCTCCCCTGACCCAGATCGACCGATCTCAGTACTTCGACAACTCACCTGCCGGGGGCGCGTATGCGGCTCTCAGCGCTGACCTGGTGGCTTTCTGGCGCACTGGTGAGGCTGACCATCTGAACGTGTTGGGTGCAGGTCCGATCAATTGGATACGGGCGTATCTCGGTCCACGAGTGGGGAATTGCCAGGAACTCCAGCCTGGCGATCCAGCGCAGGCCCGCGCGCTCGCAAGGTGGCTGGCACAGGGTGACCAAGTGTATATGGTCGAAGAGGTCCCGCTGTCTGCGCTGCCCGAAGTGCCACATGGCGCTCATCTTGAATTCATTCGTAGTTACCGCGATGGCTTTAGAACCCTGCGGCTTTTTCGCATTGTGGCCGCAGAAGGCCCCCTGGCTGAAGCGATCTACGCAGCGCGTGTCCCACATCCAGAGACCCTTCAACAGGACATTGAAGCCTTGTCCGCTGATACAGCGGGACTCACAGGGCCGCTCGTCGTCTTCCCTGCCTCATATGCCGAAGTGATAGGTGCTGCTATCCGTAGCGATGCCATAGGGTTCGAGGTTGGCATATGGCCGCTTACATCTGAGGCAGTCGATCAAACCATCAGCCGCCTTATCCCGGCAGCGGGGGGGAACCAGGGCAGCGCGGTAGATGTCATCATTGTGCACGAGTCCAGCGCCGACCCCCCGCGCCTGATCGCTTCCGCCTTCCAGCAGCGCCTCTATCGCACCGATGAGGCATGGTACGGGTTGCTGCATCGGATGTCTTACGTCACAGGCCCAGATACCCCTCCACTATCCCTGATCGGGGCGCGTTTTGAGGGGGGAATCGAGTTGGTTGAGGGGGCGATCCTGGACACGGCTGTACGACCTGGTCAGGCGGTTCGCGTTGTGTTGGTCTGGCGTGCACCTGAGGCAATTCGGGATTCGTTCAAGGTATTTGCCCACATCGTCGATCAGGAGGAAGTGCTGTGGGCGCAATATGATTCGATCCCTGGTGGAGGGCTACTGCCGATGACGATCTGGCAGCCGGGTGAACCCATCACTGACCGCTTTGCCATCTGGCTCCCTGGTGACCTACCGCCGGGGAGCTATGAAATCCGCGTGGGCATCTATCATCCCGCCAGTGCCCTGCGCCTGCCCGTCCTGTCCGCTGTGGATTCGGGGCCGGATTATGTTGTGCTGGGGCGGCTGGTTGTCCCTGGTCCTTAGCTATTCCAGATAGCCGAGGTTACGCAGCCGTTCCTCGATCTCGGCAGTCTCCTCCGGGGTCAATTGCGATTCGGGATCGACCGTGGGGGAGGAAGCTGCTAACGCACTAGACTCAACATACCGCACACTACTGGGGTCTTCCAGAATCTCAAGCAACGGACGGCCATCCATTGGCTCTGGCACAGGTAGTCCCATCAGATGAAGCACAGTCGGGGCGATGTCTGTGATATGCGCTGCTTTTAGCTGAACACCTGGCCGGATGCCTGCCCCGCTGGCGATGAAGATGCCCTCCCGGCGGTGGCAGCCCGAATCACCGCGAATCTGTGGCGTGATCACCTCTGGGCTTGAAGCAAACAGCGGAAACGAGATGCACCGGTAGCCATCCAGCACCACCTGAAGATCGGGGCCGCGCTCGGCGTAGGGGCCTTCAAACTCCCCCTCACGGGTGATGATCTGATCGACAATTGGCTTGCCCGTGACCGGGTGGCGCAGCGTGCTCAGGGCGCTGACGATCCGCTCGCGCACTTCGGCCACCTCCGGCCCCGGCTCCACGCTGCCATGAGGCTGTATTCCCCGTGTGTTGACGTAGATCTGGCCAACGTGTCCCATTGAAAAAGCCTGAGTTCGCGCCCAGTCCACGTCGTCATAGGAAAGGAACTTCCCTACAATGGCATTTCGCTGTCGGCGCGAGACCTGAGCCGTCAGGTGGTGGAGTCCCAGCTTTTCCAACCACCGATACACAGCGGCAGGGGTTAACCCTCGCCAGAACAACCATGCTTTGAGCTGCGTCAAGGGGTTGCGCTTGAGGCTCATCAACCCGGCCTGCATCAGCAGCACGTTCAGATTGACGGTGTAATGAAGTGGCCCGAAGCCGTGATCGGACATCACGATCACAGCCGTGCCAGGCGGGAGAGCACCCAACAGCCTGCCAATTTGGGCGTCAACCAGAGCGTACAGGTCACGCAAGCTGTGTCTGAGGTGCTCTGGGGCTTCGGGGT
>DAOTYF010000038.1:0-32450 GCA_034434995.1 Anaerolineae bacterium
GGTGCTGGCCGTGCTCCGCTACTGGCAGGAGGCCAACCAGCGGGCGTATCAGTCCCATCGCAAGCGGCGCCTGGCGCGCCAGCACGCGCCGCCGTAAACCTTCGTTGTAGTACTAAATCATTTGTAAACTACCGTAGCGCTGGCGGTTGGGAAAGTCGAAGGTCTGGCGCTCCAAGAACTGCTCAAAGGCGTCAAAGACCTGCTGAAACTTGGTGGCGACGAGGCGAAGCTTCTGGATGGCGCCTTTGCCCTGGCGCCAGACTTCTTCAATCAGGTTCTGGGTCGGGGCGTGAGGCGCAACATTGATGCAGGTAATCAGCCAGTCCTCCGGCGAAAGGTTGCCGTTTACCTCGGTCAGAAAGGGCTCCATCTCCTCACCCTTATGCCAGCGAGCATAGTCCCAGCAGATCGTGAGCTTGGTGTCAGGATAGCGCGAGAGCAACTCCACCAGGAAGTCCGTGGTGGGCTCTCCAGGATTTCCCGGAGTAAGCCCTACATGTAGTAGGCAGCGGTGGATGCTGGGCGGAACCGACGGTAGCCCTCCAGGTCAAGGGTGATACGTTGGAACAGATGGCGCAGGTTATAGATTCCATAACAGCGACTTACCGTTCGCTTATTTCTTAAGGTGGTTCGGACGAATGCGCAACCAGTCGCAGATAGCAGGTGTCCTCCAGGCCCGCCAGCGCCAGCAGGCGTTGTTGCAGGGTCGTCAGCGGGGTCAGATGGCGAATGACCTGGTTCGGCAACGCGACCACGGTCAGCGTCAGGTTGCGGAATGCCTCCAGCACCCGCTCGGCCGTGGGGCGGCGCGTCGTGCGATTGGGCTGGCCGGCGTACCGCCCCTGCAGCGGCTCCTCCTGCGGAGCCTCAGCCAGATTGCGGCGGATGCCGTACTCCAGCAGGCTCAGCACGCGCACTGCGATAGTCAGCAGCCGCACCAGTCCGATCACATGGTCATCGCGGCTCAAGTAGACCGGGCTGAGCGACAGCGGCGCTCCTTTCAGGCGGCCCATCGGGTGTTCCACCAGGTACTGGTCGCGATAGGCCAGCACCACCTGCGTGGTATCCAAATCCGCCACGGGCCGGTTGGTCGCGTAGACGCGCCACCCCAGCCGAGCCACGGCCGCGGTGATGGCCGCGTCCACCCGCGTGCTCGTCACCTCCAGCGTGGAGGTCGTTTCCTCACGGGCCGGTTGCCCGCGATAGGCCCGCATGGTGCGGGTGTGGGCGGTCGCCGTCAGGGTCACATTCCAGCAACCCGCCCACGGCGTGGCGCTCCAGAATCGCCGCGATGGCCGTCTCCGCTTCATCCGGCGTGGTCGGGCGCACCTTGCCTCGACGGGCTACGAGCAGATCGGACAGGTCGGCCTCGGCGTCGGCCAGCCGCCGTTCCAGCGCGTGCTGCTGCCGCGCCTGCAGCGCGGGCGAACGCACCACGATGCGGCGCTCCGTCCAGGTGACCGCCTCCCCGTCCACCGTGGCGGTCAGATCCACGCTGGTTTCCCAGGCTTCGGCGTGGATGACGGGCTGGCCGTGCGTGTCCAGCACGGGCTGCCCGTCGGCATCCGGGCGGCTGATGCGCCGCAGCGCCCCGGATGCCAAGGCCTGGGTGATCAGCGCCTCAACCGCAGTGGCGGGCAGTTGCAGCTTGCCCACGGGGCAAAGGTAGGCGTCGCCCGCGTGGTGGATCTGCGCACGCGTGTCCAACGGTCCCAGCTTGCTATCGCCCACGTAGAGCAGCCCGGTGCGGCCCAGGCTGGCGCGCACGCGGTCGATAATGGGCAGGTACAGCGGATCATCACTGCGCTGCCCGGGCACGACATCCACGGCCACGGGCATGCCCAACGGGTCGAGCGTGGCCAGCATCACCTGGACCTGGGGCAGGTCGGGGCGATGGTCTTTGCTATGGCCGAACTGGAACAGCCCATCCTCGGTCACCTCCCAGTAGCCGCTGGCGGTGGTACTATCCGCGCGCACGGTGGACGGATTCAGGTCATAGACACGCAGGATGTGCTGGTTGAGCGCGCCTTCGCAGGCGGCCCAGGCGTCATCGTCGCTGAGCGCGTGCAGGACATCGGCCAGGCGGTCGTCGGTCAGGTCGGTGGGCCGCAGCGCGGTCGGCAGCACGGCGTTGAGGGTGGTCTGGAGTTGGTCGGCCCAGGGGCGCACGCGATTGAGCCGATGGTCGGCGCGCGAGAGCATGTGGGCCAGCCAGACCAGCACCATCCAGCCCAGGCTCAGCCCCCGATGGTTGCCATGGGCCGGGAAGTGGGTGTCCAAGATGGTGGGCAGCCCAAGGCGTTGCATGTGGACCAGCAGCAGCGGCACGTCATCTACCCGTTCTGTGTGTACGATAGGTTGCTCGCTCATACCGCGAGCCTACCAGATTCTCCGAACCTTGTCCAAATTTAAGCGAACGCTGAGTATAAGCTATCGGTGTGGGGAAACCCGGTTTCCCCACGCCCCCGCCCGCGGGAGGGTTTGGGAGGGCTTCAACCTCCCAGGAACAACCTGTTTTCATCCCGTCGGTGTGCGGCGGAGCTCTTCGGAGAGGCGTGGGGAAACCGGATTTCCCCACACTCCCCCGCGGGAGGGTTCAAGCCGGCGCCGCCCCCGCCCGGATACGGGCCGCAGCCCTCGCGCACTCAGCCATACAAAGGCGCGTATTCGCCGGGCGCATACGCCGCAGGATTGTAGCAGAAGGGCCGTGGGGCGTCAACGCAAGGTCGCGGCGATCGTCACGAGGGCGACCAGGTCGAATATCAGCATGAGCGCCACCAGGAGCCAGGTTCCGGCCGGGCGCCAGCCGGCGGGAAGCAGGAAGCGCAGGCCCAGCAACAGCAGCCAGAGGGTGGGGACGATAGCCCAGAACATGTAGCGCCCTCGGGGGATATACACCCCAACCTCGAGCGGCGGCAGGGGGTGCAGGCGGGGCCGGCGGCGCTTCCTGGGGACCGGCTTCCAGAACTCGCCCCCGCTCTCCATGGCGACGCGTGGGTCACGCCCAGGGCGAGCAACCAGTCCATCAGGGTCAACAAGCCCACGGTCCATGGTCGAGAAGGTGCGCAGCTCCGTCGTGAGCGTCCCGTTCGGCGCGAGCAGGCGCGCCCAGACGACGACGGTCTTCTTATGCCCATCCAGCCCCGCACAGCGCGCACGTACGACGTGCATCAGATCCTTCCTCCGGCTTAAGCCCTGGTCGGTGTGGCTGGCAGGATGCCGGTTAGTCCAGAAACGAACGTGCGTGCTTTCCAGACCAGGCCGGGTACCACAGGGTGTTGTGCCCTCCAGCATCCAGGTCAATCTGAGGTCCAGACTCGTGGTACTAAGCGAATGCCGACCTTGATGTCAGCCATCAGCACAAGTGTGCCATTTTCATCGGGTGTTGTGGGCCCCGACCATGGACATCTAACTGAACGTGAGTTCGGGATAAGGGGCTCAATGGAGTAAACTTGGATGTGCGAACGACAAGCACCCAAGGAGCCTCTCACGGATAGCTTACTCGAATTATTTTGCGATGTCGACGACTTTTGCCAATCGTTTGTGCCTGCATGGCAACAGCAGATGTTGACCAGTGGTGACATTCAACGGCAACGGGAGAGACGTTTGAGCATCAGTGAGATCATGACCATTCTGATACACTTTCACCAATCGCACTATCGCAATTTCAAGGTATAATATCACAACTATGTCTTGGAACGTCTGCACAGCGAGTTTCCCGGCCTGGTCAGCTATACCCGTTTTGTGGAGTTTCTTCCTTCCGTGTTGGTGCCTCTGTATGTCTACCTGCGCACGGCTTGCCTGGGAACGTGTACAGGTATCTCTTTTATCGATTCAACTGCGTTGGCGGTCTGCAAAAACCCAAGAATCCATGCGCACCGGGTCTTTGCGGGGCTGGCTGCACGCGGCAAAACGTCTACCGGCTGGTTTTTTGGCTTCAAACTGCATCTCATTTTCAATGACCGCGGCGAATTGCTCAATCTGCTGCTGACGCCTGGTAATGTCGATGATCGCCAGCCGGTTCCCACGATGGTGCACAAGCTGTTTGGCAAATTGTTTGCCGATAAAGGCTATAGTTCCAAAGCATTGCAAGAAGAATTGCGGCGAACGTTCAGGGTGCAGTTGGTGACGGGTGTCCGTTCCAATATGAAAAATGCCCTCATGTCGCTGATGGATAAACTCCTGCTGCGCAAACGGGCGATTATCGAGACGATTATTGATCAACTCAAGAACGTTTCTCACATTGAACATTCGCGCCATAGAAGTCCGGTGAACTTTCTGGTCAATCTGCTCTGTGGCTTGATCGCTTATTGTCGTCAGCCCAAGAAACCTTCTCTTGGCTTAGGCACTTTGCCTGCTCTGATTGCCTAACCCGAACTCACGTTATGATAGGTGTACCGCCAACCATCGCAGAAGGAGCCAGACTCATGACCAGGATACGGCACCTGACGGACGCTGTCGAGACCTTGCTGCAGGAGGGGTGTGGCGTAAAGTTTCGGGAGGTGGTAGGATAGGGACAGACAGATCGCAGCACACGCGTGAGGATGCCCATGAGCCGCCCAATCAATGACGCCCTCTGGCAGCAGGTACCTCACGACGTCACGACGGAGATGCGGGCCTGGCGGCTCGCTCATCCGCAGGCCACGCTCCGCGAGATTGAGGTGGAGTTGGATGCGCGGTTGAACTGGATGCGGGCGCGCATGATCGAGGATCTCGCCCTAACGAGCAGTGCCGCCGACTGGGCCGCGACTCCCGCTGCGGAGGTTCCCCGGTGCGCAGCGTGTGACCAGCCGCACGAGGCAACGGGGGCCACATCCCGCACCCTCCAGACCCACGGCGGTCAAGCGCTCACAATGGAGCGCACCTATGGCGTCTGTCCGGCCTGCGGGGCCGGGCTTTTCCCCCCTCGATGAGGAATTGGGCCTCCTCCCCGGGACCCTGACCCCGCGGCTGCTCGAAACGCTGGTGCGCTTGAGTACCACCCAGCCCTCCTTTGCCAAGGCCAGCGCCGAACTGGCGTGGCACACCGGCACCACCGTGCACGCGGACACCGCGCGTCGGCGCACGGAAACCGCTGGGGCGATCCTGGTCGCCCACGAAACGGCCGAGGCGGAACGCATCCTGCGCGAGCATCCCGACGCCCCTCCGGGGCCGGACACCCTGATCTTCAGCGTCGATGGGGCCATGGTGCCCATCGTGGGCGGCCAGTGGAAGGACGTGCGCACCGTGGCCGTGGGCGAGGTGCAGCCACCTATGGCAACCCCCGCGGGGCCGGTCATCCAGACGACGAACCTATCGTATTGCTCCCGCCTGGCCGACAGCACCACCTTTGCCGAACAGGCCCTCCCTGAGCTCCAGCGGCGCGGCATTGAGCGCGCTGGCCGGGTGGGGGCTGTGGTGGATGGGGCAGAGCAGAACGGAGCGTGTCGGCTGCAACCTACTTGTCAGCCCGCACTACACTATCGTGCCAACACGAGCAATGAGTATCCACCAAGAACGCGAACTGCCAGGTCTGGAGTGATATGGAAAAAAATTCTTCTTGGTAGTTTCGCTAATTTTGCCTTTAGACTTTTTCCCCTATCTATACCTGATGGTGTGTAAAAGTGATCCACAATCTCATAACCGGTATCTTGTAAAGTTAGCAGCGCTGTCTCTTTCATAAAGTAATGAAGATGTCCAACCTTTGCTCTAGCCTGTACAATTGGTGTGCAACGTAGGACAGATTGCACTGAGATGTCAAGCGGAATATGAAAAATCTTGTGCATTGCTTTGCTTCGCAACTTTATCAAAAAGCCAATGTAATCTTCAACATGCTCAAAAACATCTATGCATAGCAAAACGTCAAAGTTTTGTGTATTTGTGGATAGCAAGTCTTCGCAATAGAAGTGCAATCTTTCGTTTTCCCGTTGCTTACACAGATTGAATGCCTGTGGAGAAATCTCAAAACCATGAAAAGTTATTTTATCTGGAAGATGAATTTGGAGTTGTCGAAGTATTTCTCCTGCTCCGCATCCAATTTCACAAACCGAGGCTATTTGCAGGTTATGTCTATTTAGCATCTTCAGAACTTGTTGTGCCTTCCAAGGTGAGTCTTCAACATGGTATAGGGGGTTATTCTTGATATACTCGCCGTCACGATAGATGTTCTTCATCGATATTCTCCATTGGTCATCTTGATGGTGCAGGCTAACGCTCTGGTTCAGCGGTGGCGAGCAACCCCGTCCGCTAGAGTCGGTTGTTAGCCCGAGAGCACCGGGCGAGTGAGGTTTCGCGAAACACTTTCACTGTTGTTCCGTCGGCTCGTGAGTCACCGGTGTCGGCATCAGCGACAGGAACCGTCCGAGAGTCCACCGGGGATTGAACCGTTAGGAATGCGTCGGCGAAACGTCCGAGCGGACGGACGCCCTCGATTGAGAAAGCGACCATCAAGAGCAAGGTCGCCCGGAGGGTGGCGCTCAAAGATGCATCGTCAAGGACAAACCGAGACCAGCCGTTGCAGGCGAGGAGAGCCGCGATGAACCAGAACATGACCTCCGTATAGTTGTGGAGAAGCCAGCCAGACCCTGGGCCTCAGCACGGGCCTCCTCATTGCGTTGCACGCTCATCTGCATCTGCCAAGGATCACTTCCTCAACGGGCGTTGTGGCTCTCGGGCGGCCCCAACGCCCAAAGCGCCGCGTCACGATGGCCGTTTCCGTCACCGTGACCGTTAGCCACTCCGCCGCATTGTGGCGCTTCAGCAGCGCATCCTACCCGTTGCTGCACGGCGTCCGCCCGCTCACCTTCGCGGTGGGGTGTCCGCTGGCTGTCAATGTGCGTGGCAACAGCCATGTGCTGTAATCAGGTCACCAACATCGGGATGGCATCGATCCCTTCGATCTGTGGGCAGGGCCTTCGCATATTATCCGACGAGGAGCCTGGCTAAGAACTCCTCGTTCCAGCCGGCTTTTTGCCGTTTGACGCGAATACGCTGCTTGGACGGCTCCTTTTTGAGCAGATTGAGCGTAAGGTGTTGCATGATGGCGAGGTTTTCCGGGCCATGGCCAATCAGGACGCGGGCCGCATCCTGACGGAAGACGACATCGAGGGTCCAGTGGACGATGTTCTCAAGTTCCCAGTAGATACGAACCGCCTCCCCAAAAGTGCGGGCCGTGCCGTCGAGGCTCATGATGACGGAGCGCTCCTCCATCGAGGTCTTGCCGCCGACCGTACGCCTCGCCCGTACCATGCCGATCGCGTTCAGGTCGCGCCAGCGTCCATCCGGATGGCAGGCGGCCAGCACGGTCGGGGCCATCGTTTGTCCAGAAGGGGCGCGTTTCACGCCGCCCGTGTCCTTCCTCCGCGCTGACGTGGTAGGTGTCCCAGTGCTCGGGGGCGAGGGTGCGGAACGCGCTGGCATGCGCGGCGGCAAACGCCTGGCGGATCTCCCACTGCAGCGTCTCCGGGTTGCCCTTGATGGTGATGACGTAGTCGGCCTCCTGCGCACGGATGGCGTCACCCGTCTCGGTCTGGCAGGGCCTCGCGTCCAGGGGGACGATGCAGCCGGTCAGCGCCAGCCGTTCGAGCAGCGCCGGAACCGCCGTCAGCTTGTTCGAGGCGCCGGCGACCTGCTGCTGGCCCAGCACCAACCGGTTGGCCCTCGCCCAGGCGCTGACCAATGCGGATTGCCGCTCGGCCCCAGGCCTTGTCGGCCGATCCCCGCATCACCTTGCCGTCGATCGCGACCACCTCGCCGCCGGTGGTGGCGATCTGCACCATCTGCACCCAGGACAGCAAGGCCTGCTGCACCTGCGTGGGGTCCAGAGCGGCGAAGACGCGTGAGAAGGTATTGCGCGAGGGCGCCCCCCGTGTGGCAGGTCCAGAAAGCGGCGCAACCAGGGCAGCTTGGCCGCGGCAAACGCTGCGACCGATACCCAACGAGCAGCGCCGCCGATGATCCCGCACCGCGCCATCACCAGGATGTCCGACAACGGTGATCTTGGTTCCACGCCTTCCGCGGATCCGTCACCGTGGCGAAGTGCGTTTGGATGCTCAATCCCTGGGTGTCCATCGGCAGCCTCCTTTGTTCGCTGGGTGCTGCCGCCATCCTACCTCACCGCCCCGCTTGTTCGCTACGCTGCATCAGAACGCGGTGATCTCAGCGAAACATATGCGAAGGCCCTGAGGGTAGGGCTACGTCAAAGTGGGGCGGGTGCCAATGAAGGCGAGTGCGGTCGGAACAGAGGCCGCCGTTGCCCGCACGGCATCAGCAATGTTTGTCCATCCAGCACGACGCCAAAGGGTCAGCAGGCTGTTGCGCAAGGCCGCAAGCACCTGTGGCCCAGTGCCAGTTCGCATATGGTTGCGATCCTCACCCAGGGTCACATCACGCACATGATGCGAGGCGCTCTCAATCGTCCAGTGCCCACACCACAGGTGTTCCAGCACCGCTGCACTCGTCTCACGCGTGGGAAGGTTGGTGACTCCGCACAGGACCGTTCGGGTGGTCTTCCCCGTGCGGTAGACGTGACGCTCACAGGTTCGGCGCAGCGTGACCGTTGCCTCCGGTCGTCCCAGATAGGCACCATCGCCAGTGGTGCATTTCAGGCGCCGGACTTCCAGAGGCGTCACTATCGTGTCGGTCAGGTCGCGCCCCGCCTGCTGCCGGTGCCGTACTCCAGCAGGCTCAGCACGCGCACCGCGATGGTCAGCAGCCGCACCAGCCCAATCACGTGGTCGTCGCGGCTCAAGGAGACCGGGCTAAGCGACAGCAGTGCGCCTTTCAGCCGCTCGATCGGGTGCTCCACCAGTACTGGTCGCGGTATGCCAACACCACCTGCGTAATGTCCACCCATCCACGGGCCGATTCGTCACGTAGACCCACCACCCGAACCGCGCCATTGCTGCCGTGATGGCCGTGCCTACCCGCGTCGTCGTCAAGACGAGCGTGTATGTCGTTTCCGCACACGCTGGCTGGTCGCGACAGGTGCGGATCGTCCGCGTCTGGGCTTGGACCGTCAGGGTCACGTCCAGCAACCCGACCAACGCGTGCCACTCCAGAATTGCCGCGATCGCTGTTTCCGCTGCCTCCGGCATAGTTGGGCGCACTTTGCCCCGGCGGGCGGTCAGTAGGTCGGCCAGGTCGGCCTACTGACCGCCCGCCGCCATTCCAACGCCTGCTGCTGCTGCGCCTGCAGCCCTGGTGCGCGCACCACGATGCGGTGTTCCGTCCAAGTGACGGGCTGTTCGTCCACCAGAGCCGTCAGCACGACGCACGTTTTCCACACCTCCGCGTGGATGACTGGCGCGCCGGTTGCATCTCGCACCCCCTGCCCGTCGGCGTCCGGGCGGCTGATCTGCACTAGGCACCCGCTTGCCAGCGCCTGTTCGATCAGGGCATCCCGCGCCGCCGCGGACAACTGCACTTTGCAGTGGATACATTATAGCACCGAGCACACCAGACCGCCAGGAGCAGAGGAGCAGTATGAACACTTAATGGTGCATCCACCAAGTTCCTTGACAGGGTTCCGGAGGGCTGCGCCCGTCAAAGGATGTCACTTGACAACACAGAGGTGGACAAGATGCGCCAGATGCGTATGATCAAGCGTGCCAACAGCCGATCAGCGCAAAGGAATGCACCATGCCCACCTCACCACGGTATGCTAGCACCCGCGCCCGCCTGGCCCAGGCCCTCCCGCACGCCCTGGCGAGCCACCTCGACATCCTGGGGTACATCCTGGTCGGCGTCATCCAACGTATGAGGAGTCACCTGGCCAACATCGCGCGGGCTATGCCGCTCGATACCACCGAACTGGCGAAGGAACAGCGCGTGCGCCGCTTCCTGGACAACACGCGCGTGAGTCAGACCGACCACTAGCATCCCCTCGTCCAGGCCAGCCTCCACGGGCTGAACGGCCAACGCGTGCACCTGCTGATCGACCGCGTGCTGCTGCGCAATCAGCACACCATCCTCGTCGTCAGTATCGGCTTTCGCCGCCGCTCGATCCCCCTGGTCTGGCAGGCCCTGCCCCATCGCGGCGCCAGCGGGCTGGCGGACCAGCACGCGCTGCTCGCGGCGGCCGTGGCCCTCCTGCCGCCGCGGGTCCGGATCACCGTCCACGGAGAGAGCGAGTTCCGCTCGCGGACCCTGTTTCGCTGGTTGCGCGCCCAGGGCTACGATGGCATGCTGGGGGTGCGTGGCGACGTGCGGATCGCGGGCGACCACCTGGGCGCCGCCAGTGGCCGGCCCCGCAGCGCGTTCGTCCCGCTCCTGCCCGGTCAGGCGGCCCCCGGACGGCGGCGGCGCCACCGCACCAGTCCGGGGTGCTCTCTGCACGACGTGGTGGGCGAGGACGACCAGGTTGGTCCGGTCAACCTACTGGCCTGGTGGGAGCGGGATGACGATGGCCAGGTGATCCTGCATGCGGTCATGACCAACCTGCCCGCGACGGCGCAGACCAGAGCCTATGGGACGCGGCGCATGTGGATCGAGACGGTCTTTCGCGACTGGCAGCGCGGGGGCTTGCACCTCGACCGCTGCGGGCTGCCGGACACGACGCGGGTCGCGCGCTTGCTGATCGTGCTGGCGATCGCCTATCTATGGTTGGTGAGCCTTGGGCGTTGGGTCGTCAAGCGCGGCTATCGGCGGCTGATTGATAACGGAACCTCCCATCAGTGGCATGTTCGTCTGTTTCAGATCGGCGTGGGCTGGAAGGAACGTCTGGCGAGGTATACGCAAGCCGTACCGGTCCTGTTCTTTTTATATCGATGGGGGCTGCGGGGTGACATCCTTTGACGGGCAAAGCCCTCCCGAACCCCCTTTCCCCGGCAACGAGCGTAAGCGAAGTTGTCGGATGCACCACTTAATCTTAGCAGCGGTTACGCAATTGTCTCCCGACGGTGAGGTCTAAGGAGATTTCTATAAGGAGAAGCGCCATTACAATATCGTAAAAAGGAGATTTACATATAGTAAAAAGGAAAAATTGTCCACCTCCAGGCGCTAATGTTAAGACAAGCAAAGAAGATTACAAGTGCCAGCAATCCACAACGACGCCACTTCTCAGGAAACATCCATACCGTGCCAAGCATCAGCAGCCAATAATGTGGAACAATACTCCAATAAATGTAGCGAGCTCGTGGGATATGAATGACAAGATCCGGTGGAGGCAAAGGGTGAATTCTGATGTAGAGACTAATCCAGGCAGTAATAACGGTGATCAGGAAAAGTGCCAGACAACGTGTTTGCCATAAATTTAAATAGTGTCGTTTGCGAATGAAGCCGACCACTAATCCAATCATAGAGATAAATACGATCCCCGCGAGGATCGATGTCCAGGCTGGATGCATCATGATGTGACCCCATGCAAAGTGTGTATACAAACCGCTAAATGCCACTTTTGTCAGCACTTGATAACGATTGCCGATCAGGTCGATATTAGTTATAGACTGTATAGTCTGATCTATGGAAAGACGCAGGTATGTTTCATCAAAAGATCGGAACCAGGCGCGAGAGCTTAGGATTAGATGGGGGCCCGAAGGACCTGTAACTTCGCGAAGTTCCAACGCGGCGAGAGCAAGGAGAACGATAGTAATGAGTCCCGTCAGAGGCAGGAGCCACCATCGCCGCGGTGTGCGTAGAAATCCCCAGTACAAAGACAGGCTGAGCGGTATCATCGCCGCAACCGCTATTCGTTTCGTGAACGCCGCAACGCTAAATCCTAACAGAACCAGCATCAAGGCAATCGGACGCGGGCCATCGCGAATCAACAGAACTCCTCCAAGCAGCATTGCGGTAAGACTGAAATTGAGCAATACGTCGTTATTTACGGCCGTCATAATGTCTGCAAATGTTGGTGAGAGCAATACTAGAAGAGGAAACGAGTGCTGGATCAGGGGATCGTCCGGTGCCAGAGCTACTGCAATACGCCAACTCGTAAGGATGGTCAGAACATACAATGCTAGGCTAAGCATTCTGGCGGCGTAGAGTCGCTGTTCTACCGGCGCACTTATGAGTAGCTGCTGTGGAATAGCCGCAAGCATATAGTAGAGCGGTGGGTGGTGTCGTTGATCATATCCAAGTAGGGGAGCTTCCGGCGCGTTTAGATCTGGATAGACCCCTGCAGGATAGAAGCGATGCGAATACATGGATCCAGCAATCTCACGTCGCAAGGCATTCGAAGCGACTCCGGGTTCCTTCACTTCGCCAATAGCAATTTCAGCAGCATACAGAAAATGGTTAGGTTCATCATAGTGTTGCCATGGCGGTAGAAGCACTAGGAACAATAGGCCGTGGAGGAATGCCATAGGAGTCAACCAGAGCAATACAGGCAGTCCTGTATTTACACCTAAAATGTCATGACCTTGTTTCATAAAATACGATCGAATATTAGAAGGCACCGCGTCCATGAAGAACGACAGCAATGGTTTTTATGAGTATCTGAAGATCAAACCAGAAAGAGTAATTTTGGATGTAGTATAGGTCGTCGTGGGTGTGCAGATGCATAGGATGCTTGCTTCGACCATTAATCTGCCACCATCCGGTTATACCAGGCATCACACGGAAGCGCAGCCATTGCCAGGGCTCATATTCATCAGCGATTTGCGGGATTTCAGGACGTGGTCCCACCAGACTCATCTCTCCTCGTAGCACATTGAAGAGTTGTGGTAGTTCATCGAGGCTGGTGCGACGCAGGTAGCGACCTAGGGGCGTTACTCGAGGATCATTCTCCCATTTATGTATGAGTTTCCCCTGTTCAGTACGCTGAACTACCTCAGACCAGCGTTGTTCGGCATCTACATACATACTGCGAAACTTCAGCATCCGGAACCGTCTCCCGTTTTCTCCGATACGTTCTTGTACAAACAGGATCGGGCCCCGTGATTCAAGCTTGATCAGACATGCGATGATCAACATCACCGGGGCAAAGATAAGCAGCAATATTATGCTAACTACGATGTCAAAGCAGTATTTCAATGCACGCTGTTCGAAGGTCAGTGCTGACTCGCGCAAACAGATCAATGGGATGTTGCCGACCATTTCAACCGGTGTCCGCACAAACATCAGATCTAGGATGCTGGGAACTATGTGGATCCTTACGGGTTGACCAGTTAGTCGCAAGAATAGTCGAGATAACCGATCATATTGTTGAGGGGGTAGTGCAAAGATGATTTCGTCAATATGCATGTCAGCAATCAGGGCGGATATCTCATCAATCGCGCCTAGGCGTGGAATAGCGTCTGAATTCTCAGGTTCATCGCTGACATAGCCGACTATTCTCCAATAAGATGGCAGGTTTTGCTTGAATAATGCTACTAACCGCTCCGCCGTTTCTCTGTTACTCGCAATCAACACTTGATGATAGGTGTTATTTCGCAGGTAAATCCAAAACCCTATATGGATCAATGTCAAGACACAAAGATCAAGAATGACGAAATAGACAAATTGCAGGCGAGAGATTTCACGTAATGAAAGATATAAAAGCCCTGAAAATGCCAATGAAGCGAGGAGTACTGCGACGATCAATCTGCGCATGACTCGCAGCAACCCATCAGCAAGAATATGGCGATAAGGTTGCAGAAGAATAAATGTGAGAGACCACATCAAAGCTGCGGCTATATAGACGGGCCATGGCAAATGCGCTTGCCAATCTTCAAGAGGTTTCCCGATATTTAATCGCTGACGCGCGTATGAAGCGAGGAATAAACAGCAAAGTGTGGTGCCAATGTCAAGGAAAAACAGCGGCACAATGAAACGGTGTGCAAGACGCTCATTCATAGGTATGCTCTTACTGTGCAAGCGATCCGTTAGAACGAAGCGTACTACGATGGGCCTGTCTAGATGTCGATCGTCGTGTCGTGTCCGATGAGGATTTTGACGCTATCCTACGATAAGCCCGTATAGAGTAGCATAATTTCGATCAGCTTTCAAGCGACCGTATTTGCTCGCGAGCTAACTGGCGCATTGCTAGCAAGAAAAACATGGGATTGCCGATAAGATAACGTCTCCAAAGTCTTCTTGGTTCCTGACTAAGCCGAAAGAGCCACTCCAGACCTGTTCGTTGCATCCAGCGAGGCGCCTGCCGCACCCGCCCGGACAGAAAGTTAAAAGCCGCACCAACAGCGATCAGAACTGGGGCTGTCAGCTTCGGTCGGAAATGCGCCACCCAATAGTCTTGCTTAGGTGCACCAAGACCTACCCAGACCAGATCGGCGTGGCTATGATTGATCATCGCTGCTACTGCCTGTTCCTCAATGTCGGTCAGTTCACGAAAAGGTGGGCTATGGGTTCCCACAATCCGGATGCCCGGCATACACTGCCGTAGACGTGTAGCGAGTTTGTCAGCTACTCCTGGTTCACCGCCATAGAAGAAATGCCGATAGCCTCGTGCGATCCCACGTTCGCAAACAGCCCACATCAGGTCAGGGCCATACACCCGATCAACCGCATAGCCACGCAGCCTGCCCAACCAGACCAGCGGCATTCCATCAGGCGTAGCCATACCCGCGCCGCGAATGATAGCGGCGAGTTCTGGTGAACGATAGCATTCAAGCGCTGTGTGAGCAGTGCAGAGGTTGACGTAATGATGCTCACCTTGCGCAATCCAGGTGTCAATGCAAGCTAACGCCTGCTCGAAGCGTAGGGCATGAACTCTCAGTCGCTCGGTAACAGCATAGCGCGGAAGTGAGCCTTGAAATTCTCGATCACCAGTAGAGTTGTCAGTGACCATCAGCACATCTTCTCACTGTCAAATATGGGAACGTCAGGCCGTTTCAAACCAAAACCGCGAAAGGCTACGATACCTGCAGATACCATTGGGAGCATGATCAATAAATACAATACAATACTAAAGCTAAAAGCGCTGATTTGATCAACACCAAAAACGCCAAGCGAAAGTATGCAGAGATACTGAAAAATCCCAATCTGCCCTGGTGCAGAGACTATATTGATCCCAGCTAGGAGCACGAAAAGTACAAAAATACTTACGACTGGAGGCGCCTCAATGCCAAGCGCCAGCAGGATGAGTGTATTGTTGAGTACTGCCGTCATCCAAATAACAGTCGAATATAATATAATTCTTATTGTAAATTTATGATCAGAGAACATATCTAAAATTTCGAGTATTTTATTGAGAAATTGAGTTGCCCAGTTACGCATCTGTGTGGGTAGAAAGCAAATAAACCTTTGGAATAACTTCAAAGCGTGCCTGCGCGTGCGTATAACAACAAATAGGGAGACTGGTATTAGCACCATGATCAGAGCGAGCACAAATGATGATTGATTTATCCATAGGGGCAATGGCATAAGAAAAAAGAGAATCGATCCTAACAGAGCAAAATATGTCAGATCGATAGTTTTTTCAAGAACCATGGTGCCCAGTATAACTCCACGGCTCATCCCAAGGAGACCGCCAAAATACAGCCGGCTCAACTCACCCGCGCGTGCCGGAAGGAACTGGTTGAGCAATTGCCCCAGGAGGTGCAGATGGAGTAAGGACCAGAACGACACGTGTTGCCCATAATGTCCAAGAAGTACCTTCCAGCGCCAAGCTTTTGCGGCATTGTTCACCATAATACTTACCAGTGCCAAGCTAAGCAATGCCAGATTTGTTCTCTTCAAGATTTCCCATACCTGCCGGTGATCTACCTGCGTCGCAATCAGATAAATCGCGACAAGGCTGATCGCCGTCCCTATTATCAGACCAGCGTAGCTTTTTCTCATTGGTCACTCTGATGCTGAACAGACTATCGCTGAGGGCTCGGCAACTTCGGAAGTGACACCTGTTCCAGAGCAATTGCCGCTCCCCAGATACCCCAGACAAGCACTGCGGGTCGCACCATACCCCATGTGACCGCATCAAACATGCCGTGAACAGTCAGAGCAACCTGAGCTCCCAGAATACCGGCGGCAAACCCTGCTAGCGTCGTTACTTGCGTACGCATAGTTCTCTGGTACGTTTGCCAGGCAGCTTTAATTACCAGTGTTAGCACAACCAACCATGCAATCAGGCCGGGAATTCCCAGATCAATCGCCACTTGCAAGAAGAGATTATGAGAGTGCGGCAGAGTTTCCTGTAGGACCATAGGGTAGAGTTGCTCAGTGATATACGGAAATGATCCCATTCCAATACCGGTTATCGCAAAGTACTGCAGTATATACCAACCACGCGACCAAAGTTCTAGACGCTTGTTAAGATCTTCTGTTCCAGCCATCTGAACCAAAAAGAATCCGATCAGGATAGCGATTATTATGAATAAACCAGGTATACAATGGATTCGACCTGAGCGCAAAATTAGTGATGCTGCAATACCTGCACTCGCTGCAAGTAAGCCTGCTCTGGATTGAGTCAGGATTAAGACAATCGTCATTGCGAACACAACTAGAGCATAAAGCGCTTTTCGTGTATAACCGGGTTGAGACCATTCAAATAACAGAGATGTGATTATACAAGGGATGAGTAGTGCCAGGTAGCCAGCCATAACGTTAGGGTTGATAGTATCTGTACCCAGCAAAACAAAGCGATCATAGATTGATTGAGGAATTAATGAGGACTTGTATCGTGCAAGTTCCCAGTTGACACCAAAGGGCGCTCCTACGCATAACACTAAGCCAGCGCTTGCCAAACCCCACAAGACTATCTGTAACCTTGCTTGTGTAGTAGTCCAATCCACCATACTGTAGAAAAAGGCTATTCCCAACAACAGACGTCCTACTTGCGGCACTGTGAGATCCATACGTGGCGTGACAAGCAGTGATATCCCAGCCATCGTAACCAGACCCAGAATTGGCCAGTCAAGCGGGGTACGAATGAACAATCCCCCTTTCGTTATCCAGCGCACCAGAGTCAATATGCCTGCTACAACCAGGGCCATAGGCAACGCTCGCTCAGTGGCAATGCTGGCAACCACGACTACAAGCATTGGCCAGATTGTATGATCAGAAACAATGCGAATAACCTGTAGTAGCGGCTTTGGAGAGTTTGTCTTCACGGGCTCGGTAATGATATTAGCTAGAGCAGTAATCAAGACCTTCGTTCAGCCTGACCTGGAGTCACTGTTCGCCTGCCTACAGGCTTAGGCATGTTTCAAACACACGTGACAGTTTGCCTCGACACGAGCCCCCAGGGGTGGCCGTGGAGGGGCCTGGCCCTCAGGGGGGCACCTGGGCAAACGAGGTGGTCACGACGCCAGATTCTGGTACGATGACATTGCCACAAGACGTCATCAAGGAGGAACCGCATCATGACCACCTCGGACCCGTATATACCATCCGCACCGCGCTCGTGCGGCAGCTGCCCGACGTGCCTGCGAGTCACCCACACCAGCCCGGCCCTGGTAATGACCGGCCTCGTCCGCAGCCAGTCCGGCCACCTGGCCAAGATCGCCCGCAACCTGCCCCTTGAGACCCAGCAAGCCAGGAAGGAGCAGCGCGTGCGGCGCCTGCGCCAGAACCCCCGCCGAACAGCACTATCAGCCCAGCATCACGCGGGTCCATCGCCGGGATGGTGCGCCAACTGGTGCACTTGATCCTGGACCGCGTGCTGCTCCACGATCGTCACAACCTGCTGGTCGTAGGCCTGGCCTCTCGGCGCCGCGTCATCCCCCTGGTCTGGCAGGTGCTGCCCCACGACGGCTCCAGCGCCCTGGCTGACCAACCAGCGCTGGTGACGGCGGCCCTGGCCCTTCTGCCGACCGGCGTGCGCGTCACCGTCCACGCCGACAGCGCGTTCCGCAGCCAGGCCCTCGTCGCTGGACTGCGGGCCCAGCCGCACGACGTCGTTATCGGCCTGCGGGGCCCCCACCCTGGTCGCTGACACCCACCAGCGCCCGGCCGAGCCCTGGCAGACCCGCGTGCGGCCGGAGGACGGCATCGTCTATCGCAACGGGGTCTATCTAACCAAGGAGCGCGAAGGCCCGGTGAACGTCTACGCCTGGTGGAGCAAGGACGACCGTGGCCAGCCGATCCTGCGCGTGGTCCAGATCAACCTGCTGGCGAAGCCCCACATCTACCGCGTCGGCAAGCGCCGCATGTAGGTCGAGCCGACCTTTCGCGAGTTGGAACGGGGCGGCTTCGGGCTGGATACCACGGGGTTGATCCACGCCGAGCCGGTTGGAGCGGCTGCTGATCCCGCTGCTATGGTGCTACGTCTGGCTCTGCTGCCTGGGCCGCCGGGTGATCAAGCGCGGCTGGCGGCGCTGGATAGACGGGCGACCGCCCCAGGTCCGGGCCGACCGATGGGGGCTATTCCAGCGCGGGGTGACCTGGCGGCAACGGGCGATGAGTCTCGACCATCCGCCCCCGCCCGTCATGTTCTCTATGCACACGTAGCCCGCGGGAGGCCAGTCCCATGGTGAACCCCTCTGAGGGCCTGGCCCCTACCCACCTCCCCGCCAGACTATCAAGCGCAAACCACAGGTTTTGAACCATGCCTTAGCTGTCATTCTGGCAGATATTGTCAAATCGTGCCGGGGCAAATCACTGACCTTGCATCCGCAACACGACCCGTATCGTGCGAAGAATGATAGTCAGATCGAACCACGGTGATTGATGTCTGATGTAAAACAGGTCGTATTGGAGCTTAATAAGGGCATCTTCGACCGTGGCGCCGTAGCCGTAGTTGATCTGAGCCCAACCCGTCAATCCTGGTTTCACCGCCAGGCGTGCGCGGTAGAAAGGGATTTGGTGTTGGAGTTGCTCAATGAATTGCTGACGTTCAGGGCGCGGCCCGACCAGGCTCATGTCGCCCCTGAGCACATTCATCACCTGGGGTAGTTCATCGAGACGGGTCTGACGCAGAAACGCGCCAACACGAGTGATACGGCTATCGCCTTTGACAGCCCAGCGCGCGTGGCCATCATGTTCGGCATCTGCAATCATAGAACGGAACTTAATGACTTGAAATGGCCGACCGTGCAGGCCTACCCGCTCTTGCAAGTAGAAGACTGGACCACGACTGTCGAGTTTGATGGCCACCGCTACAAATGGCAACACAAGCAGGAATAGACCTCCTAGCAGTGCCGCGATCGCTAGATCCATAACACGCTTAGTAACTCGGAAGAGTGTTGTCATGCCCGACTGCTGGATGGGAAGAGCCAGGTACCATTCGTTCCCGATGTGATCGACAGCGACCCGCCCGACGGTTTGTTCATAAATCAGCGCCAGCGGCGTGATCATAATGCCACGTTCGTGACAATCCATCAATGCCGTAACAAGACTCCCGGCAATCTGGCTACCTGTTGCGACCGCGATCTCATCCACCTGATATTGTGTGGCAAGTTGGACGAGTTGATCGTAGCGGCCAAGTATCGGCAACTTCGCGGAATCAGCCTCATTCACCCGGATTTGGTCGTGCACCACGCCGACAAAGCGATACTGGCTACCATGGATCTCGTCAATGGCCTGAATCATGCTGAACACCGATGGATCGGCGCCCAGAACGATCAATCGTCGGCGGGTATCTTTGAGCAGCAAGGCATAGCCAGTGCGCCACGTAAGCAAGATGGTTGTTGAAACGCCAATACTTAGAACTGGTGCCAGACGTAATGGTTCACGATTAGCTACAAAACCTGCCAGGGGTTCAAAAGCGGGGACGCGCGCAGTGATGAAGAAAATCACCAGATATGTCATGGTCAGTACGATCGCTCCGAATATAATGATCCGCGCGGCATGCGCCGCTTGCATTGCCCAGCGCAGGTTGTAGAGGTCGTTAAAGAAGAGCCAGATCGGCCAACCCAAGAAAACCAGGGCTATCCAGATCGCCTGGCTCTGTACTATTTCCAGAGTAGGCGGATGACCATTCAGCCGAAACCAGAACCAGAGTGTTCCCCCAATGCTGGCGGTCACGAGCAAGAGATCCCCCAGGCGCAGTAGCAACCGGCGTTCAGAAAAAGAAAATCGTAGCGCGAACGAAGAAGTGAGCGAGGTTCGTTCATCGAGGAACATATCTACTCCTCACCAGCGCCGATGAAAACTTGTCTGGCCTATTTTAGCATATATCCTGTCGCGCTTGGCTGATAAGCAGACTATCGAGAGGACCCGTCGCGCAGAGATCGTTCATATATAGCCATAGTCTCCTTCAGCATACGATCCACCGTGAAATGGAGTTCAAAGCGCCTTCGACCAGCGTCTCCCAGTTGTCGCATCAGGGAAGGATCGGTTAATAATTGGCGAAGATATCGCTCCAAAGCCGCTACATCACCACGAGGGACCAGAAAGCCCGTCTGGCCATGAATCACCGCCTCGCGCACACCGCCGACGTTAGATGCCACTACGGGGAGTCCAGCCCGCATAGCTTCCAGGATACTGATCGGTAAGCCTTCATAATTCGAAACCAACACAAACAACAGCGCCTGAGCTAATCTTTGAGGCACATCATTCCGCGTCCCTTGAAAAGTCACTCGCGATAGTAGGTCAAGTTGCCTGGTGAGTTCCTGGGTGTCCGCCAGCAAGGGCCCGTCACCTACGGTCTCCAATTCCCAGGGAAGGTTGCGCAGTTTAGCTAGAGCCCGGAGCAGCGATTGGTAATCTTTTGGAGGGGCAAATCGCGCAACCATAACTATTCGCAGCGGACCGTTGATCTCGCGGGATGCGCGAAGCGCAGGCGGTATATCTGGAATACCATGATGAATCGTCACAATTCGTTCGGGCGAGACAACACGGTAATGCTGGGCAAGCCGACGATCGTATTCTGACACGGCGATGACCCATCCTCCCAATCTTCCCACGAGCCATTCGCTCATCACAGCTATAGCCTTGCGCAAGGCGGGCGCTCCATCAGTAAAAGCCCAGCCATGCGCCGTGAACACAAAAGGCAGGTTGCTTGACCAGGCCGCGATGCGTCCCAACAGTCCCGCTTTCGAGGAGTGCATGTGCATCAGATCCGGTCGTATGCGTCTGACCAGAGCAAGAATTTCTCCGATCGCGCGAACATCCTTAGCAGGATGTAATGGTTGCACTAGGTGAGGCAAAATGTGGACATTCACGCCCAATACACGAGCCTGAGCACACAATGGTCCCTCCTCCCCCGAAGCCAAATGTAGTTCAGCGTAGTCTCGGAAGCCTCTTAAAAGCTCCAACACATGCGCCTGAGCCCCGCCCGGCTCCGCGCGCGTAATGATATAGAGTATCTTCTTCATTGAACATTCTCTCGTCTTGCGTCGAATAATTGACGATACAGCCCTTCCCATTCATCCACGATTCGATTTAGGCTGTATCGAGCCTCCACTCGCGTTCGCCCTGCCATTCCCATACGAAGGCGATCATCCACATTGAGGGACATGATTCGAGACATGGCATCCGCTAAACCGATAGGATCTCGCGAACTCACCAGGTAACCCGTTTGCCCCTCCGCAACTATCTCCCGATTGCCGCCCACATCGGTAGCTACGACCGGGAGACCCGTAGCGGACGCTTCAAGCAATACCATCGGCATACCCTCGTAGAAGGAAGACATGACATATGCATCCGCGGCATTCATCAGATCTGGGACGTCTCGCCTCAACCCAAGGAAGTACACCCTCGGTGCGATCTTCAGCTCATGGGCCAAAGCTTCCATTCGTTCTCTCAAAGCCCCCTGGCCTGCGATGAGCAATATGGCGTTCCTATCGGACAGCCGGGCAAACGCGTGAAGAAGGTTGGGATAGTCTTTTGCTTCCTCAAAACGCCCCACCGCCAGCCAGGCGAAACGATCTTGCAACCCCAGCTCCGCGCGCACACGCAGGCGCACCTGAGCATCGGGCCGGAAACGATCCACGTCCACACCGTTCGGTATGAAACGGATTTTGTCACGTGGGACAGCCTTTACCCGCACATAGCGTTCGCGGCCGGCTTGACCGACTTGCGTGGTGACATCGCACAACCGGTCGGTGAGGCGATAGGCCCATTCGCGCCACGTGATCTCCTTTGTAAGGGTTACACCAGTTGGAGATTCGTAGGTGCTGTGAGCAGTACAGATTAGCACCGGAATTGGCGCAAAGGGACGCGCCAGGCGCGCCAGCAAATTGGCATGGACCATATGGGCGTGTAGGATATGCGGCGGGTCTTGCCACAACATACGCGCCAGACGAAAGAGAGCCCGCGGATCAGGTACCCCTCGCGACATTTGCAGGCTCTTCACAGGGATGCCGGCGGACTGCAATTCTTCCACATAAGCCCCGGGATCGATCAGGGTAATAACCTGGACATCCCATCCCCGCGACCGCATGCGCAAAGCCAGGTGGACAAGCTGAGTCTCCGCGCCGCCGAAAGCAAGGCCGGTGATGAGATGGATAACCCGCGATAGAACGGGTGCAGATAGAGTAAGCAGAGATGTGGTCAACCTTCACATTCCTTTCCTGGAAAGCCAATTGACCTTGCTATAGAACACGCTCATTGCCAGGACGCTTAGCCCGAGGGGATCATCAGCGTGTTGCAACTTCAGCGCTTCTCCGCCTCAGCTTGGGCGAAATGGCCGAGCAACCTGTGTACATATACTGGGCTGGCGCGGCGGAGAATGCCGAACATTGATCCAGGGTCATGGAACGGCTAAAGAGAATGTGCGAAATCCGGCAAACTCCGATCGGATCCACGACTTACCCTCACTAACGCACACATACCCAGTGCGTCACGTGGGACTAGCGTGCGTACAAGCATCAAGTAGCCCAGATCCAAATGAACGTGCGCTACTATCACCCGCCCTGACCCGATCACGATAATGGAATTCACCACTGCAACTTCTGTGTTCGATTGGTGCGCACACATCCAGCAGCCTAACCCGATCACGATAAGGAATTCACCATTACATTGAGAGCATAGCCGGTGATCCACGTAACTATCCCGAACGCCACAATGGCCGATTTGAAGACGAGCCCTCGCCATCGCGTCAACTCAACTCCGGCGATAAGGATCAACAACAGGGCACTTTCGAAGACGCGCGCGGTGATTGGCGTGAAGAAGTAGGTCCCCAGGTAGAAAATGATGGTTGCAACTTCGAAGCGATGACGACGCAGGTAGTCCTTTCCTTCTATCGTCATAATTCCAAGCATCACTCCCCAGAAGACGAAACCGACTCCGGAAACCTGAGTTCTATCAAGGAGTTGCATTTCTGCAGCTTGACGGGCGCCCAGGGCTGAAACGGACCATTCCAGGGAGAGCGTTATTGCGGCGGTCGCCAGTACGAAGCAAAGTATGGATAGGTCCGCCGCAAAGCGCATACGTCGCGAGAGGTGAGCAAGAAACATGATACCAATGACGAAAAAGAACGAGGAATGAATGAACGGCGTCATGCCAATCAACAACCAGCGTAGCCCACGATGCCTGGTTGCCAATACGCCAATGAGAAAGATTGCAATCGCCACACCTTGACGCAGATGGGTTATGTGATTCTTGACAATGGCCGGATAGAGCAGAATCAAGAATAGCCAGAAGATGTGTTGAGGTTTTGATCGCAAAGTCATCCACGCAACCATGAAAGCGGGCACGAATATGATCACGCGAACTACATCCTCCGGTCGGAGCACACTGGAAAGCGCGATGTTAAGCAGCAACCAGGCTGGTTCGTTAGCCATCAAGGGCAAAAATCCCTTCCTGGCATGGTGTTGGAGAATCAAATCGGAATAGGGAGCATAAAGCTCAATGTAAGAGACGCGATCTCGAAATGCAAGCAATGGTAAACTGACCAGCACCAAGGCATAGGTCGCCGCCAGAAGGAATATCAGCAGGCCACGCAGTCCAAAGGTGATTCGTAACTCGCGACTTTTTTGTTGCACGCTGTCGGTGGCAAGTACGTTATTGGCCATCGAATAAGACCTCCAGATAGCGATCCGCGATTTTATTCAAATCGAACCGTTCTCTCACGCTCTGCATGACTTCATACTTAACTCGGTACGGTTGGGTTAACGCTTCATAGATCGCCTGCGCCATCGTTGAGGCATCCCCCACTGGCGTCAGTCGTCCCCAACGCCCGCCTTCGAGGATCTCCGCCGGGCCGCTTCGACAATCCGTTGCCACCACGGGCACGCCGAGTGCCAGTGCCTCGATCAGCGCATTGGGCATGCCTTCGTGCGCCGATGAAAGCACAAATACGCTTGCCCGACATAGATAGGCATAGGGATTATTGACAAAGCCGGGTAAATCTACATGTTCAGCCACACCTAACTTGCGGGCCAAAGTCTGCAGTTCATATCGCAATGATCCTTCACCGAAGATGATGAGACGACAATCTCTCCGAGACCGTACCTGCGCAAATGCACGCAGGAGGGTGGCAAAGTCTTTCTGCGCTTCTAACCTGCCGATGCCCAGGATCACAGGCACCGCCTTGTCGCCCACCAACCACTTATGGTTCACTGCCATCCGTGACGAAATCCGCAACAGTTCCAAATCCACCGGGTTGTAGATCGTTACGATCTTCTCTCCCGGCAGATCAAGGGCATTCCGCAGGTCATCCGCCATCTCTTGCGAAATCGCAATCACCTTGTGCGCACGTCTGTAGGTCCACGTCGCCAACCGAACCGTTGCCTTCTCGCTGGATCGCTTCGTCCGGTTTTTTCGTTCGCTGAAGAAGTTTGCCTCGCGAATGAGATGGCGGGTACGAATTCCAGACATTGCTACTGCCAGGCTTGCTACCACACTGGCATGCGGCAGCGTCGAAAGCACCCTGGCTGGCCTTTCGCGGCGAAGGTAGCCGATCAAACCCGGTAAAGCGAGTCGAGTGCGGCTCGCGCCGAGATCGAGCACATTCACGTCATCGGCGACCCGGTCGAGCAGAGAACCGGTCGCCTGCGCTAGCACGATGTCTACGCGGAGCCCACGGCGGCTGAAGTGATTTGCCAGGAGGGTGATGACACGCTCTGCCCCCCCGCCTCGCAGGCTGGGTAGAAAGAAAGCAATTGGCGAGCTATAGATCGTCATAGGATCACGATCCATTGGCCTCCAACCACGCCTGGAACATCAGAACATCCCACAAATAAAATTGTCGATCTCGAATGCCGGTCAGGTGCTCATGCCACATTTGGCGAATCAGATCAGGTCGCAGAAACCCCTGATTTCGCAATAACGATTCATCGATAAGGGACTCTGTCCATTCGCGCATTGGTCCCGCGATCCAGGTCCCGATTGGCACACCGAATCCTTGTTTCGGTCTTTCCACGATATCCTCAGGCACGTAACGATATAGGACTTGCTTAAGCGCCCATTTGCCCACGCCGTCTCGAAACTTCACCGACGCGGGCATGCGCCAGCTCAACTCCACCAGGCGATGATCCAGCAAGGGCGCTCGCGATTCGAGGCTCACTGCCATGCTGGCCCGATCAACTTTAACCAGAATATCATCTGGCAGATACGTGACCTGGTCGAACCACATCAGGCGTTCAAGCGTATGATTGACATCCGGCCACATCTCCAGTTGATCGAGCAGGCTTCCCGGCTCGCCGGCGCCAATCACCAGGCGCTCAGGGGCCTTCCAGTGCGAGATCAAATCTTTATATACGCATTCGATGGTAGGCGCACGCACTGCATCTGCGCCGGATCTCAGATAAGTTGCGGCGCGCGTTGCCAAGCGAGGATGCACCGGGGCGATACCCTCGAGAACTCGGCTCAGGCCGGCGGTGACGTAGCCGGTCGCTGCGCGCGCAACGGTTGGCATCCATCTGCGGCAGGCATCAAGCTGCAGAGCAATGCGATACCGGTCATAGCCGCCAAAAAGTTCATCGCCTCCATCACCCGAAAGCGAAATTGTGACGTGTCGTCGAGTCAACGCAGAGAGCAAGAAGGTCGGAATCTGTGAGGGATCCGCGAATGGCTCGTCCCAGATCGCAGGAATGTTTGGAATCACCTTGAGGGCATCTTCGGAGGTGACATACAGTTCGGTGTGATCGGTGCCCAGATGTTGAGCCACACGCCGGGCGTGTGGCGCCTCGTCGTAAGCAGCCTCACGAAAGCCGATTGTGAACGTGCGTACGCGCTGCGACGACGCTGCCTGCATCAAAGCCACCACCAGGCTCGAGTCCACGCCGCCAGAAAGGAACGCCCCCAGCGGCACATCGGCCTCCATTCTAGAGACCACAGCCTCGCGCAGGGCAGTCTCCAAAAGGTCAATCAGCTCCGGCTTGTCGTCTAATGGGCTCAACAGGCCCGCTTCGACCACGGCGTGAATGTCCCAGTATGTCCGTGGCAAACCGACCAGTCGGCCACTATCGCAGACCTCAAGATAGCAACCCGCCGGCAACTTGAGAATCCCTCGATAAATCGTTCGGGGCGATGGGATATATCCATGACGGAAGTATTGACACAATGCCTCGCGATCCACCTCAGACTGCCAACAAGGATGTAGTCTCAAGGCCTTGAGTTCCGATCCAAACAGAAAAGTCCGTCCGACGCGACCGTAGTAAAGGGGCTTTTCGCCCATGCGATCGCGAGCCAGCCAGAGAACGCGCTCCTCGCGGTCCCAGAGGGCAAACGCGAACATGCCATTGAGGCGCTCTAAGGCATCCCGGGCACCCCATGTCATAAGCGCCGCCAGCAACGTTTCGGTATCGGAATGACCGCGCCAGGCAGGCGCCTGCCCTCTTCGCTGTAACTCGTCCCGGATGGCGCGGTGGTTGTAGATTTCGCCATTGAAGACCAGCACATATCGCCCGCACGCCGAGACCATGGGCTGATGGCCGGCAGATGACAAATCTATGATGCTCAAGCGACGCTGACCCAACGCTAGCCCGGCATCCACATCCACATAGAGACCTGCGTCATCCGGCCCGCGATGTTGTAGACGATCGCGCATCGAGCCGATCGTGCGCGCAGCTTCTTCGTAACACATCTGCGCGTCGCTCCAGAATCCGACAATGCCGCACATTGACCACCACCCCCGACAGTTTAAATGCCCATACAGTCCAGCGCATAACGCAACCAGCCCATCGGACTGAGCGCCCAGGCCAACACGCGCGCCGTTGCGCGCTGCAACGAATATCGCTTCCCAGGCTGCGTATGGGCAAGATGGCAATGAAAACGCGTGTAGTTGGCCGCCATTTTCAAAAACCAGACAGGGCGATATCGGAAGTAATGAAGTTCACGATCAAGCGTCTCACGAGCAAGATAAGCATGACCTTCAGCGTGGCGGCGAATAGCCTCCAGCCTCCGGCGAGGACGCGTCACTGACTCAACGTCAGCATGATAAACCCGAACGGGACGGTTGATGAAGCAGGTCTTGTAGCGTTCCGCTATAGAATGCCAGACGACGCTCTCGGGCACATAGCCGTGGATCTTATCAGGGAAGGGATAACCTCGCAGCACATCTACGCGGTTGAAACCGCACTTTTCACCCTCGATGCGATGAACGTAGCGCACTTCCAATACATCGGAATGCATGCAATTCATCGGGAATGCATCGCCGACAACACGACCGGATTCATCAACGCATAGACCACACACCCCTGTGAAATGTTCGCGCTCGGGCTCTGGGATGCCCAACCAGGCTTCATACAGAATGGCCAACGCATCCGGCAGCAACTCGTCGTCGGAATCCAAAGGCAAGAGGAAGGCGCCGCGTGCTTCTTGAACAGCGCGGTTATGAGCTACCTTTTTATGGCCGTGAGCCTGCTTGATGTAGCGGATGGGAATGATTGCCTCGCCGATCCACTGTGCTACTAATCCACTCGCGGTGGAGCCGTCATCTACGATCAACCATTCGAAATCGCGGAACGTCTGTGCCTTCAGGCTTTCGTAAACTCGCGGCAGCGTATGCGCGCGGTTATGGGTTGGTGTGAACACGGTGAACCGGTAACTGTCCACATTCATTGCGGGTATCGTGCTCATGCGATCGTTCACACTCCGATCTCTCCCATTCATCCGGCGAATAATGCGCGGTTGCTATCAGTAACCAGGCGATACCACATAAGCCACTGCTACACTGCCCAAGCAACGGGCCAGTTGTTGCCTGCGTTGGATCGAAAGCTGCATACCGCAGACGGGAATGCCTGTGGAGAATAACCTCAATGGTGTCACTTGCCTCACGCGCCATCCGTGCTCTTGAAAATGCTTTCGCCATGCGACAACGCTAAATAGCCAGTGCTCGCTCACGAAGTTTCCTCTTTCGCCGTGCCGCTGCGGCATTAGCCATAGCTGCCCAGCCGTTACACGCGCCAAGCGCAACGCAGTCCACAACGGGCCTCGCTTTTGCCGGATGACCCATGACCAACGGGCAGGGATATTCAACGGCCGGAGAATCCAGGAATAGAAACGCCAAACGGCAGTGGGCAGCACATGAACTGCATAGCCACCCGGCTGCAATACACGGCGCAGCTCTGCATGAACTTGCGGCAAATCACGAATATGCTCCAGGACGTGTGACGAAAATACACAATGGATGCTCCTGCTCGGCAGGGGGATGTGCCGGCCATCGTAAACAACTACATCATAAACGCGATGTGCCAAATAACCTGATTCAGCAACATCCAAAGCAACCACCTGATATCCTTGCTCGCTGAGTATTTTTGCCTGGTATCCCATGCCGGCACCCAATTCAAGAATCGTTCCGTCTTTAGATAACAAGGGAAGAACGCATTCCAGTTCATATGCTCGGATCATCTCCAGATAATCTAAAAACGTCTGATCGGCCATGGTTTCGTTAATCCTCGCTATTCAAGATCTACGGCGGAGTCCGCCTTTCGACCTACTACGACTCACCTGATCTGAGTTCCCGAAAGAGTCGCTCCCAACGTGAAACTATTTCTTGCAAGGAGAATCTTTGCCTCGCCTCGACAGCACGCAGCGCGTAACTTCGGCGTAAATCATCGTCTTCCATCAGCCTGTGCAGCGCGGCAACCAGCGCAGACCCATCTCCGGCCGGTACGAGCAGCCCATCCACCTCGTGCCTGACGATGTCGCCTGGGCCGCTTTCACAATCGAAACTCACGACCGGCACGCCGTGGTTGAGTGCTTCAACTAAGACATTCCCGAATCCTTCGTAACGTGAACTGAGGACGAAGAGGTCTGCCGACCGCAACCAGTCGCCGACATTGCCCACAACGCCCGGCAGATAAACTGCATCCTTCAGGCGAAGGCGCTCAATCAGGCATTCCAGGTCTGGCCGGAGTTCTCCCTCGCCCAGGATGACCAATTCCCAATCGGGATGGTGAGGATGCAGCAGGTGATATGCCCTGATCAACAGATCGAATCCCTTTTGACCGGTCAGACGACCGATGGCCAGAAGTCGCTTCCGCCCTGGCTGCCCTACGAATTCCGGGGGAACGTAGGGCGGTTGATCGGGCAAAGGATGGGAGATCGGATTAGGAATAACGACGATACGGCGAGCGCTCGTATGAGTCTTCAGCCAGGCCGCGCTCGACTCGGTCAGCGCCATGACGGCGTCCAGATTTCTATAGCTGAACGCTCGCAATCGCTCCCAGATTGGACCCAAAGGCTCCTTCGGTGGATAAATATGTTCGCTACCGATGCAGATCACACTTTTCAGTCCAACACGAGCCAGCGCGAGCCATATGTTCGACGTAGTCATAAAAGCAATGGCTACATCGGGCTGGCAGGCATACAGAAGTCGGCGCAATCTCCACGTGCGTTTCATGTTTCTGGCCAGAGCAGAAACGATGTGATTACTTGTCACCAGCAAACCAAGCGATCGCCGTTCCACGGCGGGGTGCAGTTTGTAATAATCGGTTTCAGGCTCGGAAAGCGTGGCCACGATCACTTTACGGCCATCAGCCGCCCAGTGATTCGCCAGGTTCGCGCATACGCGCTCGCCACCTCCTGCTGTCAAAGAGGGGATGTAAAAGAGAATCCGGTCCATCATTCACAGTCCTAGACGCAGGCAAAGTAGTTACCCCAGGTCTGAAGGTGACTTTCCTCTACAGATCGCAAGTCGCCGTCATCCGTGATGAACGAGATGCGGTAGTTGCGTTGTTTCAGATAGGCAAGTAATTCTTGTGGCTTGTACCCCGCAGCCCGACAGGTATCCGGCGACATCTCGAAGATCAGCTTGGGTGTATAGCGATGCAACAGGCGTTCCGCGCCGCGCAGCGCAGCAAACTCTCCCCCTTCGATATCAAGCTTGATCAGATCAATTTGCCTGAACTGCAACTCGTCCACCACGTCGTCCAGTCGCCTGACCGGAACGCGCTTTATCAATTGCGACCGCCGATCTACCTGGAACAGCGTTGGAAGGCCGATGTGCTCGGTGCCGTCTGCGAAAGGACCGATCTGGCAATACATGGGGAGGTCGCCTTGTTCGGCACCGAGCGCAAACGACAAGACGACGACGTTCGATAAAGCGTTTACCGCAATATTTCGGAGCAACTTATCACGGCTGAAAGAAACGGGCTCAAAAGCGATAACCCTGCCGTGCTCTCCCACCAGGCTGGCCCCAAACACGGTGAACTCGCCCTGATTCGCACCCACATCAAGAAAAGTCGCCCCTGGACGCAAATATCGCTCGAGCACCTTCAACTGTCCACCCGAGTACGTTCCTCGCCAGAAGATCTGGCTGCCCATATGTTCACTCAGATCGCAGTAGAACTTCAGCGAGCCCATGAAATCTTCGATCAGGATAACCTTTCCCCTCGATGACCTGGCCACGCTCGTGCGAATCATTTCGCACAATCTGCCCAGGCCGATCCCTTTGATGCGATAGGCGACTTTGGTGAACCGACGAGCGACACGATAAATTCTCTCCATGGGGAACCTGCATTCCTGTCAACAGGACGACCTGGTCGCTTGCACGGCCTCAACCACTAATCCTACGCGAATGGATGAGCCATCCTGAAATCAGGCTCGAAACGGCATAGACGCCGCCGGTGGCGAGCATCAACCCGCCGAGGCCAAGGGAAGGCACGAAGATCAACGACAGGCCAACCTTGACAATCAACCCTATTCCGCCGAGCAAAGCCACAGCGCTCTGCCGCCCTAGACTGAGTAATGCGTAGACGAAGACAATTGAAGAGACATAAAACGGGATTTGTACCAATGCAAAACGTACGACATAGGTCACCTGGGCGGTATCTTCAGTGGTAAACTGGCCGCGCTCAAAAAGTAGTTGCACAACTGCTGGCGCCAACAACGCACCTCCGATCGAGATGACCAGCCCGACTAAACTCATAAGAACAGCCCATTGATACGCAACACGCCTCAAGCCATCACGACCTTGGGCATGCGCGTGCGACAACGCCGGCAGCATTGCCCGAGCGATCACCGTGGTAATGAGCGCCAGCGGGACGCTGAGCACCCGATTTGCATAGCCCAGCGTAGATAGCGCGCCGGGACCCAATCGAGCGGCCACGAACTGGTCAACCAACCCCAAACTATTGATCAAGATCTGGCCCAGTAGTATCACAGCCAGCATGGAAAGAAACGCCCGCCAATATTGGGAGGTGAATCGAAAGAGAGGCGGGTCAATTTCTTTGTGCCGGGCCAAAGACCAACCCAGCAAGACCGCTTGCAGCACAAACCCGATGAGCGTTCCCCAGGCAAGCGAGGCGGGGTCACCGACAACAAGCACACTCACCAAGATCAGCAGGGCCGGCATGACCTCGACCAAGGTGTTCAGATGGCGGTTGCCGGACATCGTCCAGGCAGACCACAGCCAGATCAGAAACCCTGCGCACATCGCCCCTACCAACGGCGCCGACATTTGCGGGACGAATTGCGCCTGGCCGGCCGTCAGACCTACCCAGGGCTGGCTGAGTAGGGATGGCAATAGAAGTTGGCATACCAGACCAGACGCAGCCGCCAACAGGATCGTCCCGCCCAGCAACTCCGAGCGGAATCGCGATAAGCCCTGTGCGTCTTCGGTCCGCAGGCGAGCTATGTAGGGAACCAGCACTGCCGTGATCAAGCCAGCCCAGACCATGACAGGGTACTGCGTCAGGTTAAACACCAGGAGATACGCATCAACTGAACCACTAACGCCAAAGCGCCAGGCGATAGTTGTTTCTTTGAAGATGGCGATCAGCTTGGCCAGCAAGACGAATGTGCCGACGGTTAACATGCCCCGAGCGATTTGTTTGTGCTCGGGTCGCATGAGAGCGACTCGCATCCGCAAACGAGCAGGGATACAGGTGACTATATAGGCCAGGACTGATCTCATTCTCACTCGGAAAGTCTTTACAGCCAAAGTGTACTCTAGTGATCTACCTCATCCATATTGATGTCTTCCGCGCCAATTTACGATGCCGTCCTGATGCCTCAGCGCTTCGGCCAGAGCCCCTCGATCAGTCGATCAACACGGATCAGGTAGACCACCCGTACTCTTGCATATGATAAAGTGTACTTTGGATGAGATCAAGCGATCAGGGGCATTGAGATGGCCAAAGTAATGTCTAGACCAGACACTCGCTTTACCTCAATAAAGTAGTAGAAAACCAGAAAAACATCGCTTATCTCACCTCACCACCACATACGTCGCCCCCGTCTGCACCTCGACTCGCGCCGTCGCGCCTTCCACCGGGCACTCCACCGGCCCGCCATCGCGGTTCGTGCAGCGGACGGGGCCATCGGCC
>DAOTYF010000039.1:0-5169 GCA_034434995.1 Anaerolineae bacterium
CCCCAATCCCCGCCTGCGACCCCACGCGGATAGCTTCTGGTTCCACATTCGCCCTGGCTACTACAACCAGGACGTGGTCGGGCTATACCCCTCCTTCAAGTTGGGCTTTCTTTCCACCTACCTGTTTGTGCTGGAGTCCCTCACCGGCATCTTCCTGATGGTGTTCTATACCCCTTCCACCACTCAGGCGTACACCAACATGCTCAACATCCTGAGCAACGTGCCGTTCGGCCAGGTGATCCGCGACCTGCACCGCCTGGGCGCGGAGGCGATGGTCATCGTGGTGGCGCTGCACATGCTCCGCACGTTCTGGACGGCCTCCTACAAGAAGCCGCGCCAGTTCACCTGGGTGACGGGAGTGCTGCTGCTATTCTTCACCCTGGGCCTGAGCTATACCGGCTACCTGCTGCCCTGGGATCAACTGGCCTACTGGGCGGTAACCATCGGCGCCAGCATGGCCGAAGCCACCCCCCCGCCCATCGTCGGGCAGTTCGTCAATACCCTGATCAAGGGCGCACCCGATCTGGGGCAGGGTGGCCTGCTGCGCTTTTACCTGCTGCATGTGATCGCCTTCCCGGCTGCCCTGCTGGGGCTGCTGGGGATGCACTATTACAAGGTGATCCTGTATGGCCACAGCCTGCCGCCAGAACAGGAGCGCACGGGCCAGGATACGGCCAAGCGCGTCCCGGTCGAGAAACGCGCCTACTTCACCCCAGATGTGCTGGCCGGCGAGGTGCTGATGGTGGCGATCATCACCCTGATCATGTTGTTCGCCGTCATCTTCCTCTACGATGCCCCGCTGGAGAACTGGGCCAACCCGCAGAGCACGCCGCTGCACACCGTCGCGCCCTGGTACTTCCTGTGGATTCAGGGCTTGCTGAAGCTCGGCGATAAGACCCTGATGGGCGTCGTCATCCCCCTGATGATCCTGTTCCCGGCCTTCCTGCTGATGCCCTATATCGACGTGGGGCCGTTCCGCAAGTACCACCAGCGCCGCCTGGCGATCTCGATGAGTCTGCTGTTCATCACCTTCATTGTCGTCACCTCCTGGATGGGCACGCCGGCCTTCCTGGTGCAGACTTCGCTGGATCAGGAAATCTTCCACGAACTGGCCCCCACTGAGAAGGTGGGGCTGGTGCGGGCCATTCCCTATGATCAATTGATCCTCGGCGAGTACAACGTGGATGACTATCAGAGTCAGGTGCCGCGCTCCACGCAGCTATTCCGCGTGATGCGCGAGTACGCGCATCTGGTCGAGGAGGCGCGGGCCATGCCCGTCAGCCGGGGCGGTTTGCCTAACGCCGAAGCATTCCTGGTGATCAGCCAGCTCCAGCCGAACCTGAAGGGGGTCACCCTGCGCATCACCTGGGACGATCCGAATAACCCCGGCCAGCGCCTGACCAACGAGGTGCTGGTGCCGGTGCACCGCGATGCCTATCCACAGGGGGGAGAGTGAGCCTTGTCTGAGAACGCAGATGTGCAAGCGCCCCACGGTGAGGGTTTCTGGACGCGGCTCTTCCGCCGGAACCTGCCCAACGAGCAGCGCGCCCTGTTGGGCACGCTGGCCTTCTTCGCCATGATCGTGTTGGCGGGCTGGGTGGGCGTCAACGAGCCGAGCCGCATGGCGATGTACGACCGCCAATTCAAGGCGCGCTCCATCCAGCGCGGGGCAGGGCTGTTCTTCGATAACTGCCGCCCCTGTCATGGGCCAAATGGGGAAGGAATCGTCAGCGTGGCCCCGGCCATCAACGACCCCAACCTGTTCAACGGCAATCGCCTGCAGGAGCTAGCTTATCCCGGCTCGGTCGAGGACTTCGTGCGCTCGACCGTCGCGGCGGGGCGGCCCGCTCGCAGCGCCGACTGGCCCAACCCGATGCCCACCTGGAGCCAGGAGTACGGCGGCCCGCTGCGCCCCGATCAGGTGGAAGACCTGGTGGCGTTCATCATGAACTGGGGCTGTGCCTACGACCCCGAGTGTGCACCGGAGGGTGAGCTGGTCAGCGGGCCGCCACCTGAGGCGACGGTCGAGGCAACGCCGGTTCCGTTCACGCCGGTTGGCCCCGATCTGGCTGTCGCACTGCCGGAGGGCGACGCCGCGCGTGGTCAGGCGTTGTTCAGCGGGGCGCAGCCCGGCCCCGATGGTGCGCCGCTGGGCTGCAACGCTTGCCACTCGTTGGATGGCTCGGTCGTCGTCGGGCCATCCATCCAGGGGCTATCGGGGCGCATCCCATCGGGCTACGACTCGGCGGAGGCGTACCTGCATGAGGCAATTGTCCAGCCCAATGCCCACGTCGTTGAGGGCTTCGCGGAGAACATCATGCCGCAGAACTTCGGCGAGCGCCTGGACGCGCAATCGCTGGCCGACCTGATCGCCTATCTGGCGACGCAGTAGAAGCGATGAATTTGCAGGGGCGGCTGGCAAGTCTGGTGCAGCCGCCCTTTTTGATTGCCCCTGCGGTGGCGTAGAGATTGTGGTATAACTCAAACGATGTACGCATGGATTTACCACCGGCGGGTGACGAATCACCATGAGCCATGCACACAAGAGTCAGCCCGATTTCAACCTGGAGAGGTTGCCTAAGGGTCTCCAGCCACAGTTCCGTGCTCTGTATCAAAATAGTGGCACTGACCCCTCAACAGCTTATCTGAAGCCTGGCACGATATACTGCGGCGATGCGCGAGAACTGCTGCCCCTTATTGAGCCGAACAGCGTGGCGCTCAGCGTATGGTCTCCACCCTACTTTGTGGGCAAGGAGTACGAAGCGTACCTCACCTTCGAGAGCTGGCAAGAGCTGCTTGCTAGGGTGATCGAGCTACACTTCCCGATTCTTCGGCCAGGGGGGTTCCTGGTTGTGAATATCGCCGACATACTGGTATTCAAAGACCCCTCCATGCCTCGTGTTCAGGCTGATACAGTGCGCCGCAAGCGCTCACCTGTGACCAGAGAAGACGTGCTTCGAGTGATAGCTGAGCACCCTGACTACACCCGCTATCAGATTGCTGCGGCTCTGGGATGCAGTGAGCAGACAGTAGATCGGCGGCTCAATGGGAACAACATACGCGGTGGTAAGTACGAAGTTCAAACAAGGGTCAAGGTTGTGGGGGGATTGGTAGAGCAGTGGGCACTTGACGCCGGACTCTATCCCTACGACCGTCGAATCTGGGTCAAAGATGCAGCTTGGGAGAACTCCCGTTGGCACAGTTCCTCCTACCGATCTGTGGACGAGTTCGAGTACTTGTACTTCTTCTGGAAGCCCGGCATCACCAAGTATGACCGAAATCGTCTTGCGCCTGATGAATGGAAAGAGTGGGGGTCGCGGGGAGTATGGAGCTTTCCTTCGGTCAGGGCCAACGACCAGCACGAGGCAATGTTCCCTATTGAGCTTCCGCTGCGAGTGATCCGATTGTTGACCGATCCCGGAGAACTGGTGCTCGATTGCTTCATAGGCAGCGGGACAACGGCCATCGCTGCTATACGAGCAGGCCGCCAATACATTGGTATGGACCTTGAAATGAAGCACGTACAACTTGCTCGCCAGCGGATCGCTGCCGGGGTTGATGTGTTATGGTGATCGATCCTCATGAGTTGAGCCACAATCTCGAACGATTAGAGGGAATCGAGAAGGCTTCTTTGCGATTGGTCACCCAGGCCATCTACGAGTATAGGGAAGTGGCTGCTGAGATATTCCGCGAAGAAGGCGACTTAGTGGCAGACATCGGTGAAGACATCACGCGGGAAGCTCTGGATCGGCTCGGAATGTCGCGGATTGATCAACGGTTGTTCGGGAAGATTGACTATAAACGTGCTCGCTACGTCTTCCATCCTGAATATGCCATAAAGCAAGCGTTGTTCGTTGATTCCAAAGCTGAGCAAGTCCAGGGAGCGAGAACAGCAACCCTGCAAACCTCCCAACTCTCAATGGCTGTCCGGCAACGGCGGATGGGCGAAGACATGGATGTTCCTGGAAAACTTCCCCCGATTCTTGTGCTCAAGGGCGAGCCTTACCTCACCACAACGATCTTCGTAAAGTATAACTACGACGACAGTGGCACAACAAAGAGGTTGGAAAGCATTACGGTGGCAGCTTTGCCCAACGGCATGTTGCAGGAACGATACAATCCAAGCCCCCACGACACCATATGGCTTGCTGGGCGCGATGCGCCATCGCGTGGAGAAGCATTCAGAGTCCGCCTGGCATTTTCACGGCTCAAGGCTAAGGCCAATTGGCGCGTTCAGCTTATTCCCGGTGCTCCTGAGCCATTTGAGTGGGATGACTGATGCTGGTAAGCTGTCGGGCTTTCATTGTTGAGCCAACAGGACAGGCTTTCTGATCCACCGGAGGAGATCATGCACGTTAGGCTTTACCTGCCCGTCACGAGCTTGCTGGTGCTGAGCCTGCTGATCGCCGCGCCCGCCGCTGCCCAGCAAGAGAGCACGGGCGACCCGGAGCGCGGGGCCGCGCTGTTCGCTCAGAACTGCGCGGTGTGTCACGGGGAGAAAGGCGAAGGCCGCATCGGCGCAGAGCTGAACGACGTGTTCGTGTCGATGAATCCCGATGCCGCGCTGTACCAGACCATCAGCCAGGGGCGGCCCGGCACGTTCATGCCCGCTTGGGGTGAGGCTAGCGGCGGCCCGCTCAGCGATCAGGATATTGCCGATATCATCGCCTACATCGAATCGTGGGGCACTACCTACGAACCGCCCGCCCCAGCTCCGCCCCGCCCGCAGGTTGAGATTCCGCCCGTGCCGGAGGTCAGCGGCGATCCGAACAACGGCTACACCGTGTTCCAGCAAAACTGCGCCGCCTGCCACGGCGAGAGCGGTGAAGGGCGCATCGGGGCCAACCTGACCGCTGCCTTTGCCGCCATCGAGCCGGGCGCGTACGCCATCAGTGTGATCAGCAACGGGGTGGACGGCTCGCTGATGCCCGCCTGGAGCCAGGCCAGCGGCGGTCCGCTGACTGAGCAGCAGATCAACGATGTGGCAGCCTACCTGATCAGTATCCAGCGACCGCCCACCCAGCCGCCTGGCGAGGTCGTCGGGCGCGGCAACGCGCTGCCGTTGGTGATCGTCGGGGTGGTGGTCGTGGCGCTGATCGTGGCGCTGGGCATCGCCGCCAACCGCCGCCAGCGGGCGGGGGGATCAGGGCAGTAAGCGCCGCTATGACG
>DAOTYF010000040.1:0-2732 GCA_034434995.1 Anaerolineae bacterium
GGTTATAACAGACCCTCCTCATTCTTGAGCCTCACCCCCACCCCGTCGCTGCGCGACACCCCTCCCCCTCTCCATTCGATGGAGAGGGGGAGGGGTCGCACGAAGTGCGGGGGAGGGGGTGAGGCCCAGTTGCCTCACCGTACCACCAGCACCGGGCAACGGGCGTGCTGGATGACGTGCTGGCTGACGCTGCCCAGCAACAGGCTTCCCAGGCTGCCCAGCCCGCGCGCGCCCATCACGATCAGATCGCACTCCCGCACCTCGGCCACCCGCAGGATGGCGTCCGCGGGCGGGCCTTCCAGCAACTCCCGTTTCACCGTGAGGCCAGCGGCTTCCAGCGGCCCTGCCGCAGCACTCATGACCGCCTCCGCTGCGGCGAGTTGTTCGGCCAGTAAGCGGTCGTAATTGGGGCTGCCCAGCACCTCGGAGACGCCCGGATAGGTATGGACGACGATCACCGTCGCGTTGCTGCGCCTAGCCAGCTCTCGGGTGATGTCCAGCGCCCGGCGGGCGTGCTCCGAGCCATCGGCGGCAAACAGGATTCGAGTAAACATCGCCACCTCCTTGTCCCCGTCAAAGCCCCGACGTTCAGGCTCTCAGGGTACCCAGTCAGCAGCGATGGCGGCTGTTCGCCGGGGCCTTGACTTCATCCCCTTCGCCCCTCGCTGGCGGCGGGGGGCGAGGGTCTATCGATGCAGGTTCGGCGCCGCGATGAACGCCAGCCCGCACTCGGTGAGCGCGCGGGCTGTCAGGTTGACGGCGTTGTGTTTCTCCAAATAGTTCCGCAGCAGGTTGTCCCAATCGCCGGATTCGATCACTTCCTGCTTTTCGCGGAAGTAGTCGAGGATGTCGGAGGTATGGCCGCCGCTGGCCTCGATCTGCTGCTCGACCTCCGGGTCACCGCCCTCGTGCTTGGCTGAGATGTTCTTGACGTGATCAGCCAGCTCGACCAGCTCAGCGCGGCGGTTATACGGCTGGCGCACAATGCTGCGCCACGTCTCGGTGATGTGGTGTTCGAAGCGCACCACGTCCTCGAAGCCCAGCGCCCGGCGGAACTGCGCCGTGATCTCCATCGTGCGGTTGTTGACGCTGTTGCTCCAGTTAAAGCCGATCAGCGGGCTGCTGCCATCGGGGCGGGCGAACAGCTTAGCGCCGATCAGCGTCCACAAGGCGGCGTAGGGGTTGTCGTTGCCCATGAACACCGAGATTTTGAACTCATTGTCCACGCCCAGCTTGTACAGCATGTAGCCCAGGAACACCGTGCCGGGGTTGAGATTGAGCACCTGCCGCACGCCGTAAGTGGTGTAGTAGTACAGGAACTCGTCGATCCACTTCAGGGGGTAGTCGTTGGGCTGGCCGACGCCACCGAAATAGCCAGTGATGGTGGCCGGGCCGCCCAGGTGCACGTTGGAGCCATCGGTGCCTTTGGTGTCCAGCGTCTCCACGTAGCTGGCCCCCATCACCTGCATGGCGGCGGCAAAGGCCAGGATGTCACCCTGATCGGCCTCCTGTTCCTTCATCTTGCGGACGCGGATGAAGCGCCCCGGCATCAGCTCACCTTGCGCGATGGCCTGCTCAGCCTCGGCGCGCAGCCAGGGGAAGTACTGGGCGGCGCTGATCTCCAGGGTAACGGCGAAGTCATCCTTGAACTTCATACCTGCATAGCGGTCGCCCAGCACCTTGCGCCGGTAACCGTCAACGGTGATGAAGGCTCCCTGGTCGCGCTGCTCGATCAGCCACTCCACGTCCGCCACATACGGCGAACCGCTCTCTCTGAGGCGCGCCATCAGGTTCTCCAACTTGCGCGCCTCGCGCGCCCGGCGGTTGATCTCCTCCGGCCCGCCATACTTGGCCACGATGTCCAGCAACGCCGTGATGGCCTCATTGTTTGGGTCGAGCAGCAGCGCGTTGATGGCCTCGAGCTGGCTCTCCGAGATACGCAGCAGTTCACGTAGATCGTCCATGTCTCTCCCTCGGTTGGATGGGCGAATGCAGACACCCTGCCTAATCTACTTCCAGTATACAACGGGATCGACTCGCCACGACGATAAAATGCCGGGCGGTGACACGAAATGTGTCAAATGTCACGCGGGGGACAGGTCAGTAAGGCGGCCAGATCACGCCCTGTGACTGGCCGTGATTCGTCTCGTTCTCGTAGGCGCGCTGCGCCTCGCGGCAGGCAGCGAAGACCGGGTCGGTGGCTGGCCCCACCGCTGCGTCGATCTCCGCGCACGAGCCGGCAGGCGGCAATGCGGCGATGGCCTCGCCGAGCTGCCAGGCGCACGCCACAGCGAGGTCGGCGTGGCCGCCCTCGTGGACGGCCAAAGCGGATTCAAACGCCGCCCACTGTCCAGCCAGCGGGTCGGACTCCATGCCTGGCGGAATGATCCAGCGGGGCAGCGTCATACGGATGGTCAGCAGAGCCGTCACCGGCCCCGGCAGGCAACTCTGATCGGCGCACGGGCAGTCGTAGCGCCAGTCAAACAACGGCTCGGTCAGCGCAAACCAGTGATAGCCGCCCAGCGCATCGACCGGGCCGAGCGACCGCATCTGCGCATCCAGCTCCTCGGAAGTTGTTCCGCTGATGAAATAGTGGATGGTAGTGGTCGTCGTGCGGAGCGTCACCGGGCCGCGCGTCTCCTCGCTGACAGCGGTCTGACTCGTGCGGCTGGCCGCTAGAGTCGCGCTCGGCGATGGCGGCGGGGTGGGGGGATCGGCAGTCGCCGTCGGAC
>DAOTYF010000041.1:0-10322 GCA_034434995.1 Anaerolineae bacterium
TCCTGACCGAGTACGCGCAGTACACCGCGCCGATCAATAACTACGACCTGTTCTATACCTACCAGGGTATGACCGCCGACGGGGCGTATTACATCGCCATCATCCTGCCGGTATCGCACCCCGGCCTGCCTGCCAACATGGAATCGGTGCCCAGCGCGGATATGGACGCCATCAGCGCGGACTACGAGGGTTACCTGGCGGTCATGGTGCCCATGCTCGAGGCGGCGGCCCCGGCGGAATTCACGCCCAGCCTTGACCTATTGGATGCGCTGGTGCGGAGCCTGCGGATTGAGTAGGGGCGACGATCCCCCCTCGGCCAGCGGTCAATAGCGCGGCACCAGCCTGCCCTCCACGACCTGCTGCTGGATCTCCAGCACCCGGTCGGGATCGAGGGCTTCCTGAAGCACCACACTGGTCGGGCTTCCTGCGCGGGTGACGAAGGCGGCAGCGGTATACCGCTCACCCACTTGGGCCTTGACCTCCGGGGATAAGGGGCGGGAATCGAACTGCTTGCTGGTCAGCCGCTCCATGAAGTCGCTATTGGTGATGGCTGCATCGACGGAGCTGTCCTCCAGGTGCAGATCGATCTGGGTGAAGGTCATCGGCTGCAAGATAACATCTTGACCTGCAAACTCCAGTTCCGTCAGGTGCTTGACATCGAACGAGTCGGGGTCGTAGCCGACAGTCAGAGGTCGTGGGGTGACCTCCCGGTTGCGCCGGAAGAATACCTGATGCTCCTGGACGAAGCTCAGTGGCGGCAGCTCCAGAGCGATCTCCTCGCCTTCCTCACGCAGGTGTTCAGCCGCCAGAGCCGACATGACCGCCGCGTGGCACTGGCCATGCCGCAGCGCCTTGATCCGGTTGACTGAGCCGCGAATGAAGGTCAGGTAGGTTTCGACGCCGGCGCCGTTGAGTAGCGAATAGAGTGCGGTAGCCAAGCCCTCGCATTTGGCAAAGGAAGGCAGGGTCAGGGCGATGACCATAGGCCGATTCTCGACGATGTGCCACAGGCTGCCCAGGGATTTGCGCTCCAGGAACGACCCCAGCCGCCCACGACGGCGGATCGAGACTGCGCCGATCAACTCCAGATAATTGAGGGCGGCTGAGATGGAGCCAAGGCTGACGCCAAATTGCTCAGCCAGATCGCGGGTACTCAGTAGCTGATCGTCCTCCCCCAGCGACAGGAGGTAGGCCGCCAGGGCCTTATCAAGGCCCATCGAGGCATTTCTCTGGTTGGCCAATGTGGCTATCCTCTGACATCCCGGGAGCGCCTGCAGGAAGCCCCTGATGCTTGAGGCCCCTCCAGAAACTCGCAGGGACAGCCCTGGACGTCCGGCGAACCTTCGGTCGCCCTCAATGTGGCTGGCAGAGCCGGGGCCGGGGTGATGGGTCGCTGGCTATCTGCACCCAGGGGGCGCCGGGGCGCATTCCCCGCGGCGGCTGCATCCACCCCAACTACCGGTCGCCGACGACCTGCACGCGCACCACGCGGGTTCTTGCTCGCGTACCGTCGAAATCCGCGAAGTAGATCCGTCCATGCTCGCCCAGCATTAGCGCGCCCTGGACAACGGGGATCGATTCCGATCTCCCAATGAGCGAGGATCGCAGGTGAGCGTCGGTGTTCAGCGTCCAGGCTGGCGCTTCTTTGACCACCTCTACCGAGTGCTCCACGCACTTCGGCCCTGGATGGAGGTACTGCCCTTCCTTCTGGCACACCGGGATCAGACCATCCAGGATATCCAGCAAGTCTTGGAACAGAAACTTGATCCCATTATAAGTCTCATCGAGAGAATCTTCCTGGATGATGACGCTACAGGTGGTGTGCTGCGAATACACCACCACAATGCCGTCCTTGATGCCAGATCGTATGACGGCCTCCGCGACCTGGTCAGTCACGTCCGTGAACGAGGGTCGGATCGCAGTCTCGATCTCGAATGCTTGGTGATAGGTAGCCATTCCCCTCTGCTCCTGATAGTACCACGATGGATGCCTTTCCACGATGCCAGCAACGCACCCTGCTGGCGATCAGGGTCAGGCCCCCAGCCTTGCAAGGTCGTGAGCTGGGGGCCGATCCCAGGTGCGGCAAGCCGGATGCACTACGGCGCTATTTCTTGCCTCTCAGGCTCTTGGCCAGTTCGGTCGGAAAGAGTGGATTGGGTATATCCACCGAGATGTGCCGGAAGACCTGATCGCCCAGGATCTTCCACACAATGGGCGTGCCGCGCGGGATCAGGTAGAGGCACGGCGCTTCGGCGATGATTGTGCGTTTCTCCTCCCACGCGGGAGGCTGATAGTAGGTGATCTCCGCCTTGCCCTCGAAGACAAAGTCGAGCTGATCGACCCAGGTGGTCCAGCGATACTCGTAGCCGGGGAAGAAGTCCTCGTATACGAGCTGGCAGGGAGGCTCATCGACTCCGACCCCGCACATGCGCTGAAGCGCACCGCCCAGGAAGTCGACGGCCTGCGGCTCTATCGAGTCCAGATCGTCCGGCTCGATCTTGTAGTAGCAGAACTTGGAGTAGTTAACGGGATACATGGCTGCGCTCTCCTTGTTAATAAAGATGCCTGCTTGAGATCAGGCTGGGCAAAACATCCACTCAGGTTAGCTCGCGGCTTACTTGCGCTCTCCTCCCATTCCCGTCTGGTGCAGGGGGGATAGCTCAGGCAGGACATGACACCAGGCGCGATGGCCCGGAGCAACTTCGGTAGGAGGCGGGTCGATCTCGAAGCAGCGCGCCTCGGCGAAGCGGCAGCGAGTGTTGAAGCGACACCCTCTGGGAATCGCGTATGGGGAGGGTATCTCCCCTTTCAGAGCAGGCTCCTGGCTCTTCTCCGTATCCAGGCGCGGGTGCGCTTCCAGCAAGGCGGCGGTATAGGGGTGGCGGGGATTGGCAAAAACCCCCGCCGTGGGGCCTGTTTCGACAATCCGGCCCAGGTACATGATAGCTACGCGGTCGGAGAGCTGGGCGATCACGGAGAGCTGGTGGGCGATGAAGATCATCCCCAACCCCAGGTCGCGGATCAGTTCCCCGAAAAGGTTAAGTATCTGTGCCTGAATGGACACATCCAGGGCGCTCACGGCCTCGTCGGCGATGATGACCCTGGGCCGCACCGCCAGCGCGCGGGCAATAGCAACCCGCTGGCGCTGGCCACCGGAAAGCGCGCGCGGGCGCAGGTTCGCCACCGAAGCGGGCAGCCCCACCCGCTCCAGCAATTCGCGGACAAGTTCCTCCGCGCCTGCCTGATCCACCAGCCCGTGCACCAGCGCAGGCTCGCTGATCGCAGCTCGCACGGACATCCTGGGGTTAAGTGAGGTGTATGGGTCCTGGAAGATCATCTGCACGTTGCGGCGGATCTGGCGCAGCTCCGCCGGGCTGGAGGCTAGCACGTCCCGGCCATCAAAGACGATGGAGCCGCTATCAGGGGTCTCCAATCGAACAACACACCGCGCCAGCGTGGTCTTGCCACTCCCCGATTCCCCCACCAGCCCCAGGACTTCGTTGCGCCCCAGCGCCAGCGAGACGCCATCCAGGGCGACCAGGCGAGGTCTTGGCTTCCCCCGGAGGCGGTCGAGGAGGCTGGATCGACCGGGATAGGTTTTGAAGAGGCCCTCCACACTCAGCAAGGGTGTGCCGTTCTGTATCACCATCGACACCTCAATCCACAAAGGGACAGGCAGACCCATGATCGGGATAGCTCCGGTCGAGGGCCGCCGGGATCGTGGCGCATGCCTCCCGGACGAAGGGACAGCGCGGTTGGAAGGGGCAGCCCTGGGGCAGATCGGCCAGGTTAGGCGGCTGGCCGGGGATGGAAGTCAGGGGCCGCCGCTCGCCCGCACGCTCCAGCGTTGGGACGGCGGCCAGCAGGCCGCGCGTGTAGGGATGTCGCGGCTGGCGGATGACCTCGCGGGCCGTTCCATACTCCATGATCCGTCCAGCATACATGATGGCGACCCTGTCACAGTTCTGAGCGATGACGCCCACGTCATGGGAGACCAGGATCATCGCCATGCCGGTCTCCTGTTGGAGGCTGGCCAGCAGGTTGAGAATTTGGTCCTGAATGGTCACGTCGAGGGCAGTGGTCGGTTCGTCCGCCAGCAGCAGGTCGGGCTGGCAAGCGATGGCGATGGCGATCATGATGCGCTGGCGCATCCCGCCACTGAGCTGGTGGGGGTAGAGCGCCAGCCGCTGCTCCGGTGAGGGGATGCCGACGTGAGCGAGCAATTCGACGGCGCGGTGATAGGCATCCCGCGCCGACATGCCCAGCTTGCTTCTCAAAGTCTCGACGATCTGGTTACCCACGGTGAACACCGGGTTCAGGCAGGAGGTGGGGTCCTGGAAGATCATGGAGATCTCCTTTCCCCGGATGCGTTCCATTTCTTGTCTGGAAATGCCGCGTAGGTCCTGCCCTCGCCAGGCGATGCGGCCCGCGATCACCTCGCCAGGATAGGGCACGAGGCCAAGGACCGACCGCAGCGTCACACTCTTGCCGCACCCCGACTCGCCCAGCAGACCCAGGGTTTGGTTGCTGTCCAGCCGCAGACTGACCTGGTCTGCCGCCAGCAGGATGCCGCGCGCGTCGGCGAAGCCCACCGTCAGATCGGTGATTTCAAGCAGTGCCCCTGTGTCCTGCCGAGTTGGCTCGCTCATGCAGCGCCGCCCCCATTCTCGCCGAGCCGGTCGGCCAGGCCATCACCAATCAGGCTGAAGCCCACCCCCACCACAACGATCACCAGGCCGGGCAGGGTCGAAATCCACCATGCGGTGAACAGATTCCGCTGGCCCTGCGCGACGATCTCACCCCACTCCGGGGTCGGCGGCGCCACGCCCAGACCCAGGTAGGACAGCGCAGCCAGGGTCAGGATGTTCAGCACAATATCCGACATGGAAAAAACCAGGTTCGAGCGCAGCAGGTTTGGCACGCTGTGCACGAAAATGATCCGCCAGGGGCTGTAGCCGAGGGCCTGCGCGGACAGGATGTATTGCTTTTCCCGGAGCGCTAGCATCTCCCCGCGCGTCAGCCGGGCATACAGCGCCCAGCTCACCGCCAGAACCCCCAGGTAGGCCCCGGTCAGCCCCGGCCCCGTGACGGCGGTAATCGCCAGGATCAGGACGATGAAGGGGAATGAGATCACCAGATCGACGGTTCGCATCACGATCGTATCCAGCAGACCGCGAAAGTAGCCCGCCAGCGCGCCCAAGATCAGGCCGATAGCCAGTGAAACGTAGGTTGTGATGATGCCAAAGCTCAGGTCGAGCCTCCCCGCATAGAGCACGCGGGTCAGAATATCCCGGCCCACATCGTCGGTCCCGAATGGATGCTCCCACGAGGGAGGCAGCAGCCGCTCGGAAAGGTTGGTCTCGTTGGGGTTGGTAAAGCCCAATAGGGGGGCCGTGATGCTCAGAATGGCGGTGATCGAGACGATCAGGATGCCCGCCCACAGCGTAAAGGCTGACCACAAGCGCTCCAGGACGGATCGGCTGCGGAGCCTGAGCCAGGTCGATTGGGAGATGTGGCTGTGTGCAGGTTCTGCGGCAGTCATAGGCGGATCCGGGGGTCCAACAGGGCGTACGACAGGTCAACGAGCAGATTCACAAAGACGACAGCCACCCCAAACACCAGAGTGAGGGCGACCACCACCGGATAGTCCCGGGCGATGATGGAGGTCACCATCAGCGACCCCATGCCCGGGATCGAGAAGACGTTCTCAATAACAACTGCGCCCGAGATCAGGAAGCCCACGTTCACCCCCAGCACGGTGATCATCGCGATCAGGGAGTTGCGCAGCACGTGCTTGAAGAGGACTCGGGTTTCACTGAGGCCCCGCGCGCGGGCGGCCTCGATGAATTCAGCCGACAGAGTCTCGATCAAGCTGGCCCGTAGGCTTCGCAGCAGGACGGGGGCCAGATAAAAACCGATGGTGATGGAGGGCAGTGTCAGGCTCAGGACATAACCAGCCAGCCCCTCACCTAACCCGGAAGTGGGGAACAACCGGAACTTGAGGCTGAACACCAGCACCAAAATCAGGGCTGTCCAGAAGGCCGGCATGGCAAAGGTGATGGTGGTGAACAGGCGCACTAGGTGATCTGCCGGGCGGTTGCGCCTCACCGCCGCGAGGACGGCAAGCGGCACGGCGATCAGCAGCGACACGGTCACCGAGTAGAGCAAAAGACTGATGCTGTTTTTGGCGCGGGCAGCGATGAGCGGGCCAATGGCGGTGCGCAGGGTCAGCGAGGTCCCAAAATCCAACCGCGCGGCGTGGATCAGGAAATTGAGATACTGGATAGGAAGGGGCTGGTCTAGCCCCAGTTGTTCGCGGAGGATGGCAATGGCTTCCTCCGTCGCTCGGACGCCGAGCATCACCCGAACGGGGTCGCCGGGCACCAGGTGGATCAGCGAGAAGGCGATCAGGGTGACGGCCAGCAGCACCGGAATGGACTGAACCAGCCGCCGGAGCATATAGATCAGGACAGACAAGTAGCGCCCTCCCCTCGCACCGAGAGAGGGATTGCCGGGCAGGCCGGCACTCCTACAGACCACACCTGCCCAGCAGCCCCTCATGGAAGCATCGATTCAACCTAGCAAGATTGTAGGGCAGATAACAGGTCTGCTCCTACTCAGATAACCAGACCTCTTCCAGGTTCCACCACTTCACAGGGAGCGTCTGGAAGCCCATCACATTGTCGGCGATGGCCGTGCGGGCCTTGATAAAGAACAGCGGCACGGCAGGATATTCCGCCATGACCAATCGTTGAAGCTCATAGAACGCCGCCCGGCGCTCGTCCTCGTCAATGGTCGTGCCTGCCTGGCGGACCAGCTCGATGGCTCGCTCGTTGTTCCAGCCCGTCCAGAACGAGTCAGCGCCGCCGGTGAAGTCGAAGAAGACGACGGCCAGGTTATCATCCGACAGCGCATCGCTGGACAGCCCGGAGCCAGGATAGGTGAAGCACATCTCCTCGCCGCTGGTCCAGCGCTCCCAGATGGTGCTGATATCCACTGCCTCGATCTCAAGCTGGACGCCGATCTTAGCCCATTCCTGCTGGAGAATCTCCGCTTGCTGGCGCTCGACCTGGTCCCCGGCCACGATGAGGCAGGGCATCGTGAAGCCATCCGGCACGGAGGAGGCAGCCATCAACTCCTGCGCTCGCTCCAGGTCGTAGGGGTACGGCTCCACGCTGGGGTCCCAGTACTTCACCTTAGCGATGACGTGGTTGGCGATTTCCCCGGCCCCATACAGCAGCGATTCAAGCATCGCTTCCTTGGGAGTGGCGTAGTTGAGGGCCTGGATGACGTTCCGATCATCCAGCGGCGGGATGCGCGAGTTGAACCACACCGCGTCCCAGGCCATCACGTCCTCGATCAGGACCGTGACGCCGTCCAGCGCGTCGATCCGCTCGATCTGGGAGTATGGCACTTCGGTGGCGATCTGCGCCTCGCCCGACTCGATCATCAGCATACGGGTGTTCTCGTCGGGGACGTAAAGAATGGTGATCTCGTCCAGGTAGGGCTGCCCCTCCTTCCAGTAGTAAGGATTGCGCTCCAGGACCAGCCGCTCGCCGCGCACCCATTCCCGCACCATGAAGGGGCCAGAGCCAACCGGATTTTCGCTAAAGGCGTCGCTGCCCAGCTCTTCGTAGATCGCCATGGGGCGGATCGAGGCAGGCATGGTGGATAGGTAGTCCAGGAAAGCGCCTTCCACCCGATTTAATTGGACGACAAAGGTGGACTCATCGACGCACTCAGTGCTTTCGATGGCTGAGCCGAACCCGGAGTAGAAGGTGTTGACCTCGGGGTCTGCGAACCCATCGATGGAGTATTTCACGTCCTCGCAGGTGACAGGGTCGCCATTGGAGAAGCGCACCCCTTGGCGGAGGTTGAACGTCCAGGTCAGCGAGTCATCGGAGACAGACCAGCTCTCTGCCAACGCAGGCTGGGGCAGCGGGTCGTCCCGCGTTTCCACCAGGGTGTCGAAGATCTGCACGATCATGAAGATCGACCCGTTGTCCGCCGAGCCGTCTCCAATGGGGTTCAGAGACAGCGGCTCGGAGTCGCGGGCCATGACCAGACTCCCGCCCTGCCGGGGTCCCTCGGCAGCCGGTTCCGTGGTGGCAGGCTCCTCGGTAGTCGGCTGCTCGGCGGCTGGTTCTTCGGTGGTAGGCTCCTCCGTTGCCGGTCTAGCCGCCGGCGTCGCCGGGGCACAGGCTGATAGCAGCAGGGCCATCAGCATTAGAGATGCGATCACAACCAACAGTAGCTTTCTCATTTCCCCCTCCTTAAGAAGGTGAGGCTGGCATCCGCTCCAACCTACAACGGAGAGATGCCCAATGCCGGGCAGGATTCCTTGGCGAAGGGCGCGCCCGGCGGCGCCACCCGTTGCGAGTCACGTCACCATCTGTGACACCCATCGGGATGCAGGTAACACTGTCGCAACGCTGCAATCATGCACGCAATCCGCTCGATAGAACCTCCTTCAACACCTGTCCCCTGCCTTCGGCCCCAGCAGCCCGGATGACCATCGCGCCTCCCCAGGCGAGCCGCCCAGTGCAGCGTGCCGGCTCAGGCCAGTTGTCCCCCATCGACCACCCACGCAGAGCCGAGGACGTAGGAAGCCTCGTCAGAAGCCAGGAACAGAATCACCGCTGCGGTCTCGTCTGCCGTGCCGGGGCGCTTCATCGGGATCGTGTCGCTCCACAGCTTCAGCAGATCCGGGTCGCTCATGACGTGTGCGTTCATGGGCGTATCGATGAAGCCGGGGATGCACGCATTGACGCGGATATTGTACGGGGCGTAGTCGAGCGCCATCACCCGCATCAGCGACAGGATGCCGCCCTTGCTGGAGCTATAGGCGTGCTCCTTGAAGCAGAAGCCCTTCTCCCCACAGGGAGAACCCACCATCACCACCGCCCCACCCCCTGTCGCCAGCAGATGGCGGATGCCGTGCTTGCAAGTCAGGAACTGCCCGGTCAGGTTGGTGGTGATGATCTTCTCCCACACACTGAGAGGCAGGGAATCGGCGGTGGTGTCCTCGAAAGGCAGTTCGATCCCGGCGTTGGAAACGACGATGTCCAGGCCGCCCCATGCCTGGGCAGCGGAGTCGATGGCGGCTGATAGCTGCTCCTCGCTGGTCACATCCGCTGGCAGCACCAGCGCTTCGCCGCCATCGCCAGCGATGATCGAGGCCACTTCCTCCAGGTCCGCCTTCGACCGGCTGATGAGTCCGGCGCGCCCCCCCTCCCTAGCAAAGCGGATCGCCACCGCTCGCCCGATCCCCTTGGAGGCTCCGGTGATGATCGCTCGCTTGCCTGTGAAACGTCCTGCGTAGTACTGCATGGGTGTCCTCCCCTTCGTTAAACCAGGCTGGCAGGATGCATTGCTGTTTCCAGCCTAAGGGCAACCAACTACACAAGTTTGAACTCAAAGAACGCGGTTTCGTACGGCTTCAGGGTATGCACGACTTGCCCAGCATTGACTGCCAAGGTTTCGGACTGTTGCACAAAGGAGGCCGGGTCAGTGCTGGCGGCGGCCATCGTGTCTTCGTTGAGGCGTCTGACCGTTGCCTCGCCTTCCGGCGCAGGGGAGAGATGAACTTCCTGGCTCCGAGGCTGAAGGTTGGCAACCGCTATCCCCAGGCGGTCCCCCTGTTGGAAAGCAAGGCCATCCAGCAGCAGGGGCTGATCCCACCGCAATCGAAGCCATGCCGCACCCCTCGCATCGGCCAGGAACGCAAAGACCCAGTAGACCGGGAAGATCATGCCAGGGAAGGAACGGAACTTCTCTGGCAGCGGGCTGCCCTGCTCTGTCTCCATCAGGCCGCGCCAGCCGGTGGTCTCGTAGTAGGTGACAGAGTCCGCGCCCCCCCAGCTAAGCGAGCGCACGCTGCCGACCGTCCAGGCCGCCGCAAAGAGGGACATCTGGCGCGGATCGACGGCAGGGGGCAGCTCATTAGGGTCGGGGGGAGCCTCATCCTCTCTGGCGGCCTGGTTGAAGGGTGGCTTTAGAGTCACCGAGCTGATGGAGATCGGCAGCGCGCCGCAGAAGCCGCGAGCAGTGACGACCGTATCGTGCTGGGCCTCGATGGCCTCGATCAGCGAGCGCTCGTCCGTCAAATGCACTTGCGGGTTGATAGTGTAAGAGACGCCATCCATCGCCGACACATCAGGCGGCTGGCGGTTTAGCTCGGCGAAGTTGCCGTCTGTGCCGCCGACGAAAGGCGTTCCGGGCAGCGCCCCGGCCAAGTGGTGGCGCGCCAGCTCCATCCACTGCCGGGACGTGGTTCCTAGTGAGGCTTCGGCCTCGTGGAAGACGATCACGCGGGCCACTGG
>DAOTYF010000042.1:0-23098 GCA_034434995.1 Anaerolineae bacterium
ATCCCGTTCTAAGCCTCACCCCCACCCCTGCGCCCCTCCCCCTCTCCATCTCGTGGAGAGGGGGAGGGGCGCAGGGGTGGGGGTGAGGCTTAGAACGGGATCATGGACCACCAACACGTATCGGGGAGACGACTAAACACTTAATCTTGTCAAAATGGTTCAGAATGTCTAAATTGAGGGGCAACCCTGCACGGCGTCATCGGAGATCGAAGCAGGTGGACTAGTGGTTGAGGAGGCAGCTTGATGGCCCATCCTGATCCCCAAACGCTGGAGCATATCCGGGCGGCGCGCACCTATCGGGGCACGCCGCCGGATCATTACCTGGTGCCCTACCACAGCCTGGGTGACCTGCTGGATCGCCGCGCTGCCGAGATGGCTCACAAGGTATTCCTGATTCACTACGATGCCGACGGCCACCGCGAGGAGTTCACCTACGCGGAATTCAATCGGCGGGTGAACCAGGTTGCTCATTTTCTGACCAACAGGCTGGGCGTGAAGCGCGGCGACCGTATTGCGACGATTGGCTACAACCATTGTGATACCGTTCTGATCTACTTTGCGGCCTGGAAGGTGGGTGCGGCCATGGCGCCTCAGAACGTCACTGAGGACGATGAACGGATCAACTATATCCTTCGCAACAGCGAGGCCGTGGTGCTATTTGCCCGCCCCGAATACCTCGCGCGGGCCGACCAGATCGTGCGCGGGAAGGTTCACGGTGGGCAGCCGGTGACCAACATCCAGGAGATCGTGCAGGTGGGCGGTGAGCACGGGGGGCCATATCTACACCTCGGAAGCGAGGCGGCCCAGATGCCTGACTCCTTTGTGCCCCCCCATCCGGTGTCCCGCGAAGATGAGTGCCTATTGGTGTACACCAGCGGCACGACCGGTGCTCCGAAGGGCGTCGTCCTAACTCACTATAACTTGATGGTGGATGCGCACGGCATTGCGGAGTGGCACACGATCACCCCAAACCAGCGCCTGATGTGCGTCCTGCCGATTCACCATGTCAACGGCATCGTAGTGACATTGATCACACCCCTGCTCGTCGGCGCCAGTGTGGTATTGAATCGGGGCTATTCCTCGTCGCACTTCTGGGAGCGGATCGCGCGCGAGCGTGTGCAGATCGCCAGCGTCGTTCCCACCCTGCTGCAGTTCAGCCTTGAATACGCCGATCACGCTGCGGAGCAAGGCCGCAGCATCTGGGGTGAAGGAATTACCCGCGACGACCTGGCAGGCTTTCGCCATGTGGTGTGCGGCGCAGGCACACTGGCGATCAGCCTGGCGAGCGCCTTTGAAGAGAGGTTTGGATTCCCGATTGTGCACGGATATGGCCTCAGCGAGACGACCTGCTACTCATGCGGCCTACCTGTTGACCTGAGCTGGGAGGAGCACCGGCGCTGGATGAGGGATTATGGCTACCCTTCCATCGGGGTACCCATCACCCCCAACGAGATGGCGATCTTCGACCCGATGGGCAGCGGCCAGCAGCTTGGCCCCGGCGAGCGCGGCGAAATCTGCATTCGCGGTCACAACGTGATGAAGTACTACTATCTCCGCCCGGACTCCAATGCGGAGACCTTCCGGTTTGGCTGGTTCCGCTCCGGTGATGAGGGATTCTACGAGGTGGACGATCAGGGCCGCCCATTTTTCTTTATCACGGGGCGGATCAAGGAGCTGATCAACCGGGGCGGGGTGAAGTTTTCGCCGTTCGATATTGAGGAGGTGCTTCTGGAACTCCCAGAGGTGAAAGTCGGGCTGGCGGTGGCCTTCGAGAACGACTACTACGGCGAGGAGGTCGGTGCCTACGTGGTGCTCAACCAGGGGGGGCATCTCACCGAACAGCAGGTGATCGAGCACTGCCGCCGCCACATGCCATTCGAGAAAAGCCCCAAAGTGGTTCTCTTTGGGACGGAAGTTCCGGTCACCACCACCGGCAAATATCAACGGCTCAAGTTGCGTAGCCTCTTTGAACCATGGAGACACGTGCAGTTCCGCCCCTGAATCGCTCCACGTGGCGGCTGCTGTGCTAGCCGCCATTTTCGACACCTCTTATGGAAATCTTATAACTGCTCGCTATAATTAGCAGTCGGTTAGCCAGAGTGCTAATTTCCGCCAACCTACATCACCATGGGAGGTACAATCGATGGCAGACCCTAAACTCCGCCCCCTGGGCGACCGACTCATCGTGGAGCCGTTGGAGCAGGAGACACGCACAGAGAGCGGCCTCTACATACCAGAGACGGCCAAGGAAAAACCGCAGCAGGGGCGCGTCCTGGCGGTAGGCCCCGGCGCGTACAAGGAAGGCTCCAACGAACGCATCAAGATGGATGTCAAGGAGGGTGACCGCGTGCTGTTTGCCAAGTACGCCGGGACTGATGTCAAGATTGGTGGCAAGGAAGTCAAGATTTTGCGAGAGAGTGACGTGCTCGCAATTATCGAGGACTAAGCTCGTTCTATCCCAAAACGGAGACGAATAGGAGGGATTGCAAGCCATGCCCAAGCAACTGGTTTTCAGCGAGGATGCCCGTACCCGGCTCAAGCGCGGGATGGATCAGGTCGCCTTTGCCGTGGCCACAACCTTGGGGCCTAAGGGTCGCAATGTCGCACTAGATAAGAAGTGGGGCGCACCGACCATCACCCACGACGGCGTGACGGTGGCGAAAGAGATCGAGCTGGAAGACCCCTATGAGAACATGGGCGCGCAGCTCCTCAAGGAGGCTGCCACCAAGACCAACGACATCGCCGGTGATGGAACCACCACGGCAACCGTGCTGGCCCATACCATCGTGACCGAGGGCCTCAAGGTCGTCGCAGCCGGCGCGAACCCGATGCTGGTCAAGCGCGGCATCGAGGAAGCGACGGAGAGAATCTCCCAGGCCATCCTCGATATGGCTGTCGACATTAACACGCGCGAGGAGATCGCCAACGTGGCCGCTATCTCGGCTCAGGATCGGGAGATCGGGGACCTGATCGCCGAAGTGATGGAGAAGGTTGGCAAAGACGGGGTGATCACGGTCGAAGAAGGGAAGGGCCTCAGCTTCGAGACCGAATACGTGGATGGTATGCAGTTTGATCGCGGCTATATCAGCCCGTACTTCATCACCCGGCCCGACACGTTGGAGGCGGTGATTGAGGAGCCTTACATTCTGATCTACGAAAAGAAGATCTCATCCGCGCAAGACCTGGTGCCGGTGCTGGAGAAGCTGCTGAATCGGGGCAAGCGCGAGCTGGTGATCATCGCCGAGGATGTGGACGGAGAGGCACTGGCGACGCTGGTTCTCAACAAGCTACGTGGCATGATCAACGTGCTGGCGGTCAAAGCCCCCGGCTTCGGGGATCGCCGCAAGGCCATGCTGCATGATATTGCCGTGTTGACTGGCGGAACCGTGATCTCGGAGGAGATAGGCCGCAAGCTCGAGAGCGTCACCCTGGACGACCTGGGCCGCGCTGACAAAGTAGTCTCGACCAAGAACGACACGACCATCGTAGGTGGGCACGGCTCGGAAGAGGCCATCCGGGGCCGCATGGAGGAGATCCGGGTGGAGATCGAAAAGAGCACCTCGGACTACGATAAAGAGAAGCTCCAGGAACGCCTCGCCAAGCTAGCTGGTGGGGTGGCGGTGATCAAGGTTGGCGCCGGCACGGAGGTTGAGCTGAAGGAAAAGAAGCACCGCGTCGAGGATGCCCTGAGCGCCACCCGCGCCGCCGTGGAGGAAGGAATCGTGCCTGGCGGTGGCGTGGCGCTGATCAACGCCATCAAGGCCATTGCTGACCTCAAGCTCGAAGACCCCGATGCTCAGACCGGGGTGGCTATCGTGCGGACAGCGCTCGAAGCCCCGATGCGTCGCCTGGCGGCCAATGCGGGCGTGGATGGCGCGGTGATCATTGACACCGTGCGGCGGATGCACGAGCAGAAGAAGGCCAACCTGAACTTCGGCTACGATGTGATGACAGGCCAGTACGTGGATATGCTGAAGGCCGGGATCATTGACCCCGCTAAGGTCACGCGCGGGGCGATTGAGAACGCGGCCAGCATCGCAGGCATGATCCTGACCACGGAAGCACTGATCACCGACATCCCGGAGAAGAAGCCAGCCACTCCCGGCGGCCCAGGCGGTGGGATGGGTGGCATGGGCGATATGGACTATTAAGCGTTTCACGGAAAGACTTTCCGTGAAACCGGCGGTTTGGCCGAAAGAATTTTCGGCCAAACACTTAAGCCCAGCGCATCCCTGAGATCGCAAGCGCGCGACTCTGGCCAGGGTCGCGCGCTTTTCTGTCGATCCATCTGACAGGCATGCCCCTACGGGCCGGAAGGGCCAGAAGGCCCGGTTGGCGTGCAGGCGCCGCAGTCGGCAACACAGGTGGAGCAATTCTCGCCCCTGGACGCTTCACACAGGCCGTTGCCACAGCAATTGCCGCAATCCCGCGAGCAGGTGGAGCAATTCTCCCCCAGATTGGCCTCGCACAGGCCATTGCCGCAGCAGCTTCCACAGTCAGCCGAGCAGGAGGCGCAGGTCTCTCCGAGGGCCGGCTCGCAGGCGCCGTTGCCACAACACGGGCCACAATCTGCCTGACAGGAGGAGCAGGTCTCACCCCGACCCGGCTCGCAGGCGCCGTTGCCACAGCACGGGCCACAGTCCGCCTGGCACGCGCCGCAGTCCTCTCCATAGGCCGCTTCACAGACGCCGTTGCCACAGCATAGGCCGCAGTCGTTGGGGCAGGTGAAGCATGTCTCGTCCAGGTTACAGCTTAAGTCTCCGCAGCCCTGGCAGCCCTGCGCTGTGCCAATGGGAATCCGAGCGGTGTTCCCCAGCGGGCTGACCGATGCCGCCCAGATCCAGCCTGTGCGCCCTGTGTAATCAGTCTTGAACCAACGGCGGTCGGCACTGTATTCCAGCAGGTTGATGACCTCGTTCGTCTCCGCCCCGCCGATAATATCGCAGAAGGGGCCTGCCCCAGAACGGATATTGGCGTCCATAATCACCCGCCCGGTGACGACCCCCTCACCGGTTGGCGTCTCGATGAGCGGGCTGCGGCTGGTGGGTGAGGGCGAGGCAGGCGCATGGGGGCTGGGCTGGGTGCTCTCCGCCGTCGCGCCGACCACGTGCAACGTGATCATCGCCGGGGCGCTGGGTGCACCATCGCCCCGATAGGCGACCACGGTGATAGTGGCTGTTCCCTCGGCATCAGGAGTCCATGATATGGCTGCATCGAAGACATCGTGTGCCCCAGTTGGCGACTGGGCATCGCCAACGGACTGCCCATTCACGAATAGCTCGACGCGGGTCACGCCGGGGCCATCTGGGTCGGTCGCCACTGCTGCGATCACCACCGGCTGGCCAATGGCCACTTCGGCCCCACTGGTGGGAGCCTGAATGGTCACGGTGGGGGCGGCGGAGTAGGCGCCTGGCGTGTTGCAGGCCAACGCAGCCAGCGCGACGGCGAGGGCGGCCACAAAGGCACTCCGGGGATATTTAAGATGCCAGCCCATGAATCGTCCCTCCGGCAGCCGTATGTGTCATGCGCTTGAATCGGCCTCTTCCCTGATGATATTGTCTCGCAAGGTGGAAATTCTGCAAGGTGGGTTATGAGGTTGCGTTGACATGGGTGCCCCCGCGGCTGAGCGTCGCGGTAGGGAAGTTGACGCAGCCTCGATGAAATGCCCTCCTGGGTTGGCAGGAGGGCATTCACCAGCCGGGTAGGACGAGCAGCAGGATGATTCTCAGCGCCCCAGCCGCTCGTTGACCGCCATCAGCGCGTCGACCGCCAGCCCTTGCACGGCTCCCATCGTCCGCCGGGCGAGGTACTTGGCGTGCGCTATCAGGAACAACTCCTCGGCCATCGTCATAGCGACGCTGCGATCCGGCCCACCCAGGTGGAGGACAGCAGAAGCCCAGGTCAGGCCCGCGCCGAAGCCAACGAGCGCGATCAGATCGCCTGGTTTAGCCCGACCTTGCTCAATCGCCTCGCACAGGGCAATCGGAATCGAGGCTGCCGATGTGTTGCCGTAACGGTCAATATTCATGAAGAAGCGATCTTCGGGCACGCCCATCAGCCGGGCAGCAGCCTCGGTGATGCGCCCGTTGGCCTGATGAGGGATAAACAGGTTGATGTCGCTGGGCGAAAGCCCGGCCTGCGCCAGGACGTTCAGCAGCGACCGCCCCAGCACGCGCGATGCAAACTTGAATACCTCCCGCCCGTTCATGCGGATGTAGTTCAGCTTCTGGTCGATCACCTCATGACTGGCTGGTCTGATCGCCCCCAGGCCAGGCACGATCAGGTGCTCATAGCCGGAGCCGTCCGAGCCTAACTCAAATGCTAGGATGCCAGTGGGGGTCTCCGATGCCTGCACCACCACCGCCCCTGCGCCGTCGCCGAAAAGAACACACGTCGTCCGATCCGTGTAATCGATAGCCTTACTGATTTCTTCGGCTCCGATGACCAAGATGGTCTTGTAGGCGCCAGTCTGGATGAATTGCTGCGCCACCACCAACCCGTAGACCCAGCCTGTGCACCCGGCAACGAGTTGAAACGCGCCGCACTTGGCGCCAAGCATATCCTGGACCTGGCTGGAAACGGGCGGGAGCAAATAGTCCGGTGAGGAAGTGGCAACAATGATCAGATCGAGGTCGCCGGCTGTAATCCCGGCCACCTGCATGGCGTCCTGGGCGGCACGCACTGAGATATAAGAGGTCGGCTCGTCTGGCCCCGCGATCCGGCGTTCCCGGATGCCAGTTCGCTCGACGATCCACTCATTGCTGGTATCAACCATCTTTTCCAGGTCAAAGTTGGTCAAGACCTGTTTGGGGGCATACTTGCCCCAACCGGTGATTCGAGCATAGCGCTGGTTCATCTTCTCCCTCCGCTGGCGTGGGTCGGGGCGGCATATCCGTGCCGCCCCAAGCCTCCTCCCAGAAATCTAAAGATGAGCCGTGGTTGCTACAAGGCAGCAGCCGAACGACGACGACGGGTGGCGAGGATGGCGATGACCATCACAATCGAGGCAATAAGGCGCGCGGCTAGCGCCGTTACCGCAAAGATCGACAGGATGGTGCGGAGCATCTGAGGGTTCTGGGCAAATCCTCGTTGAGAAGCCACCTCTTGTGCGGCAGCCACCTGCCGTGCGTGCATGTCCAGCAGGTGCGCCTTCAGCGAGCGGACATACTCGGGGGCTGGCTCAATAGGGATCAGCGTGCGTGCCAGGCGGGCCGCAACAGCCATCAGGCTGCCCAGTTCGGCCTGCTCGGAGTCGCTCGCCCCCTCACGATACCCCACTGGGTCGGCGAGCATGGCAGCAGTATACCGGTCAAGAGCCTCCGCCGCCTGTTTCCTGACAGGGAAGAACTTCCTACCTCGAAACATACCTTCTCAACCATCCTTTGCATTAGAGGTCACGTAACCATACGCGAGGCGATTCCTCGACCTCTCGGAATATAGAAACCCACGCTCACAGCGAAAGTTGCGCCGGATCAGAGGATGCCCCAGCCAAGCAGAGCGGCACTCCAGCGGCACTAGGGAGGATTCGATTTCCCGCGACCCCGGCGTACGGGCGGTGTATCAGGCCCCTGCTCGAGGGTGCTGCGCTGGAGCCGGTCGAATTCGTCGCGCAGCGCGATCAACGTCCGGTGATACAACGATTTGATGGCGCCCTCACTGCGCCCCATAATCTGGCCGATCTCGGCGTTGGACAGGCGCTCGACGAACTTCAGGATAAGGAGTTGCTGACGTTCATCCGGTAGTAGCTGCATAGCTGCCCGTAACAGGTCTCGCTCCTCTTGCTGTTCGGCGGCGCGCTCAGGGCCATCGCTGCGCAAGGTGGTGACGATCAGCTCGTCCAGTGGAACCATCTTGCGCCGACCTCTGTCCCGATGCCAGTTCACAACCAGGTTGTGCGCGATGCGGTACAGCCAGGCAGAAAACGGCACGCCGCGATCCACGTATGCGGGGATGTGCTGGAGCGCCCGGGCGAAAACCCGCGCCGTCAAGTCCTCTGCATCGTGGTGGTTGCCGGTGCGATAATAGACATAGTTGTAGATGCGCTGGATGTAGCGCTCGTATAGCTCGCCGAAGGCGGCACTATCCGTCTTCGCCAGTTCAACAAGCTGGCCCTCATCCATCATGGCGAGAGCCTTGGGGTCAATGGGCACGTCTGCTGCCTCTCAGCTCATAGGCTCGGACAAGGAATGGTTGCGTATGGGCCGAGGCAGGATTCTACCAACCGCTGGGGAGGCGAGCAATCAACGTCCGCTGTGAGGGAGCCGAACCTCTGGAACGAACGGCACAACTTTCATGCCTGCCGCAGATCAGGTGAGGATGGAAGCTGTAGAGGCAGCGTGATCGTGGCGCGGGTGCCAGCTTCGGCACTGCTGTCAATCGTCAAGACTCCGCCCATGGCTTCGACCAGCTCACGCGCCAGGGCCAACCCCACCTCGGAGCCGTAGTAGCTCGACGTAATGGACGGCGCGACCTGATAGAACGGTTCGAAGACGCGGACCCGCGCAGCCCGACTAAGCCCGGGGCTGGAATCGCTGACCCGAACGGCCCAGTGAGCCACATCAGGCCGCCAGGCATACACGTCTATAAGGCCCTGATGGGTGCAGCGGATGGCATGGCCTAGGACGAGGCCAAGCGCGTGGTGCAGGCCGACCGGATCGCCGATCACTTGATCGGGAACATGGGGTACGATCAGACAGCGGAAACGCAGCCCTTTATGTTCGGCCAGTGGGCTATAATCCTCCACCACCTTGAGCAACAGATCGGAGGGACCAAACACGGTGGACTGCTCGCGGGAACGCGACCCCTGGAGCCAGGCCACATCCAGCAGAAACTGTCCACGGCGGATCATTTCGCGCAGGTTATCACGGATTGTCCGCAGGGCCTCCCTACCCTGCCCATCCAGCACATTGGCATAGTTCTGCTCGAGGAGCCGGACGTAACCGCTTGCCAGCTCGAGGCGAGTTTTGAAAGCGATCCCTTCCTCCTTTAAGTGGTCGGCGTGCTGGCGGGCCAGATCAAGGCTGAGATCGCGCAGCGACTCGGCGTCGTGGCGAAGGATGTCGCTCTGATGGAGCGCCTGATGCAACGACAGGGCAAACAGCCAGTTGATCAGCCCGCAACTGAGTGTGATGAGGATCGCACCCGCCAGCAAATCGTGGCGAACAGCAGGGTGGAGGATCAGAACCAAAGCGATCTCCAGTCCAGCGACCACACAGGCAGTGATTAGGCTCATAATGGGGCTGATGACCAACCCGGCGGCCAGGATCGGGATGATCAGGGCGATCATGGTCTGCTCAAGCCGGAGATCGAACTCGCGGATGGCTGGTGCAAGAATGGCAGCGACCAGGCTGCATAACCATACCACACTGGCAACGTTCACCGCGCCGCGCTGCGCTACGATCACCAGCACCATGCTGACCAACATGAACAATGCCACCACCATGAGCAACGAAGCGATCTCACGCGGCATCTGGCCCCTGACCCATCCCCAACTGATCAGCAGATAGACGCCATAGACAAGCGATGTCACCACTGTCACGCTGACCAGCAGGATCAGCATCGCGCCCTGGCGCCGCACTTCTAGGTCATCGCTCTGCACATGGAAGTAGCGCCGGAGGAATCCAGCCAAATACCTATCGAAGGGATGAGCCGGGGTATCATCCATTGGAATGGCTCCTTGCAGGACCAGAACAGAGGCAGGAGATGCCCCAGACCCGAAAGTTGAGCGGGATTATATCTCTATGCGGGATTATACCCCTATCACTTTTAGGGGTGAAGTTAAGGGCGAATCGCTGAGTTACGCCCCTATTCACTCACAAATAGCTCACGGACCGGGTTGCCGGGCTGATGATGCGGTCGTTATACTAGCGGCGTGACCCGCCACCGGACTTTCCCCCTGTTCTGGCTCACCGCGATCCTTCTGCTGGCAGGCTGGCTGCGTGCGAGGGCGTTGGATGGGTCAGCGTTGTGGTTCGACGAGGGCGTCAGCCTGACCTTCGCGCGCACGCCACTGAACGAACTGGTGTACTACCACAACCTGTGGGAGGAAGTGAATCCACCCGCCTACCGTCTGACGCTTGGTGCATGGGTTAGCCTTGTTGGGACGACGGCCCTCACCGCGCGGCTGCTCAGCGCGTGGCTGGGCATGCTGGGGATCGCGTTGACCTATTGCGTCGGGCGGGGGTGGGGATTGAGGCGGAGAGCCGCGCTGGCCGGGGCAGCGATCCTGGCTGTGCTGCCCATGCAGGTGCACTACAGCCGCGAGGCCAAGGGGTACACGTTTATCCAGTTAGCCCTGCTGGTCACGATCCTGATCTGGTTGCGGCTGTTCCCACCATCGACAGAGGGAGCCAGCCGCACGCTGAGCGGAAAACAGGCGGGCAGCTTGGCAGCCACCCTGTTCCTCAGCACAGGGCTGGCCTTTGGGGCGCATTACCTGTCTGCGCTGCTGATGGCCGTAACAGGCGCATGGACTCTGGTCTGGATCGCAGAGGCCCGGCGGCGGATGGTCGCGTGGAAATCCATCGCGCCGCGTGCGGGGATATGGTTTAGCGTGCAGCTCGCGGCAGGGCTGGCCTGGCTCCCCTGGGTACTGGCTGCGGGGCGGGGGGCAGCGGCTGGGACGCGGGCCGCGTCGGCCAATATAGGACAACTGCCGCGCGACCCCCTCGCGTACCTGAGCGAAATGCTGGGCGAGTTCGGTGGAGGCCCAACCGCGCCCCAAGCGGTGGGGTTGACCATTGTCGGGGCGCTGCTGGCCCTGACCACCCTGGGGCTGGTTCACTTTCATCTCCCGCCCCCTGCCCGCCTTGAGAGAAGGGGAATGAGCCAAGAACGAGATGGCAGGTGGGCGCTGGCAAGTTGGCTGCTGGGGCCAGTGTTGCTAGGTTGGGGGGTCCAGGTCATCATCCCCTTCTTTTACCCCCGCTTTTTGCTGTACGTCACCCCAGCGCTGGCTCTGCTGGCTGGGGCAGGAGCCGAGCTTGCCCTCCGGCCTCACCCCCGCGCCGCCGCGTGGGGAAGCCGCGCCATCCTTGCTGGCGGGGCCGCGCTGGCGCTCGTCGTGGGATGGGGATCAGCACAGAAGGAGCGCTCTGGAGGACCAGAGACTGATCTCCGATCTCTGGCGGCTGATCTTGCCGCGCACTACCAAGAGAGCGACGGACTGATCTACAGCTATCACTGGCAGCCGGGCATGTTGGCCGCCTACCTGCCATCCGACCGCCAACTGAGCACCTATGCCAGCTTCTTCCCGCCGGGCACGCTGGATGCCTCCATGCGGACGATCCTTGAGCGGCACGGGCGTATCTGGCTGCTGACCTACCAGATTGACGCAGCCAACCCGATCAACGATGTGGGCTTATGGCTCCTGGGGCACGCCGCAACGCCGGGCGGGACCTGGTACGATCAGAGCCAGCTCAGCCTGTTCATCGCGCCGGAGCAGGTGAATAACCCCGGCCCACCAACGACATGCCAGACGCTGAGCCAGCAGCGTATTGAGCTATGCTACGTACCGCTGGACCACTCTATAACGAACTCGCCAGGCCAACCCCTCCCTCCCCTGGCATTAGCTCTGACCTGGACCGCGCACGAGGTAGTGCACGAACGCTACGTTGTGTTCGTGCACGTCGTAGGGCCGGATGGCCCCGTGCCGATTGCCCAGCAGGACGTGCAGCCAGTCAACGGGCTGAGGCCAACATACACGTGGCTTCCCGGTGAGCCAATCCTCGATCTTCACGCGGTCAATCTCCCGCCCTCGCTGGCGCACAGGACACAACCGATCACGCTCGATGTGCTGGTTGGCCTGTACGACGCTGATACCCTGGTGCGAGTGCCGGTAGACAGCGGCGGGGACAGCGTGCGGATCGGCCAGGTCATGCTGTCGGGATACCGATAGGGTTCCACAAAGGGTGCTCGGCTTGGCATCCCCCAAAGGGTTGGATAGACTCGCAGCGGGCAGCAGATAGCTGAGATGGGCTTTGCCTGCAAGACAGACCCTTAAATGGGCAACGGAGCAATACCGTGCGGGTTGAACAAGCGATAACTCTGCGCGTCGCAGCCGTAGCGCTGGCGCTGATCTTGGCTGCGGCGTACCTGGTGAGCCGGCCACGCGGGCCGGTGATCGCCGAGGCGAGCCTCGGATCGGCGCGTATCACGCCCAATGCGGATGGGGATAGCGACGCAGTGACGATGACCTATCGCCTGCGGCGTGAGTGCATTGTGTCGATCTACTTCGAGGGTGAGGATGGGCAGCGCTACTTCTTCCGTCGGGATGAGCCGCGCACGCGGGGTACGTACCGGGTGCTGTTCAGCGGGATCGTGGAGGGCTACGTCAAAGAGGGTGAGGAAGTCAAGGGGAGGGTGCTCCAGCGGCTGATGCCGGATGGCGAGTATACCTGGGTGATCGAGGCGACAGATCGGGCCACCGGGCAGGTTGATCAGCGCAACGGGACGCTGGTCATCGCCGATGGCGACCCCGTTCTGCCGGATATCTGGGAATTCACTATTTCGCCACCGACATTCACCCCCAACCAGGATGGCCTCACCGACCGGGTATGGATCAATGTGTACGTGCCCAAAGAGGCGAACCTTCAGGTGACGCTGATCGACGCCGAGGGGCGGGCTATTTTCATCCCCGAATCCCAGGGCGCGCGGCAGCCGGGCGAGGAGGGTCTGCATAGCTTCGAGTACGATGGCGGGATCGACAATGGATCGGACCCGCCGCCAGATGGAACCTATCAGGTGCGGGCCGTCGCGAGCGATGCCGAGGGTCAGCGTGTGGAGGCGTTGGGGGAGCTGACCATCCAGAATGGTGGCGTGCCACTGGCTGAGATCGTCGCGCAGCCGGTGGGGGATACCGTCCGTTTTTCCAGCGAGACGGTGATCATCGGGGACAGGCTGAGCTTTGAACTCACAGTGGAGAACTACGGCGAAGCACCGATCCGCACTACTTGCCCGGAGCCAGGCTACGTTTACCAACAGGATGAGACCTTTTCAAGCACGGGCTGCTACGAGGAATCGGGCGCCTGGCGGGTCGGAATCCACTGCGACACCTGTTTGCTGGACTACCCGTGGCGGTGGGCGCTGGGCACAGCCGAAACACTGACACCCATCGAAAGCGACGGGCGGGTGCACTATTACCTGATGCCGGGCCAGCGAGCGGTTGTCAATGGAAGCATCCGGCTGACCAACATCGTCGAATCGCGCAACCCCCAGCAGTTCTGGGCCGGATTGATCCACGAGGATGTGGGGATCGCGGCGATCAACAATCGAGTTGACCCGCACTGGATCGAGATCGTGCTGAGACCCTAGACCTCGTCCCAACCCCGGATGTAACCGGCGGTGGCGCGAAAACATCACTTGCAGGGCACATGGGCGTCATGTATCATGGAAAGGGCGAGGTTGAGCTGACGCTGCCCCATCATCAACAGCCCGGCAACGCCACGAATGTCAACGCGCAACCCAGCGAGGAGAGAAGGCTATTAACCGCCAACGCCTACCGTTTCTGATGATGGCCGGGTTGGCGCTGACCGTCGCGAGTCTGGTTGGGTGTGGGCGCGAACGGATCACCCCCACCCCCACGCGCGGCCTGGCGACCCTAATCGCAGTTCCAACGCCTCTGCCTCCGCTGCCCACCGTAGCCCCGCTCGGCAGCGATGAAAACCCCCTGGTGGTGGTATTCAGCGTGACCGACGTTGCCACAGCCGAGGAAGCCGCCAGCGCGCTCAGCACCACCTTTTCCACCGAAGCGGGCCTGACCATCGAAGTGCGCATCACAGAGAGCTATCACGAAGCCCAGCGGGCGTTATGTGATCGGCAGGCCGGGGTAGTATCGCTGGATGCTTTCAGCTACCTGGCGGTGAGCCAGCAGGGTTGCGGAGAGGCTCGGTATGTGTTGGACAAGGGCGGGGTCACCGCGACGCAGGGGCAGTTTGTGGCGCGAGATGTATTTCTGCCGCAGTCGTACCGGGGGGTGTTCTGCCGACCGGACGGTTCCTCGCTGCATGGCTGGGTCATCCCCACATTGACGCTCAAGGCACGAGGGGTGGATACGTTCACCGACCTGTACGACGTGGTCGATGCGGGCAGCGATGAAGGGGTGATCCGCATGATCGACTCGGGGACGTGCGGCCTGGGCGCGACGACGCTCGGCGCGCAGGAGGAGGTGCGTGGGTTGCGCTTCCCGGACCGACTGCGCGTGCTGGAGGAGCTGCCGCCGGTTCCCAACGATGCCGTGGTGATCTCGTCGCGGCTGGACGACCTCACCCACGCCCTATTGGAGGACCTCATCGCCAACCACACGAGTGAGATCGCGGCGCTGCTGGGCGGGGACGGGCTGGTTGCGACCGATGACAGCGTGTACACGCCCCTTCGCAACCTGTTCGCCAGCGCGCGGGTCGATCCAGCGGCGCTGGAGCAATAGGGGGCCTCCAAAGCCATGCCAACGTACTCGCGTCATCCTTGCAAGGAGCGGAAGAAAAACGATGGGCTTTTTTGAGGAATTCAAGAAGTTCGCCATCAAGGGCAACATGCTGGACATGGCCGTTGGCATCATCATGGGAGCCGCGTTTGGTGGCGTTGTCAACTCACTGGTGAGTGATGTGTTGATGCCACCGTTGGGGGTGGTGCTCGGCGGAGTTGATTTCTCAAACCTGTACCTAAATCTATCAGGTGGGCAGTACGCCTCGCTGGCTGAGGCACAAGCGGCTGGCGCAGCGACGATCAACTACGGGGTGTTCATCAACACCCTCATCAATTTCGTGATCATCGCCCTGGCCATGTTTCTGCTGGTGCGGGGGTTCAACCGGCTGGCAGAAGGGAGGAAGAAGGAGGAAGCTGCGGCGCTGCCAGCGACCAAAGAGTGCCCACGCTGTTTCATGAACATCCCCATCCAGGCAAAGCGCTGTCCACACTGCACGTCCGATCTCTAGACATTCGTGCGCCAGATAATGTTCAATAAGGCATGGCCCTGCCCCTATTCCTGGCAGCGGTGAAGGGAGGTGATGCCGTAAGCCCGTTGTGCCCAATGCCCAATGAGACCCCTATTGTATTGGAATTCCATGCCCATTCAATCAAAAGGAGAGAAGGGATGTTGAACAGAAAACTGATCGCACTGCTGGCGCTGCTGGGTGTGTTGGCCTTTGTGCTGGCAGGTTGCGCCCCGGCCACCCCAGCGGCTACGGAAGAGCCAGCGCCAACCGAGGAAATGACCGAGGAGCCAACCGAGGCCCCGACCGAGGAACCGACCCCCACCGAGGAGCCGATCACCCTGGGCACGGAGGATGATCCCATTGTCATGTCATTCGTGCCCTCCGGCGACGCAGACGCGGTGATCGCCAGCGCGGATGCCATCACAGAGGCGCTCTCTGAGGCCACCGGGCTGGTGATCGAGGCCAACGTGCCGACCAGCTACGTCGGCTCGATTGAGGCGATGTGTGCGGGCGAGGCGCACATCGGCACACTGAACACCTTCAGCTACATCGTGGCGAGTCAGCGGGGTTGTGCGGATGTGGCGGTGGCCTCCGTGCGCTTCGGCAGCCCGACCTATACGGGCCAGATGATCACCCGCGCCGATAGCGGCATCACCACCATCGAGGACCTGGAAGGCAAGACCTTCTGCCGCGTGGACGAGTTTTCAACCTCTGGCTGGATCATCCCCAGCATCACCATGCGGGCGGCGGGAATCGACCCGGATACCGACCTGGCCGAGATCGTGGACGCGGGCGGTCATCCTGACGTGGTGCGTGCCGTCTACAACGGTGACTGCGATGCAGGCGCGACCTTCGTCGATGCGCGCACCAACGTTCAGGAAGAGCTACCCGATGTGATGGAGGTGGTGGTCGTATTCGCCGAGAGCGACCCGATCCCGAACGATACCGTATCGTTCATCCCGGACTTCCCGGAGGAGATGCGGGCGCAGATCGTGGAGGCGCTGCTGGCAATGACGGAAGACCCCGACCAGATGCAGATACTGAACGACCTGTATCGGTGGGAGGGGTTGGTGGAGGTGGACGACAGCTTCTACGATGGCTTCCGCCAGGTGCTCGAAGCCTCCGGTGTGAACGTCGAGGACTACGTCAGCGACTAAGCGTGTCGCTTATCCTAGGGGTAGAGGCACAGCGTGCTGTGCCTCTACCATCCACCGATCTGTCTTTCACCCCTCCCCTGTCGCCGCCTCTGGAAGTGGCCTGCGGAAAGGCTCTGCCATGCTAATCGTCGAGAATCTGACCAAAGTCTATGAGGACGGAACGGTTGCGTTGCGGGATGTCAGCTTTGAGGTCCCCGATGGCGCGTTCATGGTCGTGATCGGCCTGAGCGGGTCGGGCAAGTCCACGCTGCTGCGTTGCATCAACCGGCTGATTGACCCCACAGCGGGGCGCGTCATCTGGGATGGCGTGGATATCACCGCTGCCAAGGGGGAGGAACTGCGCGAGATACGCCGCCAAATCGGGTTCATCTTCCAGCAGTTCAACCTTGTCCGGCGCTCCAGCGTGCTGACCAACGTGCTGAGCGGGCGCCTGGGGTACATCAACCCCGCATGGAGCCTGATCAACTACTTTCCACACGAAGAGCGGCAGCGAGCCATGGCAGCACTAGAGCGCGTCGGGTTGACGGGCAAAGAACGCAACCGCGCTGATGCGCTCAGCGGGGGGCAGCAGCAGCGCGTCGGGATCGCACGCGCGCTGATGCAGGAACCCCGGCTGATCTTGGCGGACGAGCCGGTAGCCAGCCTCGACCCGGTGCTGGCCCATACGATCCTCGGCCAGATCGAGAAGCTCAACAAGGAGGATGGGATCACGGTCATCTGTAGCCTGCACTACCTCGACCTGGTGCAGCGCTACGGCTCCCAGGTGATCGGGCTGCGCGAGGGCAGGTTGATCTTCCGGGGAACCAACGAGGACATTCGCAAGATGACGGACGAACGGTTCAAGGAAATCTACGGCCAGGAAGCGGAGCGCATCACTGGATCGAGCCTGGTTGGATGAGGGAGCATACGATGAGCGACAATCCCCCCGACCTTCCACCTAAAGGCGCAGGCCCGCTAGAGGAGCAGGCGATGACGGAGGTTCATCGCTCGCCAGTCTTGGCAGCGATTTTCTCGCTCATATTGCCCGGCGCAGGCCATATCTACGCGCGGCAGACCACGCGCGGCATCGGCTATTTTCTGTTGACGGCCACGTTCCTGGGATTGCTGTACTGGACGCGCACGACCCACGAATTCGAAGTCTTCACCGGGATGCTGCCTGCGCTGGCTACCCTGGCAGCGCTGTTCTGGCTGTGGGTGATAGGCTCGGCGGTGGCGGCGGCCAGTGGGCGGAACTTTGCCCCCACCCTGGGCCTGCTGATCGTGCTGGGATACACCTACCTGCTGGGCTGGCAGGTCACCGAAGTGAACATGCGGAAGTTCCTCACCGAGTTCCCGGATACGTTCAACATCTTCCGGCGCGTGATCTGGCCGTGGCGGGCGGCCATCGAGCGCCCCGAGGAGCTGCAGATCGTCGCTACCCGATGGGCCAATCCATGCCCGGACGACCCAGCGGAGATGCCGGAGCAGGTGGAGGGCAGCGGCGACGAGTTATGGATCACCGTCGATCCGGCGTGCGGTGAGTTCGCAACCTATGCCATCGTGGAGGGACGTGGGGCGCTCCAGCCCGGCACCGAGATCACTGTGCGCGGCGGGGGATTCGACCCGAACGAACGGGTCGAAATCTGGTGGGAAGACCCCATCGGCAACGAGTTTCAGCCGATCTTCCAGAGTGAGAAGGTCAACGCAATGGCCGACGCCAATGGGTATTTCAGCGTAACATTTACCGCGCCGCAGTTCAACACGCCTTCCATCGCCGTCGGCACCCAGTATCACGGCATCCAGGCGCGGCAGGTGGTGGCCGTCGGCAACCCGCGACTCACTCAGAATTTCATCCTCGCCATCAACCGCATGATCGTCACCATCTTCCAGGCGCTGATGGCGACGACCTTCGGCATCGTGCTGGCGATCCCGTTTAGCTTCCTGGCGGCCCGCAACCTGATGTGGGGCAACCCGATCACTCGCTTCCTCTATTACGCCATCCGCTTCGTCCTGAACATCACCCGCTCGATTGAGCCGATCATCTGGGCGGTGATCGCGGTCGTGTGGGTCGGCCTGGGGCCGTTCGCAGGCGTTATCGCCCTGACCGTTCACACCATCGCCTCGCTGGCAAAGCTCTACTCGGAGGCGATAGAAAGCATCGATCCGGGGCCGATTGAGGCGATAACCGCCACGGGCGCCAATCGCATACAGACTATTGTCTATGCGATCATCCCCCAGGTGGTTCCGCCATTCCTGTCGTTCACTATTTACCGCTGGGACATCAATGTGCGGATGTCCACTATCATCGGCTTTGTGGGCGGTGGGGGGATCGGTCAATTGCTGTTCCAGTGGATCAACCAGACTCTGTGGTACGATGCAGGCATGGCCGTGTGGCTGATCGCCATCACCGTCTCGGTGATGGACTACGCCAGCGGCGAGCTGCGCAAGCGGTTTGTGTAACCCTCACCCTCTGCCCCCCTCATCCCACGCGCTCGGCTGCGCCTCGCTGGGGGAGAGGGGGGTCATTTGCTGTTTTGCCTCTCCCGCCCATCGGCGGTACATTCTGGCGCGATGAGCACCCCTCTCCGATCCGATTGGCCCCGGCTGGCCGTGATCGTCGTCACCTGGAACGTGCGCGAGTATGCCCTGGCGGCGATAGACTCCGTTCTGGCCGACCTCGCCAGCGCCCCAGTGCGCGGTGAGGTCTGGGTTGTGGACAATCTATCCAGCGATGGCACGGCGGAGGCCATCCGGGGCCGGTTCGCTGAGGTGCACCTGTTGGAACCCGGCAGCAATCTGGGGTTCGCGGGGGGGAATAACCACGCGCTGCGGGCGCTCGGATTCCCCGCCGGCCCTGATCTACCGGAATACGTGCTGCTCCTGAACCCGGACACCCTGCTGCGGCCCGGCGCCCTCAAGGCACTGATCGAGGGGATGAACGCAACCGGCGCGGGGCTGGCAGGGGCACGGCTGGTATATGGTGATGGATCGTTCCAACATAGCGCGTTTGGCTTTCCCGGGTTGGCACAGCTCCTCATTGACCTGTTCCCTGTGCCGGGCCGCATCCGCGAGAGCCGCCTCAACGGGCGCTACCCGCGCAGCCTGTACGCAGGCCGGGAGCCATTCGATGTGGATCACCCCCTCGGCGCGACCTTCTGCCTGCGCGGTGAGGTCATCCGGCAGGTCGGGCTGCTCGACGAGCAGTTCCACCTGTACTGCGAAGAGATCGACTGGGCCATGCGGATCAGGGCAGCAGGCTGGCGCGCCATCTGTGTGCCAAGCGCGGAAGTGGTCCACTACGGCGGCCAGAGCACCTCGCAGGTCAAACCGCAGGCGGTGATCCATCTGTGGACAGCTCGGCTGAAGCTGTACCGCAAACACTACAGCCCCCTCAAGCGGGTGCTGGCGAAGATCATCCTGCGGGCCGGGATGAATCGGGCTATCCAGCGGACGGCGCGCGATTCGTCGCGCAGCGAGGAGTCGCGGCGGGCGCTGGTGGATGCTTACCGGGAGGTGATCCGGTTGAGCCGGAGGGTGTGAGGCTGCCATATGAAGCTAGCCGGGGTCATCCTCACCCTCAACGAGGAGAGGCATATCCGCCAGTGCATCGAGTCATTGCGCTGGACGGACGAGGTGATCGTGTTCGACTCATTCAGCACCGATCGCACCGCCGGGATCGCCGAGGAAGCAGGGGCGCGGGTGCTCCGATACCCCTTCCAGAATTACGCCGTGCAGCGCAACGCGGCCCTGGAGGCAGTTGACGCCGACTGGGTGTTTTTCGTTGACGCGGATGAGCGCGCCACCCCGGCGCTGGCCGAGGAGATCAGGGCGAAGATCGGGGGGTGCGAGCGGGGTTGGTGGGTCCCGCGCCATAACTATCTGTTCGGGCGGCTGACGCTCGGTGCAGGCTGGCATCCTGACTACCAGCTTCGTGTGCTGCACCGGGCTAGCGCGCGCTACGATCCAGGGCGACCTGTGCACGAGGAAGTGATCCTCGACGGGGAGGCGGGATACCTGCACAACCCGCTAATCCACTACAACTATGACAGCGTAGCCCAGTTTAAGGCCAAGCAGGAGAAGTACACGGACTTCGAGGCTGAAATCCGGCATGGCCAGGGGTTACGCCCCCGACCCTGGACCTACGCCAGCGGGCCGCTGCGGCAGTTCTGGTGGCGGTTTGTGACGCTGCGCGGCTACCGGGACGGGTTGCACGGGTTGCGGCTCAGTCTGTTGATGGCTTACTATGAATTCGAGACCTGGCGACGAACTGCCCACCTATGGAAGGCGGAACACCCCCGCCATGAATGCTGATCTGCACCCTCCGAAAGTCTCTCCAAGCGGGGCAGCGCCACAGTCCTCGGCCTCCCCCCTCCGGGATGCTAACCTTCTCTCGCTCGCCCTGGGGCACTTCACGGTGGACTTCTTCAGCGGGAGCCTGCCGATTGTGCTGGCTGTGCTGACCAGCCCGCTCGGCCTGACGCAAACCCAGGTTGGGCTGATCGCGTTCACCTACAGCCTATCTACTTCGCTGGCCCAGCCCCTGTTCGGGCTAATGGCAGACAGCGTCTACGCGCCGCACCTGGCGCTGGCAGGCGCGCTGTGGCAGGTGACACTGATGGGCACGGCGGGGCTGGCAGGGCGCTTTGAGGCGCTGCTGGGGATGGTGGCGATTGGCGGTCTGGGATCGGCCATGTATCACCCCTCAGCGGCGGGCAGCGTGCCGCGCCTCAGCGCACCGCCATATCGCGGGCGGGCGATGTCGGTTTTTCTGTTGGGTGGTAACAGCGGATTTGCCATCGGGCCACTGGTGGCGGGCTGGGTGCTCAACTACTTTGGCGCACGGGGAACCATAATCCTACTGATTGGCGGGGTGCTGGTGCTACCCTTCCTAGCAGCCAGGTTGCTCCGGTTGCGCTACGCCCCCCCGCAGATCGGTCACCCGCACTCAGAAGCGCACTCAACCCCCATCCAGCCCGCCAATAACCTCCTCCCTCTAGCCGCGACCGTTCTCCTCGCGCTGGTGATCATCTTCCGCTCCTGGGCCAGCATGAGCCTCACCACCTATGTGCCGCAGCGGTTGGTGGAGCTGGGAGAGAGCGTGGACTTTGCGGGAAGCGCGCTGTTCATGATGGCCCTGGCAGCCGCCGTGGGTGGCTTCGCGGCGGGCTTCCTGGCAGACCGGATCGGCCCGCATAAGGTGATCGTCGCCAGCCTGGTGCTGGCCACGCCGCTGGTGTTGGGGCTTCGGTTTGTCTCTGGCACATTGCTGCTAGGGACGATGGCCGGGATCGGGCTGTGTTTGCTGGCTTCGTTACCGCTGACGCTGCTGCTCGGCCAGGAGTTATTCCCCGGACGACCGGGGGTGATGTCGGGCTTGACACTGGGATTCACGTTCGTGGCGGGCGGGGTCGGCGCAGCAGCAACGGGGGCCATCGCGGAACGGTGGGGGCTGGCTTTGGTATTCGCGTGGCTGCCGGTGCTGCCGCTGATCAGCGGGCTGGCGGCGCTGGCGTTGGCCCTCATCAATGGGCGACCTGCCACCAGCAAACAGCCTGCACGGTGAACTGTCCCTTTCGGCGGCGCTGAGTATAATGAGGGGGGATGATAGTGACCGGCTGGAAGTGGTAGAAGATGGCGGCAGGGAGCCATCCATGTAGCGGTAGGGTGCGTTATGACCTCTTATCTCGGCATGGAACCCGGCCTCGGCGGCGACCGTCGCCCGCGCGCCTTCAGTGGTGCGGAGCCACAGCTTGGCGGCGATAGGCGGCTTGATCTGACCATTCTCGACATGTTGAGCCGGGGCCTGTGGGCCTCTAGCGAGGAGTTGAGCCGGGTGGCGCGGCTCATCCCCCCTGAACAGCGCTCCACCTATTGCAAAGCGCTCTTGGCGCGGTTGGACATCGCCGACCCGGAGGCGCGGCTGCCGGAAGTCGCTCCCTGGCGCGGAGGGCGCGATCAACGGGTGCGGATCATCGACTCGCTAGGCGTGCTGGGCGATGTTAGCGTGTGCAGCACCCTCACCCGATTGATCAACGACCCTAACGCCGAGGTGCGCCATTCAGCCATGGCAGCGCTGGGCCGGTTGGGCGACAGGCAGGCGATTCCGATGCTGCTCCATGTGTTGAGCCAGACAGAGCGCAGCACCCAAGATCGGATCGCCGCCGCGGAGGCACTGGCGGCCATTGGCAGCCCGGAAACCGCGCCGGGGTTGATCGCCTGTCTCGACTGTGAGGCCAACCCCATCGTACAGCGGCGGATCGTGTTTGCGCTGGGGTGTGTCGGGGGCGAGCAGGCCGTGCCGGCGCTCACAAGTGCGCTTGAGCACTCCGCCAATGCGGGCGTACGGGAAGAGGCAGTCTATGCGCTGAGCCGGATCGGCGGAGCGGCAGCCCTCGTTGCGCTGTGGGAAGCGCTCAACGACTCGTCGGCGCAGGTGCGCTATGCGTGTGTGCAGTCAATTCAGCGCTTCGAGGGGAAGGTGGCGCTAGCAGCGCTGGCCTACGCGCTGTCCGACCCGGACGAACGGGTACGCAACGCCGCGCGCGCGGCTCGGAGCCACCTGCCACGTCTATAACTTGGTCAACACAGCCGATTCACATCATGAGACAGGGGCGCATCGCGGTGCGCCCCGGCACTCCAGTGAATCATCCCTTCGGGCAACAACAGGGGAGCATCACCCCTTTGCCTCCACCGCGAATGGCGTGCCAGAGGCGCTCACAGCGCGTTGTCCGCTGACCGTCGTGGCGATTCCGGTGCAGTTGACGTTGTACGTCCCCGCAGCATCAGGTGTGAAGGTATACGTATCCTCAAAGGTGTTCTCATCGATCTGAACGGTCGTCGGCGTGCCCATCTGGCCGGTGCGACCGCTATCCTGGTGCGCCCAGTTACAGGTGACGTTGGATACGGACTTGCCACGCCGCACTTTGACCGTCACTGGAACGGTGGTCTCATGAGCAGTGCCCTGCACTGTGATAGGGCCTAGAGTCTCCGCTGGGAGCAGTTCTGGCGGGGGTGTGGCGCTGGGGGTCAGGA
>DAOTYF010000043.1:0-103671 GCA_034434995.1 Anaerolineae bacterium
GTAGTTCCTGATCCCCTGAGCCTTGGCTTGGACTACCGACATGGCATTGGCCGGAGCAGTGGTCTCAAATCCGATGGCAAAGAAGACAACGGTCTTGCTGGGGTTCTCTCGTGCAATCCGTAGTGCGTCAAGTGGAGAGTAGACAATCCGCACGTCACCACCAGCACCTCGCACGCTGAACAGGTCGCGCTCTGAGCCGGGCACGCGCAGCATGTCACCATATGACACGAAGATCACATCGGGGCGTGAGGCAAGCGCAATCGCTTTGTCAATCAACTCCAGTGGGGTAACGCAGACAGGACAGCCAGGGCCATGGATCAATTCGATCTGCGGCGGTAGAAGCTGATCCAGCCCACTCTTGAGGATGGCATGGGTCTGGCCTCCACAGACCTCCATGATCCGCCAGGGCTGGGTAATTGTCGCTGCGATCTCGCTCAGCAGGGCACGGGTAAGTACACCGTCCCGATACTCGTCAACGTGCTTCATTAGGACTGATCGCCTCTTGCTGCCGCACTGCTGCTACCTGCTGCTTCAGCCAGTCTGCCCAGGTCGCGATCCCCTCTCCGGTGCGGCAGGAGATAGGAAACGTCACCAGGCCAGGGTTCAGAATTTCCACTCCTCGGCGGAAATAGTCCATGTCAAAGTCCACGTAGGGAAGGAGGTCGATCTTGTTGATAACCAGCGCACTGACTCCTCGGTACATTCCAGGGTACTTGTATGGTTTGTCGTCACCCTCCGGCACGCTGGCGATTAACACATTAAGATGTGTTCCCAGGTTAAAATTGGCAGGGCATACGAGGTTGCCGACGTTCTCAACCAGGAGGAGGTCGATCTGGTCCAGGGGAAGTTGGGCGAGCGCCTCTTCCACCATCACGGCGTCGAGGTGGCAGCCGCCGCCGGTATTGATCTGGATGGCCGGGATTCCGGCAGCCTTTGCCTTATCTGCATCGATGCTGGATGCGAGATCGCCTTCGATCACACCCAGTCGCAGTTGGTCTTTCAGGAGGTTGAAAGTTGCCAGAATGACACTGGTCTTGCCTGCGCCTGGGGAAGCCATGATGTTGATCGCAAACACTCCAGCGGCATCCAGAGCTGCGCGATTCTGTGCGGCCAGTCTATCGTTCGCTGACAGGATATGCTCGACAACCAGAACACGCTGACTCATGCGAATGGCTCCTGGTCAAGCTCATTATTAGCCAGCATCTCCATCTCGGTGAGCATCCTCAGCGTTTCGCGCGCCTCTTCTTCGTCGATGCGGCTGATGGCAAAGCCAACATGAATGACCGTATACTCGCCGATCTGGATGTCAGGCACATATTCCAAGCAGACTTCCTTGATCGCGCCGCCGAAGTCGACGCGACCCATTTTCAGCCCCTCAGCTTCATAGATTTCGACTACCTTGCCGGGGATGCCAAGACACACGTTAATTGCCTCCGCATGGACAAGTTGCCTAGATGTAGTGTAACCGGTGGGCGAAGCGGGAACCAGTGCCGAATGTCATCAGGCAGCCCTTACCTATATATGAGCATTCTGGTCTGCTATCGCTCGATTTCGATGGCTTCCAGACGAAACTCTTCGCCGCGTATAATCTTGACCCTTGCGCCCGCACAGATGGGACAGGCAAGCTCACCGTGTTCCGGATGATAGGTGTGGCCACATTCGGTGCAGGATAGCTCAATAGGGATACGCTCAAAGTGCAACCGTGCGCCTTCGGCGGGTGTGCCTTGCGAGATCATATCCCAGTGGAACTGAAGTGAGTCATCTACAATCGAGGCTAGATCACCTATCAGGAGATACAGGTCTGTGATCCTTTTTGCCCCTGCCTGTTGGGCGTGGTGGAGGGCAATGTCGAGCAGATTTTGGGCGACTGAAAGCTCATGCAAGGTGGTTTCACCAGTTCATTGCCTGACCGCCTTACCGGATCGTATAGGGTTGGGTATGGTCTGTCAACCGCTATCCCCGGTTTCCGAAACGCCTGCCAGTTGGGTATCCTTTGGCATCTACGATAGAGTCAGCATGGGATTTCCTGTTTGAACGACTCGATGACCAGACTGCGATTATGCTCTCTCCATCAGGCACTCCCCTCAGCGAAAACATCGAACGGCGACGTATTCATGTCGATGGCGTAGTGCAGGGCGTAGGTTTCCGCCCCTTTATCTACAGCCTGGCCGTTCGCTATCAGCTTGCGGGGTGGGTTATGAACTCATCCTCAGGTGTCGATATTGAGGTGCAAGGCGCGGCGGCGAATCTGGAATCGTTCGAGCAAGCTATCCTGGCCGAGGCGCCTCGCTTAGCACGGATTGATCGGCTCCGATCCACACCCATCTCCCTTCGTGATGGCGCGACGGGGTTTGTCATTCGACACAGTGAGGATGACGAAGGAACCTCGCTCGTATCGCCTGATGTAGCGACCTGCCCGGACTGCTTGGCGGAGACGTTCGATCCATCAAACCGCCGCTATCGCTACCCGTTTACCAACTGCACTAACTGCGGGCCACGTTACACGATCATTCAGGGGTTGCCGTACGACCGCCCGATGACAACAATGAGTGGGTTTAAGATGTGCCCCGCCTGCCAAGCAGAGTATGATGACCCACTCAACCGACGATTCCACGCGCAGCCGAATGCCTGCCCAGTGTGCGGGCCTCAAGTCCGCCTGGTCGCCGACGATTCCACACTGGTCCGCCTGGCATCAATCGGTCTTCGAGATGACATGGAGCGTGTGGCCGCACTGCTCAAGGAAGGAGCTATTGTTGCCATTAAGGGGGTAGGAGGATTTCATCTGGTATGTGATGCCACTAACAGGGAGGCTGTGGCGCGGCTGCGCGAACGGAAAGCGCGGCCTGATAAGCCTTTTGCGGTGATGGTAGGTTCACTCGAAGAGGTAGCAGCGCATTGCGAGATCAGCGCGGATGAGGCAGCGCTCTTGAGCAACGTCTCAGCGCCCATTGTCCTGCTCTATCGCCATCCGGGGTCGGACATCGCTCCCAATGTCTCCCCGAACAACCCCATGTTGGGTATGATGCTGCCTTACACGCCCCTTCATCATATTCTACTCCATGATGTGGGACGTCCTCTAGTCATGACCAGCGGCAACCTCAGCGAGATGCCGGTCATTGCGGACAACGAAGAGGCTCAGGAGAAACTATCCCCCATCGTGGATGCCTTTCTCCTGCACAACCGTCCGATCCATATGCGTTGCGACGATGCAGTGTGGTGGGTGGATCGATTTGCTGGTGAGCAGGATGCCGCGCAGCAACCCCTTCGACGTGCGCGTGGGGATGCGCCCTACCCTGTGCGCCTCCCTTGGCGATCCGAGCAACCGATTCTTGCCGTCGGCGCAGAGATGAAGAACACATTGTGTTTGCTGAAGGATCAAGATGCATTCTTGAGCCAGCACATCGGGGAAATAAATACGCTAGAAGCGTTGGGCTATTTCCGGCAAGTGCTGAGTCACTTGAGTCGGCTGTTCAAAGTTTGGCCGCAGGTGATTGCCCACGATATGCACCCTGATTATCTGACCTCCCGATTGGCTCACGATCTTGCCATTGAACGCGATCTACCACGCATCGCGGTGCAGCACCATCACGCCCACGTTGCAGCGTGCTTAGCCGAACATGGTCGAACCGGGCCTGTGCTCGGCATTGCTTTTGATGGCACGGGATACGGCACAGATGGCGCGATCTGGGGCGGAGAGGTCCTAGTTGCTGGGCTTGATTCCTTCGAGCGGGTAGCCCACCTGGAGTATTTGCCGCTGCCCGGAGGCGAGGCAGCTATTAAACGACCCTATCGGATCGCGTGGGGCTATCTGCTATCCACGCTGGGGAACATTCCGGACCTCCCGACACTTCTCGATTTCCCCTCGCAAGAGCGCCGTATTGTCGAACAGCAGGTCGTGAAGCGAATCAACACGCCCCTGACCTCGAGCTGTGGCCGTCTTTTTGACGCCGTATCCGCTATTCTCGGCATATGTTCGGTGGCAACCTATGAGGCACAAGCTGCCATTGCCCTCGAACTGGCTGCTCGTGATGCTAATCTCGCCAGTGTAAGTGGTTATCCGTTTGAGATCACCGATTCAGGGGTGGTTCTTCTCAATGGGATAATGGCCGGGGTTGTTTCCGACCTGATGGCCGGACGCTCTGTGTCGGAGATCGCTGCCGCCTTCCACGAAACGGTTGCCCAGATCGTATTGGCAGCAGCTTGTTGGGCGCGAGAGCGCACTGGTCTCTCGACAGTGGTGCTCTCCGGCGGCGCGTTTCAGAATCGTCTGCTCCTCCGGTTGACTCGCGAGCGCCTGCGGTCATCGGGTTTTGAGGTCTTAACACACCAGCAAGTCCCGGCTAACGATGGAGGGCTTAGCTTGGGGCAAGCCGTGATCGCTGCTCGTATGATCGGCAACTGTTGAGCATTCTATACTTCCAGAGTCAATCCCTCTCGCCGGAGGTTGCGATGGCGCAGCAGGCTACATCGAAGGACCCCTTGCGAATCCTGGTTGTGGTTGCCCATGCGGATGATATTGAGTTTGGTGCCGCCGGAAGTGTTGCCCGGTGGGTGAAGGAAGGAGCGCAGGTGACATACTGTATTGTCACGGACAACGGCGCGGGGAGCAACGAACCAGGCGTACAGCGTGGCGAGCTGGTCAAGCAGCGTGAGGCTGAACAGTTAGCTGCGGCTGCATTGGTCGGGGTGGCAGACGTGCGTTTTTTGGGATATCCAGACGGTGAGCTTCAGCCGACTCTGGAGCTGCGGCGCGATCTCACGCGCTTGATCCGGCAGGTTCGCCCGCAACGGGTTGTCTGCCAAGACCCAACGGCCATCCTGATCGGGAGCTGGTACATCAATCACCCTGATCATCGAGCGGCAGGTGAAGCTACTCTTTATGCAGTTTTCCCCAGCGCTGGAACGCGACTGATCTTTGCCGATCTTCTGGACGAGGGGTTTGAGCCGCACGATGTGGAAGAACTCTACCTGATGCTCACCGCCCAGCCTGATACCTACATTGACATCTCAGACTTCATTGATCTGAAGATCGAGGCTCTGCTGTGCCATAAGTCCCAGGTCGGTCAGGAGGTTGAGCAAATGGTGCGCGAATGGGATGCTGAATCAGGCCGGAAGGCGGGGTGTGCCTACGCAGAGGAGTTCCGTGCTATGCGCTTTGAGAAACCTGGCCAATCAGTTCAGGGGTCTGAGCAACCTCAACATATTGAGCAGGCATATCCCAGTCCGGGACCGTGATCTTGTCGGTAGGGCACTGTTGGGCGCATCTTTGCCTTGCATGGCGAGGAGTGCGCTCGTGGCAGCGGCTACCTAGCGGGGACAGCCCTGCAAGTCCCACTCGTAATAGCCTTCCGTCAACTGAGCAGCCTGCCACTGATCGCCTATGCGCCAGACGACGAGCAAGTAAGGCAATTGACCGTTTTGAGTGGTCGCGTCCGTCGCAACGCAGTATAGTTCATCCGCCCCGCGCACGGCGGGGTTCCCTTCAACCATGTTGGTGATCGTTGCATCGGCAAACCCATCCGCTGCCATTCTCTCCAGGGCGGCAGCCTCCACAGGCGTACTTCTAGTCACATCTGTGGAGCAGGCGCTCAGCGCAAGCATAGCGAGAAACGCGGTAGTGAGAGCCAAGAAACACTGCTTCATCAAACGCTCCATCTGTGAGCTGGGATTGAATGGACAGACGCAATAGTATCACAGACTTTGTGAGGAAGGCGATCCTCACCCGTGAGAATCTGTGGGCCGTGCTGCTGGCAATCGCCATCATTCTTATCTTCACCTGCGCCACAATAGGCGTGCAGCCTCGTTTCGTGTATACAGGGTTCTAGGCGCACCGCATGGATGTGCTCCGCATTGCCGCCTGGGTAGTGGGTCTGGGAGCCTTTGGCGGGTTGATCGTTGCCAGCCACCGGCAGTCCAGTCGCGGCCTCCGTTTGGGTCTCACTCTGATATCATCCGCTCTGCTGATTTATGTGTTGACCGATCAGCCTGCCGCATTGCTACTATTTGGATTGAATATCGTCCTTGTGTTTGGAACTTGGCATATCGGTCGAACACCCTTCTGGTGGGGATGGATCGTTTTGCTCGTTGCTTTGCTCATCTTGAGCAAGTTGCCCGGGATACGGGGCACTGATACTTTTTCCGCTCATCCTGGGAGAATAAGTGCGGCTGCTTGGCTTGGGTTTTCCTATCTGGCTTTCCGACTCATTCATCTGACTGTAGAGGCTCACGCCGGGCGCCTTGCAGACGTTTCTCTTGAAGAGGCAATGATATATGCTCTCCACCCGGCAAGTCTGATCGCCGGGCCAATTGACCGCGTGCGAACCTCGATGATCTCTCAGCGCGAGGCGACATCCCTGACCGATGATCTTCACCAAGGTCTCTGGCGGATATTGGTCGGGACGTTCACGAAGTTCGTGATCGCTAACGCGCTGTATTCGTTCATTGCCGTACACGATATGGCCCAGAATCCCGATCAGCCGACCGGGATTGCATGGCTGTGGCTATTTGCTTATTCTTTCTACCTGTTGGCAGACTTCGCCGCCTATACCAACATCGCTATTGGTTTTGGGCGACTGGCCGGCTTACGGCTGCCGGAGAACTTCGACCGCCCCTATCTCTCGCCGTCCATTGCGCTCTTCTGGCAGCGATGGCACATCACCCTCTCTAACTGGGTGCGGGATTACATTTTCTTCCCCCTGGCTCGTGCCTTGCGCTCGAAAGCGGGCAATCGCTATCGTGTGCTGATCCAGTTGCTGTGCCACCTGGTAACGATGGGCGTTGTGGGGTTGTGGCATGGGCTTTCTACGGGGTTCTTGGTTTGGGGAATATGGCATGGCCTTGGATTATTTGTATATGGGCAGATTTCAGCGCGTGCACCTCGCCCGACCCCTGCTGGCATTTTCCCCACCCGTTTGCGCTCAGCGATTGGAATCGCACTAACGTATGGGTTTGTCACACTAGGTTGGGTGTTTTTCGCCGCCGACCTCCCTACCGCGATCAGAATAATAGCTCGCCTGTTTGGGTTGAACGGATGAAACTATCGCCATTTCCTGACTTAACAGCCTTCCTGCGAGTGCTTGCTAAGGCGCTGGCGATTGTGTTCGTTGCCAATTTCCTGCTGCTGTGGAGCGGATTCAACCCTGTTCGTGCCGTGATTATGCTCAATACCTGGGATATAGTAGGGCATGGTCGCGCACGGCTTGTCTATCCGAGCGACTTTGCAAACGGCCAGCTCCCTCTTGAAGCGTTGTTCGCTACGCACGCCATCAGCGTTCGGCCCAAGCCGGTTGATGAATATCGTGTTGTTCTGCTCGGTGAATCTGGCATCGCAGGTTGGGGATTACCTGACGAAGACACACTGGCCGAGCAATTGACTGCTCGAAGCATTCGGTTTGATGGCAAACGGCTGATCGCCTATAACCTCGCTTATCCTCAACCCAGCGTCGCTCGTGATGTTCTCATTCTCGATGCTGCTCTCGGCTACGATCCCAACCTTGTGATCTGGTTCGTCACCCCCGCCGCCCTGAATAACGCTGAGGAGGTGATCGGCGCAAACCGGGTGTTCTTTGATTTGAATCACTTACGCCTTGAGCGACTGATCGCTGAATACCCCACCCTTCTCCATGCCTGGTATGAGGGTCATCGAGCCGGCCTATTTACGCCCCAACCTAGCTGGCAACGGCTCATCGCACTGCGCGATCAGGATTTGCTCCCGATCTGGGCAAACGCGCTCTTCTACCCTTTCATCCCCCCCGATCTTGCCCAGTCCGACCGCCGATTGGGGGGCGAACCCGTTCCGGCGGAGGCACGCTATACAAACGATTCCCCCGGTTTCGAGCGCATGCCCAATGAGACCTGGAACTTCCTTCGAGTAGGCTGCCTACGCGCTCAAGTTGAGGGTGTGACTCTTCTATTGGTCAACGAGCCTATGTTGATCGGCATAGGCGGGCACAGCGATGTAAACTACAATGCTCACTACCAGCGCGCTCTGTACGACCGCTACAGAGAGGCATTGAATGTGTTTGCTGTTCATCATGACTTGTGGTACGTGGATCTATGGAACATCATCCCAGCGGCACGGTATACTGATACCCCGCTCCATGCTGATGCGGAGGGATACGCTATACTTGCTGCTGCTCTGGAGCGTACCCTATCCGAAGATCGGCAGGGAACCCGTTGCGATTAGGCACTCGCGCTTCCCCTCCATGCTGCTTCATGCTACTCCTGTTAGTTGGAGTGCTGTCAGCAGCGCTCGCCAGTGGATGCGCAGGTCAAGTTCGGCCCGAGCTGCCTGCCCCATCCCCGTCTCATGTGATCGCAACACGCAGCGCGTTAAGCGATTCCGGCCCATCTCCCAGTCCTCTTCCTACAGTGACGCCAGCTATCACTTTGACGCCCATTCCTAACCCTGTTCAGGTTACGTCACTTGTGCCAACCTTGATCCCTACCGATCAGCGCAACTATGAACTGTGTGTTGCGATTGCCAGCGACTCCAACGGTTACGGACATGTGACATTTCAACGACCGGACACGGGTGAGGTGGCAATTACTTACATCACCCCACTAGCTGTGCCTTTGCAGGCGCATCTCGATGCTCTGGGACTCGACTTCCTCCGGGTTGTTGACCGCAGTTTGTCGGCAGGTGGGTTGACTATCGCGAGTTCAAATTATCTGGAGAGCGATCAGTTCTTCCGACTAAAGCAGGATCGCTGCAAGTTTGTGATCGTCACGCCGTTTTATCCAGATGTGGCAGTCAATCTCTCTCGCCCGATAGACTACGTTACCAATATGAACTGGCTGTTGGATGGGCTGGCTCGTAACAGCCCTGGCTCGCATGTATTGGTGCTGAATTTCTATCAGACGGCACGCGCTGAGTTTACAGCCGATAACAGTGGCCGTGGCCTCAACGCACAACGGCTTGATGCATTCAATGAAGCGCTGGCTCAAGCGTGCGCTCCGGGAGGGTTGATTGCTGGCTTTCCACAGGTCACCTGCGTTGATATCCGTCCTTACTTCGCCGACATGGGAGAGGATCATATTTTGGGCGAAACATCGCGTGAGGCATATCAAGCTGCCCTATATCGCACCACCAGCTTCAGCCCGATCCTCGATTCCTTCTTCTCCGAGCATCCTGATGGCCTGTTGATCGGCGACGGAATTCATCTTAGCCTGGCAGGGCGTGACCGACTGGCTGAGCGTCTTGCGCAATTGATTTTCGACCTGAATAATGACTTCTAGGGCGGATTAACTTTTGCACTACTCCCAAGACCAATCCAAGACTAAACGTCGTGGCGAACATGATGGATAGAGCCTGACAGCGACCACAGGCCAGGGGGAAAAAAACATGGCTGAGAACTCGCTCCGCGTAAAGCTAAGAGATTATCTCACTCGTGAAGTGCTCCGCGACCCCTCGTATCCATTGGGGGATGACGATCCCCTCATCTCAAGCGGGCTGATCGATTCGTTCAGCCTGGTCGATGTGGCCCTGTGGGTCGAGGATAATCTGGGCGTCCGCATCGACAACAGCGAACTTAATGCAGATACATTCGATACACTCAGCGAGCTAGCTGCTTATATCGCTGACCGCCAAAAATGATGATAGCCACACTTCCCGAACGTCTCCTTCAACTCACACAGGCTGACCCCGAGCGGGTGTGCCTGCGCTTTCGCTACGCGGACCGCCCGGAGATGGCCCAAACCCGCTATGGCCTGATGGCCGCAATTCTATCCGCTGCTGGGCAATTAGCGGCTGCGGGGGCTGCTCGCGGTGACCTGGTCGTGATCGTTCAGCAGGATATGCGGACACTGGTGGCGACGTTCTTCGGAGCAGCATGGTTGGGCGCAATCCCCTCCATCCTGCCTTTTGCAACAGAGAAACTTGACCCCGCGCGTTACAGGGCCTCCATGGTGGCATTGCTTGAGCTGGCACGTCCCGCGATCCTGGCAACGGATTTGCTGGTCGAAAGGGGAGTGCGGGCGTTGCTTCCGGGGGGGCACAAGAACCTCCCCGTAGTGGCGACCGTGAAGCCCGAGTGTGACGGGAAAGTCGATCTGGCATCAATCAGCCCCCCTGGACTTGATCCCGATGATATTGCCCTACTTCAGCATTCCTCTGGAACAACAGGGCTTCAAAAGGGCGTTGCCCTCTCGCACCGCGCCATTTTTGAGCAGTTAGATGCTTATGGTCAGGCGATAGGTTTTACGGCAGACGATGTCATTGTAAGCTGGTTACCCCTGTATCACGATATGGGGTTGATCGCGGGGTTCCTTATGCCTCTACTCAACGGGGCCTGTCTGGTGATGATGTCCCCCTTTGACTGGGTGCGCACGCCGCAGATGCTGATGCACGCGATCTCCGATCATAGGGGCACGCTGTGTTGGCTCCCGAACTTTGCCTTCAACTTTTGCGCTCAGAAGATCCGTGACCGCGATCTGGAAGGGGTTGATCTCTCCAGTATTCGAGCCATCATCAACTGCTCCGAACCGGTTTACGAGGCAAGCCATCATATGTTCGCGGAACGCTTCCGGCCATATGGTGTCGGGCTGGATAAGCTCGCCGTATGCTACGCGATGGCAGAAACAGTGTTCGGTGTTTCGCAGACGCCAATCGGGCTGCCAGCTCGTATCGATCTGGTAGATCGGGCCTCCCTGCGTGGTGATAACATAGCTCGCCCCGTTGCTGGCGGTGCTTCTGGTGTGGAGCGCCTTGTCTCAACTGGCAAGCCAATCGCTGGGATGCAAGTGTGCATCATGGATGCCAACCATAGATTGCTGCCGGATCGGCATGTAGGGGAGATTGCAGTGCGTAGCCCCTACATGCTTACAGAATACTACCATCGCCCCGATGCTACCGCGGCAGCGTTTCATGAAGGGTGGTATCTGACTGGTGACATGGGATACTTGGCCGATCAGGAAGTCTTCGTACTGGGACGCAAAAAGGACCTTCTTATTGTCGGGGGGCGTAATATTTACCCACAGGACCTCGAGGCGCTTGCCAGCACAGTGAAGGGGGTGCACCCAGGGCGGGTAGCTGCATTTGGCATTCCAAATCCTGAAACAGGCACCGAAGACGTAGGGCTGGTAGCAGAGGTCGATTCGGAGAGCAAAGCAGCCTGGCAAGACATTCGCGCTGAGATCAGGCGCGCTATCTCAAGGGGCAGCGACGTGACTGTTCGCCACATATGGCTGGTCCCGCGCGGATGGCTGATCAAGACCAGCAGTGGCAAAGTGGCACGCTTGGCTAATCGTGAAAAGATACTGAGCGAATATTCGGGTATCAGCCCGGCCATGCCAGGCTTGCCAAGCCCGCATTACGAAGGCTGATCCCTCCCTCAGGTAGTAATAGTAATCAGATATCATCACGCGCCCTGGTGAGGCAGACCACGCCTGTCCCGTCTTTGTCCGCTCCGATTGAAGCTACAGGCTGAGATCGCATATGATCTCCCTGTATTTGGGTAATAGAGAGGCTATCATGCGATTCCATGGCGGGGGGTGGTTTACCTACTTACAAACGTCCGAGGTAAGGCCGCACGTTACTCGTAGGCTCCTTCAGCGTGCCCTGAGTTATGCATCCCCCTATCGCTGGCATATCGCAGCTATGCTGCTGACCATTCTATTTGTGACAGGGTTGGGGCTCCTGACGCCACTCATCTTCCGCGATTTGATCGATCAAACACTCCCGTCCAGGAATATCACCCGGTTGAATCTGTTGGCTCTCGCGCTGGTGTTGATTCCCTTGTTGACTGGGCTAATCCAGGTTGTGGAGCGCAGACTCAACGCTTGGATAGGTGAAGGCGTGATCTATGATCTGCGGGTGAGCCTCTTCACGCATCTCCAGCGGATGTCATTACACTTTTTCACCAACACAAAGACCGGCGAGTTAATGAGCCGTCTGAACAACGACGTGATTGGGGCCCAGCGTGCGATCAGTAACACCATTGTTGAGATCGTCACTAACATGATCCAGATGATCGCAGCGCTCACTGTGATGCTCGTGCTTGAGTGGCGGCTGACGGTGCTGGGGATCGCTGTGCTGCCGCTGTTCATCCTCTCTGCCCGGAGGATCGGGAGCCGGCTGCGCGACATCGCCCGTGAGGCAATGGACCACAATGCTCAAATGAACGCCATGCTGAGCGAGACACTGAGCATTGGCGGTGCTCTTCTGGTGAAGCTGTTTGGCCGTTCGATGGATGAGACAGATCGCTTTAAGCATCGGGCCGCCCGCGTGCGCGATATGGGGGTGATACGGGCCGTGGTGGGCCGTCAGTTATTTGTGGTCCTGGGATTGGTTAGCGCTATTGGCACCGCTTTGGTTTACTGGATCGGCGGTCATCTTGTCCTGCGTGGCACATTCACCATCGGGACCATTGTGGCGTTCACCGCCTATCTTGGGCAACTATACGGGTCGCTTCAGGCGCTGACCAATGCCCCAGTTGACTTCGCTACCTCTCTGGTCAGCTTTGAGCGCGTTTTTGAAGTGATCGACCTGCCGCTGGATATTGACGAGAAGCCGGATGCAATCGAACTGCGGGAGGTCAAAGGCACGTTGATCTTCGAGCATGTAGGGTTCATCTACAAGCCTGCCACGGCGAACTTGCTCAGCGAAGTGCAGCGTCCAGGGCAGATGGACAGCGTCCAGGCCGTGTTCTCAGGAGATGAAGATCGACGAGAAGAAGTGAGCCGCGCTCCTGCAATGCCCCGTAGCCAGGCGCGCCCTGAGGCGCTGGTTGATGTATCCTTCACGATTGAGCCGGGTCAACTGGTCGCACTGGTTGGTCCGAGCGGCGCGGGCAAAACCACGTTGACCTATCTCATCCCCCGCCTGTACGATCCAACTGCTGGGCGGATTCTGTTGGACGGCTACGATCTAAGGGATGTTACCCTTGCTTCGCTTGTCCGGCAGATCGGTGTGGTTACGCAGGAGACACACTTGTTCCACGACACAATCCGCACTAACCTGCTCTACGCGCGTTTGGATGCCACTCAAGAAGAGATCGAAGCTGCATGTAGGGCAGCGAACATACACGACTTCATCATCGGACTCCCAGATGGGTATCATACTGTTGTTGGAGAGCGAGGTTACCGCCTCAGTGGTGGCGAGAAGCAGCGCATCGCCATCGCCCGCGTGATCCTTAAAGACCCGCGTATACTGGTGCTTGACGAAGCCACCAGCCACCTAGATAGCCAGTCGGAATCTCTGATCCAGGATGCGCTAAAGACGGTAATGGCTGGCCGGACAAGTATTGTGATCGCCCACCGGCTGAGCACTATTCTGGCGGCGAATCTGATCCTAGTTATGGATCGTGGGCGGATCGTGGAGCGCGGGACTCATGCTGAGCTGCTAGCGAAGGGTGGGCTGTATGCACGGCTGTACGAAACGCAGTTCAGCCGTGAACAGGCGCAGATTGACCTGCAATGAGAGGCATAGAAATTCGGTGTGGATGGAGAAGTGCTCAGGAACAGACAAGGAACGGAATGACACAGCTTAAGCCAACATGGGTTTGGGCTACCCCACTTTTTGTTGTTGTCGCCGCCACCATCTGCTTCCTCTCGGCGTGTGCGACTGGTTCGCTATCCACAGGCTTACCCCAAACACCTGTGACAAACACTCCCTCGCTACCAGAAACGGAAACGCCAGTTCTCTCACCCACGCCCTCTCCCTTACCCTCTGCAACTCCCGTAGCGATCGCCGGCACATCTGCGGTAGAGTACAGGCTTCCGCTCACTGTACAGCACGTTACCGAATCGTCCGCGACGCTGTATTTTGAGCTTGATGCTCTTTCGGAAGGGATATTGCTCTACTCACCTCTGGAGGCGGTGGAAAGTCAGCGATTGCTCCCTCTTGCCTCCGATGAAGTTAGCCACCAAGTTACCCTTGCAGGACTCACTCCCGGCGTAACCTATCAGGCCGTGGTCGGCCTGGCAGGCGGGGGGCAATATCAGCAACCTTTGTTTCATGGGCAGGTGTGGGCCCCTGTCATTTTCAGAACACCCGCCGTCGATCAGGCGGTATTGCGGGTCGGTGTATTGGGCGATTCGGGGTTTGGCGACGCGGCCACTTATGAGCTTGCTCGGCAGATGTCGGAGCACGATCTAGACTTCACGATTCACACCGGCGATGTAGTCTATCAGATTGGCGAGAATGCTGATCCCGCTGAGGCTTTTGCCTTGAAGTGGTATCTCCCACTTAGCCCCCTACTCCACTCGATGCCAATTTACCCCGTGGTTGGGAATCACGATGTTGAAGCGGCAACCTACTTTGATGGGCTTCCGTTCTACTACCGGGCATTTCCGGGTTTTGTGGATGAGCGCCTCCCCCCTTCAAGTAACCAGGGCCAGAATCAGTGGTACGCCTTCGCTTATAGGGATGTCCAATTCCTGATGCTGGACACGCAGACATTTTACAATGAGGGAGGACGTGCTGAACAGGATCAGTGGCTGGCAGAGCGGCTGGCCGATTCAGCGTTTGCTCACACTATTGTGGTCTGCCACATTCCTCCCTACAGCAGCGGAAGCCTTCACCAGTATGATGGAGTCCCAGTCCAGTCCTGGGTGGGGTTGTTCAAAGCTGCGCGTGTTCCCCTTGTGCTCTCGGGGCATAGCCACAATTACGAGCGCTTGGAACAGAATGGCATCACCTATATTGTGTCTGGTGGTGGGTCTTCTACTCTATACAATCAGGGAAACCCGCTTCCTCAGAGCCGTGTCTTTGCCGCCCGGACACACTTTGTGCTGCTGGAAATCCACCCCGATCACATCCACCTCACCGCCCTGGCGGTAGGCGGCGAGGTGTTAGATGAGGCGATCATTCCTCTGCGCTGAAGGACAGCCCAAGTCTAGGGGCAGATGTGCGATGGTGTGGTGTCAGCCCCGCACCGGATGCAGTGTTGCCTAGCCGGGAGTAACTCTCCGCAGCGCCCACACCGCCTGGGCATTGTTGCTAAAGGTGGGCATACATGCCTTTCTGCGCGCGGCGGGCAGGCATGGGGTGGAGTGATATCCATGCCACACTTCTCGCAGAACACCAGCGCAGGCATCAGATTGCCGCATTGCAGGCAGCGCTGGAGTTCAAGTGCCGGACAGATGTGGATCGGATCGGGGCGCGGAACATGCGGGATCGGGGCGGCGGTGCACTGGTGCAAAGAAACAAGCTCCGCGCCACAGGTCGGGCAGTAACGAGTCTCCGGCAGAGGTTGATCGCAGGCCACACAGCGTCTTGAAGCAGCCACAGGGCTGCAGACGTGGTCGAGGGGATGAGGCGAGCAACGGTGTGGAGCTGAAATATCCTCTCCACACACCTCACAGAAAATGGGCGGTGCGATTGGATCGCCACAAGCCAGGCAGCGGCGTTCGGGCCGCGGCAGGCAGCGATGTTCTGGGGCTGCATGTTGTCTGGTTGTGCCCATGATGCGATCTGCAACTCCGTGCTTCGTCGATCTGTACGCATGAGTCGCCAATTGGTTCCCGACTCTCTATCTTGCTATGATTGACAGTATGGCGGACTTCTCTCATCTGCATCGTGCCCTGATCCCCTGGTTTGAGTGCCATAGAACGGATCTCCCCTGGCGGCGCACACGCGATCCCTATGCAATCTGGCTCTCCGAGGTGATGCTTCAGCAAACCCAGGTAGCGACTGTCATCCCTTACTACGAACGTTTTATGACGCGCTTTCCCCATATCCGAGCGTTGGCGGAAGCCGAGCTTGATGATGTTCTCAAGTTGTGGGAAGGATTGGGTTACTATAGCCGTGCCCGCAACCTTCATCGTGCAGCGCGAATGGTTGTGGAGGAGTTCGGCGGAAAGTTCCCGGGTCAAGTAAGTGACCTGCTGAGGCTTCCCGGCGTGGGACGCTACACGGCGGGCGCGATTGCCAGCTTGGCATTTGGCGGTGATGTGCCCGCGGTGGATGGGAATGTGATTCGCGTGTTGTCGCGCCTGTTCAATGTCGATGGCGATATCACGCTCAAGGCCACTCGTGATCAGCTATGGCAACTCGCTGAGCGGGCGATCCCCCATAGTCGGGCTGGTATATGGAACGAAGGCTTGATGGAGCTGGGGAGAACGATCTGCACCCCTTTATCACCCCGCTGCTTGGACTGCCCTCTCTCTGACCTATGTGAGGCTCGTCAGCTCGGCCTGCAGGCGCAACGTCCTGTCAAACGCCGGAAGCCGAGAGTGCCTCACTACGATGTGGCCGCTGGTGTGATCTATGGGACAGATGGGCAGTTTCTGATCGCGCAACGCCCAGTGGACAAGATGTTGGGTGGCCTTTGGGAGTTTCCCGGAGGCAAACGACGCCCTGGTGAGACACTGCGCGAATGCCTGCGACGTGAGATTCACGAGGAGTTGGGGATTGATGTTGTAGTGGAGGCACAACTTACCACGATCCACCATGCCTATACCCACTTCCGAATGACAATGCATGTATTTGAGTGCCGGCATCTTGGCGGAGAGCCTCAGACGTTGGGCTGTGCAGCATGGGTGTGGGTGACGCTCAACGGGGTCGATCATTACGCCATGCCCGCCACAGATCGCCAGGTTATCACTGCCCTGCGTGAGGGACGCGGCCAGTTAGGGTTCGACCTCGGTTCGTCATGACGTGGACTGCTGCTTGTGCTTGGGGCATAATTGGTCCGCATGAGCCTGGTGGTAAACAACCCCCCAATGAGCGACCGGCTTAGGCGCATTGTAAGACCGCTCTGGCGCCCACTGAGCAGCTTGATCTCGCGGGCCAGGCAGCGCTTTCGTGTTGAGACCAGCGTCCAACGTCTGGAGTATCGTGCTGCCAGGCTCGTCTTCTGGCGGAGGCGCTATCCTGTGGGAGATCGCTTCCTCTTTGTGCATAAGTTCAAAGACCTCTCCGATCATCTGCTATTCGCCATGCTTCTGGGGATGCAACGGCTGTACAGCGGCATCGACTGCCTGAGCTTCTATCGTTACGAGAAACCACGCGATAATCCCGCTCTCGGTGCAAAGAAGTTCATCAGAGGAGTGGAAAGATATTGCCCCGGCGTTATTTTCGCTTACGATAGCCCATTGAGCATAGATGAGATGCGGTTTGTAACCTCGCGTGGCATCCGGCTTGCTTCAAACACGGTAGGGCTGGACTCGTTCTACTGCGGTGGGGCGGCCAGCCAGGACGAGGCTTTTAACATTCTGCGTGGCTATGCATGGTATTTTGTCAATCACGCCCCCCACGTACCCCGGCTTCGCGCGGAGGGAGTGAATGCCTTCCCTCTTCCAATGGCTTACGAGCCGCGCTGGTTTCACCCGCTTGAGGGGGTAACTCCACGCTACGATGTGTTGTTCGTGGGTGACATTCATTCTCCTTTGAACGCCGGGCGTCGGGCGCTGTTGGAGCATGTCAGTCGGTACTTTCGTGTGGCGGTGCTGAGTTATAAGCCGACGGGCCTTCCACATATTGAAGAACTACCTGCCGAAGTCAACCCTTACCGCCTTAACCGAATTCTGAATCAAGCCAAGATCGTTTTAGGCTCAGATCGAGTCGGTGACATTGGCTCGCTCAACCGAATCCCGGGGCAGTTCATTTTCTACGATGACGAATTCTACCTGCGGCAGCGTGCCTACATTGCGATTGGAGCGGGCTGCTGCTATGTGGTTGAGAGACATCCTGAGATCAGTCGCCAGTTTGAAGAGGGCCGTGAGATTATCCTCTGGAGTGACTACGCTGAATTATGCGATCAGCTTGACTATTACCTTGCCCATGATGATGAGCGTCGAGCCATTGGACAGGCGGGGCATCAGCGTGCCTTAATGAATTACACGGTCGAACACCTGCTCCATTTCGTACTTGAGACAATGGGATTACTACCCCGGCAAGCCGATGGGTAGGTTGCTTTTGAAGATGAGACAATGCTGAGATTTGCCAGGGGTGCTAAGCACCGGCTCAATTCCTGGGTACACGGTGTTCGGCAGGCAACCCACAGGTTTGCACTACGCCGGTATGATCTGTTGCTTGTCACGGAGGGCCAGAACTGGTATCTGGACAATTTCAGCCAACAGATTGTTGCTCACTTGTCGCCGGAATGGCGAGGCCGCGCAATCACTTTCGTCCCTCATCAGATTAAGGGCAGAGTCATTCACTTCGTTGAGCGCTACCGCTTTATGCGGGCCAGTGATGTTGGCAGAATATGTGCCAGGAACCAGGTCATCTTGACATGGTGGCATGGCGGTGCTCATCCTGTTGGAAATGTACATGTGGATGATTTGGTCCGCAAAGTCTCATCGCTTGCTGTTGAGCCTATCCTTTTTCACATTACCTCCAGTCTCTATTTAGAGGTTCTACGCAACCTCGGCATTCCCGTACAGAAGATCGTGCACATCCCAATGGGAATCGATCTGGCCCGATTCCGAATGACTGAGCCGGATCGGGCCACATACAAGGCTAGGCTTGGCGTTCCCGGCGACAAGGTCTGCATTGGCTACTTCCAGCGGGATGGGGATGAGGAACCCAAACTGGTCAAAGGACCAGATGTGTTCATAGATGTGATAGGCGATCTATGGATCAAGCACAGGGATCTGTTCGTGCTTCTAGCGGGGCCAAAGCGCGGTTACGTTATGCGTAACCTTGACCGCCTCGGAGTGCCGTACAAGTATCTTGGCTGGGTACCTTTCACTGAGATGGCCGCTTGTTACTATGCAAGCGATCTGTATCTGATCACGTCGCGGGAGGAAGGCGGCCCCGCCGCGGTTCTGGAGTGCATGGCGACTGGAACGCCGCTGGTGTCAACCCGTGTAGGAATGGCCGTCGATGTGATCCGTCATGGCTGGAATGGCTTCCTGGCCGATATAGAAGATAGGGACGCACTGGTAAACCACACCTCGTCGCTGCTGGATGATCCTGGTTTGCGGACCCGGTTGTCTGCCCATGCGCTACAGACTGCCGTCGATTATGATTGGAGCCGGGTGGCAGCGGACTATTCGCGGTTGCTCTACGCAGGCGTAGGTCAGCGTCAGGAGTCAGGGCACAACCACCGTGATAATCTGCATTCCGATTGAAACCAAGCCCCAGGGCGGCGCCTACTACTTCATTGACCTTTTCCGCCACCACTTGGCGAGTCGTGGGATCGGCCATACACAGGATATCGGTGCCCGCTACGATGTGCTGTTTCTTAATGCTTGGCACGTGACCTACTACCAGATTATCGCAGCCTGGCGCGCGAACCCAGAGGTTCGGTTGGTGCATCGGGTGGACGGTGCAGCGCAAGATTACGGGCGGCAGGATGACGCCGACAACCTGCAACACCGCGTCAGTCAATTAGCAGATGCCACGATCTTTCAGAGTCAATACTGTCGCCACAGCACGCGAGAGAAGTACCCTGTCATTACTCAGGATGGGCCGGTCATATGGAATGCAGTTGACACAGCACTATTTACCCCCGAAGGGCCGAGGCGAGCATTGGCTGGCCGCGTCAGGATTTGCTATGTCACCTACAGCACCAACCCGCGAAAGGGCGCCCCGGAGTTATACCGTGTCGCTGCTGCCCATCCCGATGTGGACTTCTATCTGTGTGGTCGCTATGAGAATCCTCCTCTGCTGCCCAACCTGCATGTTCTGGGTCTGTTGGGACGGCAGGAGCTGGCCGAGGTGATGCGTTCCTGCGATGTGTTCCTGACCTTTTCCCAGAATGAGGCCTGCCCGAATGTGGTTCTGGAGGCCATGGCGAGTGGGAAACCGGTGTTATATCTCGATAGCGGCGCAGCTCCGGAGCTGGTTCAAGAAGCGGGTGTGCCTGTGACAGTCGAGTCATTCCACGATCAGCTTCAGCTCGTCTTGGCAGACCTGGGCGGTTTTTCGCATCGAGCGCGTCAGCGGGCCATCCAGCACTTCCATCCCCATGTCATCTTCCCGCGATACTTGGCGGTCTTTGAACATGCGCTGGCGTCTGCGCTGCGTGTCCCCCCTGCGCGCCGCCGAGTCATGTCCCAGATGGCGTGGCTCGCTGAACCTATCGAGCGCGGCTGGAATAACACTCGCCCGCTTCGGCGACGTATCGTTGGTAAGCTTCGGACACTGTGGTCCTGACAGAAGGTAGGAACGCGGTATGGGGCAAAACCGTCACGGCCTGGCGTTGTTCTTTACGCTGGGTGTCTCGTTGGTAGACTGGGAGAGGGCTGGGTTTCTTGAGCGAGAGGTGAACTACTATCGCCAGTTGGCTGAGCACATCGGGCCTGTGACTTTTGTAACCTACGGCGGCGCTGAGGATCGGGCCATTGCTGATAAGTTAGGCGGTATTCGTTTGCTCGTAAATGAACATCGTTTGCCACCCGAGTCCTTTATGCGCGAGGCCCCAATGGCTTATCGCGATGCGCTGCGGGGTGTCGCTATTGTCAAAAGCAACCAGATCAAGGGTGCATGGGCAGCTCTTGCTGCGGCTGCCTTGACAGGGGCGCATTCTATTGTGCGTGGCGGTTACTTGCTTTCACGTTTCAGCGCCAATCGCCCGACTTCGCTTAGGGTGAGGTTTGGGTTATGGAGACGCGAACTGAGCCTTTTCCACCAGGCAGATCGAGTTTTCCTTCCCAGCCGTGAGGATGCTCTGTATGCACGGCGCTGGTATGCCCTGCCTGCTGAGAAGGTCATTATCCTGCCGAATTTCGTTGATGTTGATCTGTTCGCGCCCCGTGACGACCTTGCCTGCGAACCTGGCCTCATTGGTTTTGTCGGGCGGCTGGCTCCTCAGAAGAACCTCTCTACGTTGATCGAGGCGGCAGCAGGGATTCCGGGGGTTAGGCTGCGATTGATTGGCGACGGGCCGGAGCGAGAGCGCCTCAAGGCTCTGGCGCAGCAGCGTGGTGTTACTATCGACCTGCTCGGCACAGTCCCCCACCACGAGTTGCCGCGACTTTTGGCAGAGTGTGAGATATTTGTGCTTCCCTCCCTGTATGAAGGAGCGCCGAAGGCCCTGCTGGAAGCCATGTCAGCGGCTCTGCCCGTGATCGCGACCAAAGTGCAGGGCAGCCATGCCCTCATCCGCCATCGTGAGACAGGATGGTTGTGCGAGGATACTTCGGCAGCCTCGCTTCGCCGCGCCCTTGAGACCCTGCTTCATGACTCTCGGCTCCGTACGCAGATGGGACGGGCTGCGCGACGGTTTGTGGTGGAGCACTTCTCCCTGCCGCATGTTCTTCAACGCGAAGTGACTGCTTATCGGGAGCTGGGTTGTGCCTGAGGCGCCTACTGTCAGCGTGGTGATGAGCGTCTACAACGAGGCCGCCGATCTCTTGACGACGCTTGATAGCTTGCGCAATCAGTCATTCGCCGATTACGAGGTGATCGTGGTGGACGATGGCTCCACCGATCAGACCTGGCAACTTTTGACCGGGCTGGACTGGCCTCGCTTGCGACTGCATCGCAATCTGACCAATCGAGGGCAGACCCCTTGCCTCAACCTAGCGCTATCAATGGCACGTGGGCGTTACATAGCACGGCATGATGCCCAGGATGTATCAGCTCCGACCCGCTTTGAGCAGCAGGTAGCTTACCTAGACAAGCACCCGTCCGTAGCAGTAATCGGTTGTCAGGTAGACTGGGTTGATCGTGCTGGGCAGGTTGTCCGCCACTTTGATTTTCCCATCCAACATAAGGAAATCGTCGCACGCTTGAGGGAGAAGAACAGCTTTGCTCATGGTGCAGTGATGGTGCGCCGCGAAGCGTTAGACAGGGTCGGTTTGTATCGTGAAGAGTTTCGCCTGGCACAGGACTATGATCTCTGGCTCCGCTTAGCTGAGATGGCGAAACTTGCCAACCTGCCTGAGAGGCTATATACGATGCGCTTCAACGCCCGTATGGCAAGCGTTGCTCGCAACGCGGAGCAGAATGCATATGCGACGCTGGCTCGTCAACTTGCCGCCGAGCGGGCCGAACATGGCTTGGAGAGGACGGATGTAGCCGCCGCCGCGGATGCCCTCGAAGCTCGCTTCCGCCGGGCAAACTGGTTCGTGCGCCGGGTTGACCTCGCTACGAACTATCTGAATTGGGCGGATCGGTTGTTGTGGTGGGGAGCACCCGCATCCCAGTATGCCTGGACGATGTGGGCTTATGCATTGATGGCTTGCCCTATTGTTCCTCGCGTGTGGAAATATCTCGCGCGCGAGATTCTATGCCCGTCTCGGGGGAGGGGCTAAGTTCTATAAGCAATGGTAACCCGCGCGCGTGTAATGATAAGCGGTCAGACATTTGAGGTTGAGGTTCTGCGCCGTCACTATGAGCAGCCGTCGGCTGTTCGCCTACTGATGGTGTGCTATCACCCGACTCCTATTGCTGCTGAGGTGACCCGCGTTGGGATCGAATCAATCTTGCGTTACACTCCCACGCCGTTTGAGCTATGGGTCGTGGACAATGCCTCATTGTCGCGCTACAGCGAGTGGTTGCGCTCGCTGGAGGCGGTGAATGTGGTGTTCAACCGGACTCCACCCGTCCCGCCAAGACGACAAGGATGGCGTGCTCGGCTAGGCTTACGGGCGCCGAGGGCTGACCAGCAGATGGGGGCCGGCAGTTATGCCAATGCAATCGGTCTTGAACTTGGTGTGTGGGCTATTGATCCATCCTCACATTACTTATGCGTGATGCATAACGATGTGCTCGTGCTACGGGAAAACTGGCTTTCTTATCTTCAAGCCAAACTATCACAGCATGTGCGGGCAGCTGCCATGTTGCGAGATCGTCATTCTGGGCGCATTGGTGCACTCCACGTTTCGGGGTTGCTATTTGATTTCGCTCTGTTCCGGCAGCTCGGTATGAGTTTCATGCCCGATCTTCCCCGGCTAGACGTGGGGGATAAGATTAGTGCCATGCTTCGAACCGCTGGCTACGGGGAGTTTGTGTGCCAAAATACCTACAATAACCCGGAGTTGGTTGATTGGATTGCCAAAGACAACCCATTGCACCGCCTACATACTGACCGTGCCTTCGATGATGATCGGCGTGTGATTTTTGCTCACCTTGGCCGAGGGACGCCTAAGTCGGCGGGGCATTATCGTCAGCCAGGCAAGACCTATCCCGAACAATGGATCGCCTTTGCAAGGGAGCACGTGCTTGCGTGAATAGGCATAGGCTTGCTCTGCGGATCGATGACATTGGCGCGTCGGCCAAGCGGTACGAAATCTACGCGCGGCGCGACTTATCGCTTGGCCCGTTATATGTTCCGGGTGATTTTTTGTTCCTCAAAGCATTGCCCCCCTTCCGGGCCTGGGGGCCTTACCGCGAAATGCGCCCACATGAGTGGATCAAGGTTTTCGAACTGCTCACGGAGTTTGGTGCCGTGCTGACGGTTGGGGTTACCGCTGCCTGGGTGAACTGGGATGCTTCTCTGACTCCCTTCCCGCGCAAGTTCCCTGAAGAAGCTGCCGTGCTCCGCGAGGGGTTGGGGGCTGGCCTGATTGAGATTGCAAATCACGGCCTGACCCACTGCGTGCTGGAGAACTATGCCTTCCGGCCTGCCTGGCGGCATGGCAATCGGAAGGCCCATCGGGAGTTCTGGGAACATATCCCGTTGAGGGTGCAAGAGGACCACCTACGCCGGTCACAGGACATTCTGAACGAGACGTTTGGCGTTGATGTTGTCACATTTGTTCCGCCCGGCAACGTGTTCACTGAAGCGACCCTGGAGATCGCCGCGCGCTATGGGTTGCGCGTTCTCTCCTGCGAAACGTCTCTGGACAGCCATCCGGCGATGTGCGTTGTCGGAAGCGATCACGTGCTTGCCTTTCACGACCGCGAAATCGTGGTTGAGGGTGTGGGGTGGTTGCGCACCCTGTTAGAGCAGCACCAGGGCAGTGAGTTCTGCCTCGTTCGTGATCTGGCTGAGAGTATATGTGGTTAATCAGGCAAAGCCTGCGTGCCTTTCGCCAGGTTGCTCCAGGGAAGCTGCTGGAGCGCTGGCTGGCTTATTCAGAGCGGCGTCGTTTGCTTGACCAGGCGCTCCGCACACAACAGCCCTTCATGGAAGGGCGCGTGTTGGAAGTGGGAGCTGGGCGACAGGGGCGTCGAGGACGCTTCTCCCCTCCCACTGAGGGGGTCGTTTGCTGGTTAACTCTGGACCTTGAACCCGATCGGCGCCCCCATGTGATCGCCGATGTGGCCGATCTGCCCTTTCCGAGCCGGATGTTCGATGTGGTGGTATGCCTTGAGGTTCTTGAGTATACGCGCGATCCCAGATGCGCGTTAGGCGAATTATCCCGCGTGCTGGATGAAGGCGGCATTCTCATTCTATCCACCCCCTTCCTTCATCGGGTTGATAGCCCAGACGACCGGTGGCGTCTGACCGAGCGCGGCTTGCGCGATGTCTTGGCTGGTGCGGGCTTTACCGTCGAGGTCGTGGAGCAGCAAGGCGCTGCTCTGGTAGTCATCGCCAATACGGTCAAGTTTCCACTCAGCCTTGTGCGCCCGCTGGTCCTGAGATGGTTACTGGGTGCGCTGATCTGGTTACCCTTGATGCTGCTGCGCTGGCTGGATGGGCCGGCAGCACGGAGATTCCCTCTTCTATGCGACTATAGTACGGGATATCTCATTCGGGGACGAATGACCCACCCAGGCTCAAATGCTCCAGGTCCTTAGCCCACTAACGGCAGCCAGATGCGAATCCTAGTTCTGACGGATACATTTCCACCTGATGTGTCGGGTGGAGCAGCACGCATTGCCCTTACACAGTGCCGTGCCTTGCGTCGTCTGGGGCATGAGGTTCGGGTGATCAGCACTCGGCGCGATGTCTCGTTGCCAGCTATGGCAATGGTGGAGGGTATCCCGGTTCACCGGCTGAAAGTCTCCTATCCCCCTCGCTGGCAGGCGTATCTGAGCCTTTACAACCCTGCGGTGGCGCATCAGCTTGGCCCTTTACTGGATCAAGTGCGCCCTGACGTTGTCCATGCACATAACGTCCATGCCTATCTGACCTACCACAGCCTGACGCTGGCCAAACGACGTGGCTTGTCTGTTGTGCTTACCGCGCACGATGCCATGATGGTCACCTACCAGAAACTTGATAGCTTCATCGATCCCTCTTGGAGGCACGTTCCGGATTCGTTCGACTATCGGGTGAGCATCTGGTATCAACTGCGCAAACAACGCTTTCGCTACTTCCCGCTCCGCAATGCCATCATTCGTCGTGTGCTTTGGCAAGCGGTCGATGCACTTGTGTCTCCCAGCCAAGCGCTGCTTGACGTTCTGTCCGCAAATCGGATGGCGGCCCGGCGGATGGTGTGCATTCCGAATGGGGTGGATGCCGCTGCATTTGAGACTTCTGATGGCCAGCGGGCGGAGTTCCAGACGAGATACGACCTGGTTGGCAGGCGCATTATTGTGCTGGCAGGCCGGGTGAGCCAGGCGAAGGGCGGACTTCAGATGCTGAAAGCGATGCAGTTGATCGTCCGCGAGGTTCCAAATGCCACTCTGCTTGTGTTGGCCCCTCCTGAAGGTTCCAGCAAGGGACTCCTGGCTGTTGCGGAATCGCTCGGAATACGGCAGTATATCCGCTTTGCTGGGTGGCTGACTGACGATGAACTGGCGGCTGCTTTCGGGGCCGCCGATGTTTGTGTGACGCCCTCGGTCGTCTTTGATACATTCCCAACCGTCAATCTTGAGGCGATGGCCGCCGGGACGCCGGTAGTTGCAACATGTTTCGGCGGTTCCCGTGAATTGGTCGTGGATGGCGAGACGGGGTTCATCGTCAATCCCTTCAATGTGGATATGCTGGCTGAGCGGGTTACTCGCCTCTTGGCCGACGCTGAGTTACGGCACGAGATGGGGGAGCGCGCGCGTGAGCGCATCCGCCAGCATTATGACTGGCTTGTACAAGCGGAGCGTCTGCTCAAGCTCTACCAGCAGATTCGAGATGCGAATGAGCGATAGCCGTCCGACAACAGAGGACGCTCTGATGTCCTCCGTCCGTCCCTCTCCGTTTGCCGGGGTCATTGAGCGCTGGGCTGTTCTCAAGCCAGCCCAGCGAAGATTAGCTATCCTGGTGGGCATACGGTTGCTTCTGGCGATGGTCTTTATCCTCAATATCCTTCCTCTAGACCTTCGCTATGGCTGGTATCTTCATCACGGCGGCGATCAGCAGGTCATGATGAACCTGGCTGAGTCGATTCTCGCTGGTCACCCCGTCGCCAGCCTGGTTGGGATTGGGCAGCCTTTGGTGATGGTCCCCTGGATTGCTCTGTTGAGGCCATTTGGGGGGCTAGATTTTGATTACTTCGATATCGTTGCTCCCTTGGTGGTCATCAATGGCTTAGTGCTTGGCGGCCTCTCAGTGTGGGTTATTGGTGGGATTGTCCGGCATACGACACGCGACTGGCCTACAGCATTGTGGTCGGCGGGAACCTGGGCCGCGCTTCCCCTTGTCACATACTTCGTCTTCTTCTGGCACCACGATCCCATCCTACTCCGGAGTGCCAATGTACCTAAGGTTGGCTGGTTGAACGGACTTTCGGATGCTCCTGCGACTTTCCTTCCCATGGTGGCTGTGCTTGCCCTGGCGCAACTCCTGGAATCGGATCAACGACCGACCACGAAGCGCATGGTGATTATCGGGATGTTATTGGGAGGAGCTATTCTGTTCCGGGTGCATGTTGCGCCGATGGTTGTGTTCTTATTTGGGTACGTGCTTGTCGCTTACGGGTGGCGGCAGTTTGCGGGCGCGGTTGTGGGAGGATTAGTAGCTTACCTTCCCCAAGCTATCTACAACCAGATTGTCTTCCGCTTCCCATTCACAACTGGTTACATTTCTATGAACGATGTGGGGTTGTGGGGCGGAACGGCCCAGCGTCCCCTGATCGATATCCTCACCGGGCTTCCGTTTCACCCCCGGCATGTGGCCGAGCTTGCGGACTACTTCATTGCGCGGCGGCCCTGGCTGGTGGTTCCTTTGATCCTGATCCTGGCTGCCACGATCATTGTTGTGGTTAGCCTGTGGAGGCATCAGGGATGGCGTGCGGTCGCGCTTCTGGTGGGCACGCCTCTGGCCTACATCGTCCCCATGATGACGGCGTGGCCCTTCCGATACGATGTGATCCGCTTCTCGCTCCCTGCCCTGCCCTACCTTCTAGCGTGTTGTATTTACGCAGTGCGACGCATAGGGAGGAGCCTGCCTCTACTGTCTTCGCAGCATTCTGTAGGAACACCGCAGGCTTAGAGCTACACCTAACTGGATGCCCCCTGCTGAAGGAGAACGGCAGATTTAATGCGAATTCTTATCACTGGCGGCCTGGGTGCAGTCGGTGTGCCCCTAACCCGCGAACTTCGTGGGCGTGGCCATGAGGTATGGGTTGCGGATCGCTTGCACGCACCGGGGCCGTACTATCTACGCTGTGATGTGGGTATCTACCGCCAGGTGGAGCGTCTATTTGAGGATAGACACTTCGATCTGGTCTATCATCTGGCCGCCGAGTTTGGCCGTCATAATGGTGAGGACTTCTACGAGACGATGTGGCAGAGCAATGTCATTGGCACCAAACACCTGATTCGCCTCCAGGAGAAGCTTGGCTTTCGAATGGTCTTTGCCAGTAGCTCCGAGATCTATGGTGATTGGGATGGCATTATGACCGAGGATGTTCCGGAACGGTACCCTATCCGCCAGTTGAACGATTACGCGATCTCGAAGTGGGCTAGCGAGATGCAGATCATGAACTCCGCGGCACTTTCCGGGACTGAAACAGTGCGTGTGCGGCTGTTCAATACCTATGGCCCAGGCGAGCACTACTCTGAATATCGAAGTGTCATATGCCGTTTCGTCTACCATGCCCTGCATGATCTGCCCTATGTTGTCTACCTCGACCACCATCGCACATCCACGTACATCGACGATTGTGCGCGGACGTTGGCGAATATCACCGAACGCTTCAAGCCAGGCGAGGTGTATAACATCGCTGGGGAAGAATATCATGACATCAAGACCCTGTCCGATATGATCCTCGCCTACCTGGGGAAAGACGATCGCTTGGTTGAATATCAGCCACTAGAGGTACATAACACCCGCGACAAGCGTGCGGATAATTCCAAATCGAAGCGCGATCTGGATCATCGCTGCACGGTTACACTGGATGTGGGCATCCCAAGAACCATTGAATGGCAGAAAGAGGTGTATGGCCGTGGTTGATCAGCAACACCTTCAAACCCCTGAAAACGCACGACAGAAGCGGGCCGATCAGAAGACAATTGTGGTTATTGGCACGGGCTATGTGGGCCTTCCAGCCGCATTGATGCTGGCAAAAGCAGGCCACTATGTTGTGGGGGTGGACATAAATGAAAATATCGTTCGTGCGATCAACGATGGGGTGATGCACATCCGCGAGGATGACCTGCAACGCCTTATGGACGACCCCGAGGTTAGGGCGAATCTACATGCGCAGTTGACCCCTTGCGAGGGGGATGTTTTCATCATTGCAGTGCCAACCCCTGTTGATCGCCGCAAGAAAGTGGCTGATCTACGGGCTGTTGATGAAGCTATCGGGTGTATCATTCCCTATCTGCGCCCCGGCAACCTGATCATTGTTGAGTCCACCGTTCCTCCCCTGACCTGCCGCGAGCGCATCACCCCGATGATCGAGTCCAAGACGGGTCTTAAGGTGGGTGAGTCAATCTATCTGGCGCATTGTCCTGAGCGCATCCTGCCGGGAGATATCTTCTACGAAATTGTTCACAACGACCGGATCATCGGCGGGATCAATGAGATCACTCAAGACAAGGCCGCCGAAGTCTATGCCAGCTTCGTCAAGGGGCAGCTTTACAAGACAGACGACATAACCGCAGAACTCGTCAAGCTGATGGAGAACGCCTACCGCGATGTGAATATCGCGCTCGCCAATGAGTTCAATGCGGTCGCAGAGACCTTAGGGATCGACGGGCGTCGGGCAATTGAGCTGGCTAATAAGCACCCACGGGTCAGCATTCTTATGCCTGGGATCGGCGTGGGTGGACATTGCATCCCCATCGACCCCTGGTTCATCAAGGAGGTCGATCCTTCGAACTCCAGGCTGATCTTCACATCGCGTCTCATTAACGATGAGATGCCTCATCGGATTGCGGGCAAGATTCGCCGTGAGGTGAGCGCCATTCCGATCCCCAAGGTGGTGGCGATTGGTGCAGCCTATAAACCCAACACCGAGGATGTGCGCGAGAGTCCCGCCGTGGAGATCGTCCGGTTGCTGCGTGAAGACGGCTATGACGTTTTGCACTACGATCCGTTGGTCGAAGCAATGGGTTACGAGTCGTTGGTGGACATATGCCGGGGGGCCGATCTGCTGGCAGTGTTGGTGCCTCATGACAGGGTACTGGCCGAACTGGAACGCGACAGAGCCGCGATAGAAAGCGCGATGCGTACGCCGATCATTCGTCACTATCAGTAGCAACGGCTTGTTTCGCGTAGGCACAAGTGCCATGTTCCACCCTCTGGGGGTTCTGCTCATTCCTATCGGGTATCTGTTCCTTTGGCCGCTCGTTGATCGCTTCCTGGGTCCCGCAACGATCTACTCACCCCTGACCCGTGCCTTGGCTGCAATCGCAGCAAGTGTTGGCTCACTGAGTCTGATCCTATTCTGGTTAGGAATGGTTCCAGGGCGCTGGCTTACGGGTTGGTCGGCGCTGGCCGTTATCGTGGCGGGACTCATTGCTGGCCTTGCCACTGATCGGACCTGGTTTGCGCCCGCCAAGTGGTGCGCCTACTGGCTGCGGCGCTGGCGTCAACTGGCGTGCCTTGATGTCGATAGCTTCTTGATGTGGGCGATCATTGGCTCGCTCTCTATCGTTCTGATCAGCAACCTCTATTACCCATTCCTAGGCGACGATACGCTGGCCCGGTACGGGCTGCATGCCCAGTTGATCTACCGAGCCAATCGTTTTCCAGAGTCTGTTGTGGGTTACCCACCGTTGGTCCCGATTGGTTATGCGGCGAGTTGGTTCGCGGCAGGCTACACAAACGAGCATCTCGCCAATTTGCTCCCCTTTGCAATGGCAGTGGGGTCACTGGGGGCTACCTTCCTGATCGGGCGCTTGGTGCTTGGAGTGCGTGGCGGCCTGCTGGCCAGTGCGTTGATGGCTCTGACGCCGCTCTTCATTCGCAACGCCACGCTGGGTTACACAGACATCCCGACTACCTTCCCGTTGATGATGGCTTTATTGTTTGCAATGCACTGGTGGCAGACTGGCAGGGGACGCGATGCGCTTGCCGCGGGTGTCCTAGTTGGGTTTGCGCTGTTTACCAAACAATCTGCCCTGACCTGGCTCCCGAGTTTGGCGGCTGTTCCTGTTCTGTGGTTGATCTCCACGCGGCGAGAACCACTAACAGAACGCGGGCCGCGAGTGCTTCGGGCGTGGGCTGGGATGGTGCTTCCCTCGTTGGTGATCGCCCTTCCCTGGTACGTCAGGAATGGGATTCTCGGCGGCATGCCGAATGTGATGCCTATCGCGGGCCTCTACCATCTGGCTGCTCCTATGACTGGCTGGCTTGGGTTGATACCCGCACTTGCCTGGCCCGCTGATTTCGGCCCGCTGCTAAGCTGGGTTTACGCGGCAGGATGGGTGATTGGGCTGCTCTACGCAATTAGGCAGGGCTGGCTGGTTATGAAGGGTCGGGGCAGCCCTCCTCCATTTGATCTGCTCCTGGCGATCGTGCTTATTCCTTACTGGATCGCATGGTGGGTGCGATTTTCCTTCGATCCCCGTTTCCTGATCCTGATCCTCCCTATTATGGCAATATGGGCGGCCCGCCCTGTGAAGCTGGCTCTCGATCACATAGGCCAGCGTATGCCATTGCCACGCCCAGTATGGCAGGCCGTTGGAGGAACGTTGCTAGCCGGAGTTCTTATCTGGTCTTCGAGCGACCGGTTAGGCGGCCTGTACTGGGCTGTGACCCGGCCCTTTGCTACTGAGGAGGAGCGGGAACGCCGGGTAAGGGGAGAGTTGTACGATCTGGCACACTATCTTCACGACAATGTTGATCCTTCGACCAGCCGGCTCATCATTATGGATGGGCGCTTGGCCTACTACTTGTTGGATTATGACGTCACAGTCTCATATCCGCTGAGCCTGGCTGAACTACGAGGTTACGACTATCTCGTGCACTCTTCGTCGGTATTCTCTGTCTACAACGGGCGCCTGGGTTGGAATCAGAGCGAGTTCTACCAGCATATTTGGGACTCCCGGATTTTTGAGCCAGTCTACGAAAGTGGCGGGGTCCATATCATGCGAATCCTGCGCACCGATCTGCCTGTGCCTTAGGAATCCAAGGGGGCTGGCCTGCCGTCCCAGGAGGGTCATAGTCAGTGCACATTATCGCTGTGCAGGAAACAGATTGGCTGCGGCGTGGACCACACCAGCAGCATCACCTTCTTGAGCGACTCACCCTGCGCGGCCACACCGTTACTGTGCTGGATTACCCCATTTTACGCCCGCACTGGCCGCGAGAGCCGTTCGTCAGCAGGCAGCGCGTGCAGGCCGACGTTGCTCGTATCTACGACACGGCACACATCCGGCTTGTGACTCCCGGCACGCTGAGTCTTTCCCTGCTCGCCAGGCCGTCCTCGGTCCTCTCCCACTATGTGGTGCTCAAAGGTCTGATCCGGGAGTCGCGCCCTGACCTGATCCTTTCCTATGCGCTGAGCACGGGGCTTTCTGCTTTGCGCCTCGCGCGTCAGTATCGCATTCCCTACGTCTTCCACGTGATCGACTCTCTTCACGCAATCGTCCCAAGCAAGCTGCTTCAGCCCCTGGCTTATGCTGTTGAGCGCCACATTTTCCGGCTGGCAGATGAGGTGCTGGTCATCAATGAGCACCTGCGCGACTACGCAATCGCTATGGGTGCAGAACCGGAGCGGGCGCATGTGCTGCGGACGGGCGTTGATTTGCTCCGATTCACGCCGGGGCTGGATGGCAACCCGGTTCGCGCCAAATGGGGGCTGCGCGAAGATGATTTCGTGCTGTTCTTTATGGGGTGGCTCTATCCCTTCTCCGGTGTGCGCGAAGTGGCTGAATCCCTGCGTGAGGCTCCGCCTCACGTTCGCCTGCTGGTAGTAGGGGATGGGGACGACTACCCAACGCTCAAGGCAATGCAAGCGGCAGGCCTGGGTGATCGGCTCGTATTGACCGGGCGCGTGACCTACAGCCAGATACCTGACCTGCTAGCTGCAGCAGATGTGTGTGTGCTACCTTTTCATTGTGTGCCTGCCACCGAACATATCGTCCCGATCAAACTATATGAGTACATGGCCTCTGGCAAACCGGTGATTGCGTCGCCTTTGCCCGGTATCCAGCGCGATGTGGGGGAGGGAAATGGGGTGATTTACGCATGGCCTTCACACCAAGTCTCGAAGGCCATCTCCAGTCGCGAGCAGGCCAACGAGCTGGGCAGGCAGGCTCGGCGCTTCGTAGAGATGCACTGTGATTGGGAGGCCATCGCGGCAGAATTTGAGACACTGCTGAAGGAGGTGGTGGAGAGGCGCTTGTGATTGCCAGTATGGGAGCTGCGACCCTGTTTAATCTGCTAGCGCTGGCGGCGCTGGTTGGCGTGCCAGGCTGGCTTCTCCATCGCGCCTTTCTACGTCGGCTGGGGCTTTCGTGGCGCGTCTCCATCACATGGCTTCTAGCTGGGTTGAGTGTTCTCTTTTCCGATCTAGCAGCCGCTTTCCACTACCAGCTTTGGCTGATGATGGCCGCATGGAGCGTGGCGCTCATCGTGATGCTTGCCATGTGGCTTGCCAAAGTGCGCCAAGCGCAAGGAAGCCAGGCTCCTACGCTCGGCCCGGAACCAGATTGGCTATTCCATCTGTTTGTTGTCAGCATCTTTGTGGCGCCGGCCTTTATCCTATTTGTGCCACTGGATACCGATGCGCAGGGATTCGGCTACCTCGCACTGATGGTGCGCGAGGGAGGAACCATTCATACGCTGGCTCCCTGGCAGCCAGAGGTCGAATATTTGTACTCGCCAGCCCTCTTCGTGTGGTGGGCATTCCTTTCCGATCTGCTTCATCTGCCGCTCCATCAAGTGATGTTGCCGTTTTCTCACCTCATGGGTGGGGTAGCTGTGCTTCTGAATATTGATCTGGCAAGGGCATTCATGCCAGAGGCTGCCCGCGCCCGTTGGATATTGCCTCTCACAACTATCTTCGGATTGGGGCTGTTCCTGGCACTGATGGATTCCCACTACACTACTGTCACAGCGCTGGTGTTTGTGATCCTCTTTCTGGTGCTGGCTTTCCAATCGGTGCAGCACAAGCAGCTAGAACTTGGCCTCATGGCGTCTGTTGCATTGGCAGCGGTCGCCCTGACACACCCAGATACCACCATTATCCTCTTGCTAGGCTATGTGCCCTTCTATGCTACTTTTTGGATCAGCCGGGCCGAGTGCCGTACCCCTTCTGCTTGGTTGCAGCTTTTCGTTCTGATCCCAGCCGTAGGGGTGGTCCTCACAATCCCCTGGCTTTATCAAGTGTGGCCCCTTTTCTTCGAGGAATATGTCGCCTCGCCCTTTGTGCCCAGCGGTGGTCACATGACTCAGTTGGTGGTTTATCAGGGTGTGCTGATCCCTCTGCTGGCGGTGTTCGGGTTGATCCTGGGTGCACGCAGGCGCTCGCTGCCCGATGTATTGATGCTGGCCTGGGCAGCTCTCCTGGTTGATTTCTCAATCTTCGGACTCCTCGACACTGTCATTGACCTGACTGGTCTCGATATCATGCGTTATGCCTATCCCTTCAGCATTGCTTGGCACGGCCCCGCACTGGTTTATCCCTATCTGGCCACCGTGACGGTTGAGCATGTGCTGGAGAGATGGCCGATTCGGCTGCCGCGTGTGCTGGGCATTGCGGGGTTGATAATAGGAGTGGCCGGTGTGATGCTCATTGTTTTCTTGCAGCGACCTTTGCTGACTGTGACACGCCCCTGGCTCAACTTCTATGGAGCATTTGCGTCTCGCGCTGATCTCGCGGCAATGGCCTATTTGCGCGAGAACACCCCACCTAGTGCGCTCATCTTGAATTATCCGCTTGGGTTTGAGGGTCACTGGGTTCCGGTAATCGCAGAGCGGGAGAGCGTGGCATTCCGTGACCAGCCCTTTTTCTCTGGCGCAGAACCCTACTACGAACGGGCGCGGGTGCTATCGGATCTTTACTTTAATCTTGGGCAATCCGGTGCCCACGAGACGCTGGTTGCGTATGGTGTGGCATACATTGTTATCCCTCAGATCGCTGCTGAACCGGGGCATTTCGAGGATACCGCTGATACTCTGCGGTGGCGCTGGCCGCAGGATGCGTGGTATCCTCTTGAAACGCCACCGACCAACATAGGCTGGTTGGAGTTGGTGTTTGAGCAGGACGGTGCGCAGGTGTGGCGCGTTCTGCCCTGAATTGCCCATGAGTACTACCGCCCCAGAACGCCTGCGGATTCTCCATATTGTGCCCTATTTCAACCCTGCTTGGGCTTATGGAGGGCCAGTTCGCGTTGCCTACGAGTTGAACAAGCGGCTGGTTGAACGTGGGCATGATGTGCTCATCTACACCACCGACGCGCTGGACTCCAGACAACGGTCTCCTGCGGGCGAGCAGGTCATCGATGGGGTCAAGGTTCGGCGCTTTCCTAACCTCAGTAACGATCTCGCTTGGAACCGCCTTTTTATTCCGCTTGGGTTTGGATGGCGCCTGGCGCAGTTGATGCGCCAGTTTGATGTGATCCATCTGCATGAGTTTCGCACCCTTCAAAATGCCTATGCTCTGCCCGGCCTGAGGAGGCATCGCCTGCCCTATATTGTGATGCCGCAGGGAGGCTTACCCCCTGAGCTGGGTCGCACTATGGTGAAGCACATTTACGACGTGCTGTATGGGCGTAGGCTGCTCCGTAATGCGTCCCGGCTACATGCCCTAACTGAGATGGAACGCCAGCAGTATCGGGCGTTGGGGATACCAGATTGGCGCATTATCATCATTCCAAACGGCATTGATATAGCTGCATATGACTTTGAAGTCGATGTAGCGGAGTTCAAGCGCCGCAATAACATTCCGGAGGGCCGCCCGGTTGTAGGCTTCCTGGCAAGGCTCAACCGGATCAAGGGGCCTGAATTCCTGGTTGATGCTTTTGCGGAGGTGTTGAAGTATCACTCTGACGCCATTCTAATGCTAGCTGGCCCGGATGACGGTGTGCAGGCCGAGATTGAAGCTCAGATTGACCGTTTGGGGATCCGCGAGGCAGTGCGGTTTGTGGGCTATATTGGAGATGAGCGATCCAAGGCGGCGGCCTACCGTGCTTCTGATGTTTACGTGCTTCCATCGCGGTATGAGATTCAGGGGATCACCGTCATGGAGTCGCTTCTGAATGCCACGCCAACGATCACCACAGACCGATGTGGTCTTGCAACGCGCTTGGTCGAAGCCGGGGTCGCGCGCGCTGTGCCCTTCGGCTGCACGACTGCCCTGGTAAAAGCGATCACGGAGGTTCTCTCGAATCCCGCCCAGGCAAGAGCTGAGGCAGAGCGCGGCAGGCAATTGATGGTGAAGAGTTTCAACTGGGATACCTTGACCGATCAGTGGATTGAGGTTTACCGCACGTGCATCGTGGAAGCATCCACCAGGCGACAGGCGGTGTAGGGGTTTAATATGTGTGGGATCGCAGGGATCGTACGTTTGCCGGGCGGCCCGCCTATAGACGAGGCGCTGGTGCGGCGCATGGCCGATGTGATCGCTCATCGAGGGCCAGATGACTGGGGAGTATATATCTCGCCCGACGGTCGGGCGGCGCTTGCTAACCGCCGCCTTGCGATCATTGATCGGTCTTCCGCAGGGCATATGCCGATGCCAGATGGCACGGGCAGACTCTGGATCACCTACAATGGCGAGGTTTATAACCACGCTGACCATCGGCCCGAACTGGAAGCGCGGGGCCACACCTTTCGAGGTCACAGTGATACGGAGGTTATCATTCGCCTCTACTGCGAGTACGGCGTTGAGGCCCTTCACAGGTTGCGAGGCATGTTTGCCATTGCGATCTGGGACGCGGATAGACAAGAGTTGTTCTTGGCGCGTGACCGCCTCGGTGTCAAGCCACTCTACTATACCTTCGCAGGTAGCCAGTTCATCTTTGCCTCGGAGATCAAATCCATCCTTCTCCATCCCGCCGTGCCACGCGCCGTTAATGAGGAGGCGCTGTACCACTACCTTTCTTTTTTGACGGCCCCAGCACCGCAGACGCTCTTTGCCGGCATCTCCAAGCTGCCGCCGGGGCACTTTGCGAAGCTCGGCCCGGACGGCCAGTTGACTGTGGCGGAATACTGGGATGTATACGATTCAGCCCAGCCGCATCCCGAATGGTCACCTGAACAATACCAAGAGGCGCTGTTGGCCACGCTACGGGAGTCAATCCGCCTGCGAATGGTTAGCGATGTGCCGGTTGGCGTCTTCTTGAGCGGTGGGATCGATTCGAGCACCAATGTGGCCTTAATGGCTGAGCATATGGATCGGCCTGTTCGGACTTTTAGCATCGGGTACGAGGGTCACCAGAAATACAATGAATTCCAACATGCACGCTTGGTCGCACGACACTTTGGAGCGGATCACCATGAGGTGATCATTGATGAGGGAGATCTGGTCAGCTTTCTTCCTCACTTGGTCTATTACCAGGATGAGCCGATTGCCGATCCGGTCTGTGTCCCAATCTATTATGTCTCCAAATTAGCGCGGGAAAGCGGAACGATTGTGATCCAGGTAGGCGAGGGCGCTGACGAATTGTTTGGCGGTTACACACACTGGATGGATGTTCTGCACCTGCATCGTGGCGTGTGGCGGGACTTTATGCGGCTCCCTACTTCGCTGCGCCGACTAGCGTTGGCCGCAGCTCCCCTCAGCCGGGATTCTATACGCTATGAATTTATCCGCCGTGCGGTGGCAAGCGAGGAGCTGTTCTGGGGCGGAGCTGAAGCGTTCGGCGAAGCGCGCAAGAACCGGCTGATCAGCCCCGCGCTTCGGAAACGGTTGGGCGATCTGACATCTTGGGATGTGATTCGGCCTTACCGCCAGCGGTTCGAGCAACGCAGCACAAACTCGGACTACCTCAACTATATGGCGTACCTTGACTTGCGCCTGCGCCTGCCGGAGCTGTTGCTGATGCGGGTGGACAAGATGGCCATGGCAACCAGTGTCGAGGCCCGCGTGCCGTATCTGGATTATATTTTCGTGGGCCTAATGATGAGTATCCCGGAGCGAATCAAACTCGATGGGGGTATACCCAAGCACCTGCTCAAACAAGCTGTGCGCGGTTTGATCCCGGATGTGATTATTGACCGGCCCAAGCAGGGATTTGCTGTTCCAGTTGAGGAATGGTTGCGAACCCGCCTGGGCAGCATGATGCGCCGCAAATTGCTCGACTTTGTGGTGCGAACTGACTACTTCCAACCAGAGGTCGTCCGGATGATGATCGAACGCCGCGATTACCTTACCTGGTATCTGTTAAACTTCGCTTTGTGGCATGAACTGTGGATTGAGGGCTTACCCGTTGGCACTGTGACGCCTCAAGTTGACGAAGTTGGAGTTGGCGGGGTAACTGGAGGCTGAGAGGTGCCGTACGATCCGTACAAGGACGGACTGCGGAACGTTACGCCTCGCCCGGCAATCCCGCATGTTTCTTTTCGCTCGGAGGATGTGCCCCTCGCCCCTCCCCGGAAGCAACCTCGAATCCCACCTCTGATTGTGATACCGTGGAGACAATTAGCTGGCATCACTGTGCTGGCATTGCTGGTTGGAGCGGTGTGGCTTTGGCTAAACCGTCCCAGCCAGGAGGACGTGGCCGCTGTCCAGGAGGAAGTCGTTCTTTTTGTGACGGCAACCCCGCCCTCTTCTCTCCTCCAGACGGCTACTTCTGTCTTACCTGTTGAATACATTCTCTCGCTTTCTCAAACGCCTGAAGCGAGTCCCATTGCGCTTCCCATGCCCGATAGCGAAGTGCTTCCTATACCTACAGTTACACCCGCTTTTGTCGCGTTAACGCCATCTTTCAACCTGCCACAGAGCCACATCGTCTACGTCTGCTATGTAGATGGCTCCGACGAAATCTGCCTGATGAATGCCGATGGCTCCAACCAGCAGCGGCTGACCTATCTAAGCGGCACAGATTGGTATCCATCTCTTTCGCCCGATGGGCAGACCATCCTTTTCTCGTCACAGCGAGGGAATGGGCCATTTGATATTTACGCGCTCAGCCTGCCAGGGGGGGAGATTCGCCGTCTTACAAGGGACATGGGGGATAACTACGCCCCCGAGTTTTCCCCGGATGGCACGCGGATTGTGTTCACGTCCACCTACGGGGGAGGAATGGATCACACGGACCAGAATATCTGGGTGATGAATGCCGATGGCTCCAACCCCACTCAGATCACATTCGAAACCTCTGACGATATCGATCCCTCCTGGTCGCCAGATGGAACGCAGATTTCGTTTGCTTCCAATCGGATGGGGACGAAGGAGTTGTTTGTCATGAATGCTGACGGTTCCAACGTGCGCCAGCTAACGACGGCAGTGAGCATCGGCGGACGTAACGACTGGTCACCTGATGGCCGTTACCTGACCTTCTATGCCGGGCCGGGGAGCGACAAAGACATCTTTATTATCCCCATTGAGTGCACGCTGTTGGTGCACGGCTGCGACCGTAGCCTGATCCGCCGTCTTACCAACGGAGGCAGCAACAAGGGCCCCTCCTTTTCACCAGATGGACAGTGGATCACCTTCGCATCATCTCGCGATGGCGATAATGAAATCATGATCATGCGGATCGACGGCACGGAAGTCACGGCCCTGACTTTCAATGATTATGCTGATTGGCAACCGCGCTGGGGACCCTAGCCGTTCGTATACCTATCCTTGTCGCTACCCGCCGTGCGGTAGTGTGCCAACCATAGCCTCAAGCAGCTTGATCGTCGCTTCTTTCGTCTCTGCCCCGCCCTCTCCGACTGGCCCGACGCAGGCAGGGCACCCTTCCTCGCAGGGGCAATCTCGCACCAGCTCCAGCGCCCCGCTCAACAATTCATGATGCAGATCGTATAGTTGCGGGGCTAGCCCCAACCCGCCCGGAGCGTGATCGTAGATCGTAATGATCGGTGCTTTGGCGTGAGTCAAGCCCTGCTGTACAGCCACGCCAATGTCACCGGGCGAGCACATCAGTAATAATGCTGCCACATTCTGCAGCACGTCTGACAGACCGCTAAGCGCACTCCGCACTCCACGCACTGCTTCAACAGACCTGTGGCAGGTTGAACACAGGGTAACCAGATTATCCAGACGGTTAGCCTCCCGGTAGTTCTCATTTTGGCCGGGCAGGTAACCAAAGTCCCGGAAAGGGATCAGATGGTGAACATCGTGCTGCCGGCCATCGCGTTCAGGAGCGTTACAACGTGTACACCGATACCCATCGCGCGCACGCGCTCTGTCGCGCTGTTCATGCCAATTTGGGCCGTAGTTATTGGGGCGCAACAAAATGCTCTGCGCTTCAAGCTGGCTGGTCAGATCGTGAGTCAGGGCAACCCAGTAAGCCGTGGTTTCGAATTGCTGAGGTGGAAGGTCGATCTGCCCATAGCCAAGCGTTTCATGTGTATAACGTTTGACGATGCGATACCCGGTTACTTGCTGAGTCACCAGCACCCTGCCATGTGCTTTCAGACAATTCCCCGACGGCTTTGAAGCATATTCTTCAATCACCTCCACTTCGCTAGAAATGCTGGCATCGGTGTAGTAGTCCGCTTCGGTCTGACTGGCTCGGGCGGCTCCGTGCTCCCAGTCCAATTCATCAATTACAAATTGGCGACCCTCATGGAGATAGATTGCGCCTGTGTGGACAAGCCTTGGCGCACTCTGGCGATCCACCACACCGATGGCTTCCGGTGGGCTGCTAGTGTGATCTTGGATCACAATGGTGTCTGGGCCGGTCGTGCGCAGGTTCACGTCTGCCGCCGGATAAGCATCCGAAACCCAGCGGTAGGCATGACCGCTGCCATGAATCTCTCCGCCTTCAGCAAGCAGGAGTAGGATTTCCTCGGCCCCCTGGAAGCTTCCGAATGGTTCACCTGCAGTAAAGGGAAGCTCATAAGCTGCGCAACGCAGGTGATCGGCCAGAATCAGCAGGTTATCTGGATTGATCAGGGCATGTTCAGGCGAGCGCTCGAACAGATAGCGGGGATGGGTGGCAACATACTGATCGAGGGGCGTGCCCGATGCTACCAGAATACCTACGCAGAGTGTGGCGCGTCGCCCGGCTCGCCCAAACTGTTGCCAGGTGCTCGCAATCGTGCCAGGGTAGCCAGCCAGTATAGCCACCGCCAGTTCCCCTATGTCAATGCCCAACTCCAGCGCATTGGTGGCTACCACACCTCTTGCCAAGCCGTTACGTAGCTCTTCCTCGATCTTACGCCGTTCGAGGGGTAAATAGCCGCCTCGATAACCCCGAATGCTGGTTGGATCGCTACCTGCTTGCTCAACCTCGTCGCGGATATACCCTAGTAGGACTTCAGTAGCCAGGCGGGATCGCGCAAAGATAGCCGTTTGCACACCCTCAGCGACAAACCGTGAAGCGATCTTAGCAGCCTCCAGTGCATAACTACGACGCAGCCCCGTACGGGCATCCACCGTTGGAGGGTTGTACAAAACGATATGCGTTTCGCCACGAGGGGCACCGTCGTTGTCGATCAGGACAACAGGCGCTTCGATAAGCCGTTCGGCCAGTTCCAGTGGGTTGGCGATGGTGGCACTGGCGCAGAGGAAGATCGGGTCGCTGCCGTAGAAGCGGCATATCCGCCGCAACCGCCGGAGCACGTTAGCTATATGGCTGCCGAACACGCCCCGGTAGGTGTGCAGTTCATCCAACACAACCACGCGCAGGGTCTCAAAGAAGGTAGCCCACCGTGGATGATAAGGAAGGATGCTCAGATGAAGCATATCCGGGTTGGAGATGATCACTCCACCGGCCCGGCGAATCCGCGAACGATAGCTTCGCGGAGTATCACCGTCATACACGTTGAAGGGAATGGATGTGTCCAGCTTCAACGCTCCAACAAGTGCGCTCAAGGAAGCTGCTTGATCCTGGGCCAGCGCTTTCGTAGGGTAAAGGTACAGCGCGCTAGCGCCTGGTTCGTTTAACATGAATTGGAGGGCAGGTAGGTGGTAGGTCAGCGATTTCCCCGAGGCGGTCCCGGTGACCAGTACTATGTTCTGCCCATTCAGAGCGGCTTCGATGGCGCGTGCCTGATGGATGTATAAAGGGGAATATCCGAGCGCACGGGTGGCCTCAATGAGCCTGCTATCAAGCGCGGCTGGGTACTCAGCATAGCGAGCGGCCCGGGCGGGTAGTCGTTCCCACGCGGTGACGTTTGCCATAAAGGCCGGGTCGTGTCGAAGCTGGTCAAGCAGGGCGGCCAGGTCCATTTGCCGATAGTATCGCTTTCAGAACGTTTGTTTGCAAGACAAGCCCCCGGCGGCCCGTTATAATCGCCCGCATGAGTGTGCACACCCACGTTGCTCTCAATGCATACTTGCTGTCGGGAGAGGCTTCATATCGTAGCGCGGGCATTCATGGGTATATCTACAATACCCTGGCGAACTTATGTGAAGTTGACCCTAGCCTCGTTTTAACTGTTCTGGTTGGATCAGGAACGCTGCCAGATAGGGGCAGATGGGATGTTCGGCGCTCTCGCTTTCTCGCTCATCGGCCTACTGTGCGTATCATGTGGGAACAGTTGGTTGTGCCCTGGATGCTCCTCCGGCTTGATCCCGATCTCTTTCATGGGATGGCGTTTGCTGTGCCAGCGTTCTGGCCTGGGCCAAGTGTGGTCACGATCTACGATCTGAGCTTCCTGCGTTACCCGGAGCACCTTGGGCGGGCGCGGCGTCTGTATCTCCAATGGATCACCCACCTTTCCGCGCGACGGGCGCGCCGGATCATCAGCATCTCCGAAAGTGGGAAGGCAGAAATCAATGCGCTGCTCCATGTTGCCCCGGATAAGATCGACGTTGCATTGCCGGGCGTCGCTGAGCACTTTAAATCCTTACCTCCTGAGCAGGTGGCCAAGTTTCGTGCCCGGCAGGGATTGCCAGAGCGCTTCATTCTGTATTTGGGCACACTGGAACCGCGCAAGAATCTGGACACCCTGCTGGTCGCCTATGCGCGGCTTCCGCAACGTGCGGAGGTCAAATTGGTGCTGGCAGGCGGGGAAGGCTGGGGGACGGATCGAATCCTGGCCTTGATTGAATCCTTGGGGCTTAGGGAGGATGTGATCCTGCCTGGCTATATCGAGAATCGAATGCTCCCGATGTGGTACAATGCGGCAGAGTTGTTCGTCTATCCTTCCATGTATGAGGGATTCGGGCTACCGCTCCTCGAGGCGATGGCCTGCTGCGTTCCGGTCGTCGCCTCTAATGCGGCCTCTCTGCCGGAAGTAGTGGGATCGGACGGGGTGTTGCTTCCTGCCACCAACCCTGATGCCTGGACGGATGCTCTGGCCCATCTGTTGACGGACTCCTCTGCCCGTATGGCTCTGGGGCTTAGGGGGCAGGCCCGCGCAAAGAATTTCACCTGGACTAACACTGCCCGACAGACGGCCCTAGCCTATCACCGGGCGCTAAGTGATAGCACGTGATGCCGCATATGGTCAAGAATCAGGCGTCCCAGCCTCTAATCTTGGTGGCAGATATCGCCCTGATCAATGTGGCTTTCTTCCTCTCGTACATGGTGCGGTATGAGATGGGCATCCCCTATCCCGTCGATCCGCGCTATGACGCGCCCTTTTATCCCTCTTACATCCCAACGGCTGTACTGCTCACCTTGTTGTGCCTGACAATGTACAGGATTGACGGCCTCTACGAGAGGAGGCGAGGGCGCCGCTGGTTGGACGAAACCTACCGCTTGGTCAGCGGGACGATGACCAGCATTGTCGTGATCATGGCGATTACTTTTTTCACCCAGCCCCTGGTATATTCGCGCGGTATGTTGGTGCTGGCGGGCTTGCTGATCGTGGCCTTGCTTGCAACTTCCCGCCTGGTGCAGCACTTTATCGAAGGGCAGCTCCGGCGGAGAGGTATTGGTGTGGAGCGGCTCCTGATCGTGGGCGCGGGTGAGGTTGGGCGGGCGGTTATGCGCAGTATCCTGGCTTCACCCCGGCTGGGCTACCAGATCGTGGGTTATGTTGATGATGATCCCACCAAAGGAGATGGTCATCTGGGTCGCTTTCAGGGGTTTGGTGGCCTTGACAAGCTAGCTGAAGTCATCCAGACGCAGAAGGTGGACGAAGTTATCGTGACCCTTCCCTGGATGTATCACCGCAAGATTATGCAGATCGTGGCTGAGTGCGAGCGGGGTAAAGTCAGAGTCCGCGTGGTTCCAGATGTATTCCAGCAGAGGATGCATCGGGTTGATCTGGATAGCCTGCATGGGATCCCCCTGATCGGGCCAGGCCCCACCGAGTTGAGTTCAGGCGCTATGCTGGTCAAGCGTGCAATGGATTTGATATTGGTCTTTCTCGCCCTCCCCTTTGCGCTTCTGCTCTTTGTGCTGGTAGCGGTGCTCATTAAACTCGATTCGCCCGGCCCAGTTCTGTTCAAACAGCCACGTGTGGGGAAGGATGGCCGGGTGTTTGACATGTATAAGTTCCGCACCATGATCGTTGGTGCAGAGAGAATGCAGGCCGAGCTGGCGGACCTGAACGAGGCAGATGGCCCTTTGTTCAAAATCCGGGACGATCCGCGCCGGACGCGAGTCGGGCGGTTCTTGAGGCGGACCAGCATCGATGAACTACCACAACTGATCAATATCCTGAAGGGCGAGATGAGTTGGGTCGGACCACGCCCAGGAACGCCTGAGGAAGTGGCTCAATACGAACCCTGGCAACGAGAGCGGATTGTTGTGCGTCCTGGGGTGACCGGCCTATGGCAGGTGAGTGGTCGCAGCGACATCCCGTTTGATGAGATGATTCTACTGGATATTTTCTACATTGAGAATTGGTCCCTTGATCTCGACATTCGCATTCTGCTGCAAACTGTCCCCCGTGTCCTTTTTGGCACTGGAGCTTATTAAATGACCCGTCCCTTCCGTCTCCACTCTGTGCTGGGATCGAGTTCGTCCTCGGCGCCTGCCAGGCTGATGCTCGATGTAGACGAATGTGTGCAAATGACCCATTTCCTCCGAGCGCTGGTTCAGACGCCCAGCCTCTCAACAGCAGAAGGGGCGGTAGCAGAATTGATCCGGCACGAGCTTCGGGCAGTGGGGATTCAGGACGTTCGTACCGACCGGGCGGGGAGCGTCATGGCGTTATTAGGCAATGGAGATGGGCCAACTCTGCTGCTGGATGCCCATATGGATACAGTAGCCCCAACTGGTGCGGCGTGGCCCTATGGGCCCTATACCGCGACCGTCAAGGATGGCTTCCTGTATGGCTTGGGCGCGTGTGACATGAAAGCATCCATAGCAGCCATGGTCTATGCCGCCAAACGCCTCATTGAGGCTCATGTCGAACTGCATGGCAGACTGGTGCTGGCATTTGTTGTTCAAGAAGAACCATGCGAGGGCTGTGCGCTCAAGATTTTGTTGGAGGAGCAGAATATACAACCCGACTGGGTGGTGCTCGCTGAACCAAGCGATATGACTATCAAACGCGGTCACCGGGGACGGGTGTTGTTTAAGGTAACAGTGCGGGGCCGAAGCAGTCATGCTTCCCGACCTGACCTTGGCCAAAATGCGATTACGGCGGCAGCACGGCTGATCTTTGGTATTGACCTGCTTTCGGGAGGGCTGGCAAGCGATCCCTTTCTGGGGCCAGGAACTATTGCTGTGACTCACATCGAAAGTCGGGCCGCGAGCGCAAACGCGATTCCAGACTTATGTACCTTTTATGTGGATCGCCGCCTGACTCTCGGTGAAACGGCCACTCGCGCGCAGACCCAGATTGAAACCGTTATCGAGCGCGAGGGTATTGATGCGACGGTGGAGGTAGTTGAATACAAGTCGGAGACCTATGCTGGGTACCCGCTGCAAGTGCGCGAATCGTTCAATCCCTGGGCGCTTGATCCCGATCACCCTCTGGTGGCCGCATTGAGCCGGGCAGCGCAGACAGTCATCGGTCAGCCACCTGCCATCGGCCAATGGGCGTTTTCAACAGATGGTGTCTTCAGCATGGCAGAGGCCGGTATTCCAACAGTGGGGTTCGGGCCAGGCAACCCGGATCACGCCCATACAGTAGACGAGCGCGTCTGTCTGGATGATGTGACGCGAGCTGCTCACATATATGCGTTGTTGGCTTCGAATTTGCTGGCGAAGCCCGCCTGAGGAGACTTGCTACGCAAGACCATACCTCGGATGGTTTGTGCCAGCTTTTCCCCGTACGGTATAATCCCCTCCCGTAAAACTATCGTGGTTGGCTCTTGAACATGACCGGCAAGTGAGCATGGCATGTCTGTTGTGATCTTCCCTTTTACAGCTATCGTGGGCCAAGAGCGCATGAAGCGTGCGCTGGTCTTGAATGCCGTCTATCCACAGATCGGTGGTGTTTTGATTCGGGGCGAGCGAGGCACAGCTAAAAGCACTGCCGCGCGCGCTTTGGCGGCCCTTCTCCCTGAGATTGAGGTAGTAGCGGACTGCCGCTTTAGCTGCGATCCAGCCCACCCCGAAACATGGTGTGATGAATGTCGTGAGCGTAGGGAGAGGGGTGAGATGCTGCCGGTCGCGCGTCGCCGCATCCGGATCGTCGATCTCCCGGTCAGCGCAACGGAAGATCGCGTGGTGGGCACGCTCGACATCGAGAAAGCCATCCAGTTAGGCCAGCGCCAATTTGATGCCGGTGTGCTGGCTGCCGCTAACAGAGGGATTCTCTACGTTGACGAAGTCAATCTGCTTGACGATCACGTGGTTGATCTGCTACTGGACTCCGCCGCAATGGGGGTGAACGTCGTAGAGCGTGAGGGTATCAGCTTCACCCATCCGGCTCGTTTCATCCTGGTGGGCACAATGAACCCCGAGGAAGGAGACCTGCGCCCTCAGCTTCTAGACCGCTTCGCACTGGCGGTCGATGTGCGGGGCCTGCAAGACCCTGCTGAGCGAATGGCAGTGTTGGAACGCCACATTCAGTTTGAAGCGGATGCGATGGCTTTCCGTCAGGCATGGCTTCCAAGTGAGCAGCAGTTGGCGGATGAGATCGAGCGTGCCCGCCAGCTCGTTGAGTATGTAGCTTACACGCGCCAAGACCTTGCCACGATTGCCAACCTCACGTCGAGTCTGAAGGTGGATGGTCACCGAGCTGATCTGGTGATTCTAAAAGCCGCACGTGCTCATGCGGCCCTGGAAGGCCGCACCTCTATCACCGAGCGCGACATTCTGATGGCAGCCGAACTGGCCCTGCCGCATCGCATCCGGCGTGGCCCCTTCCAAGAGGCTCAGGCGAGTCTTCACGATCTCGAAGAACGAGTCGAGCAGGCTCGTAGCGATGCTGAGAATGCTGAGGCTTCGGAGCAGGAGCTGGCCGAGGAATCAACCCAGGTAAAAAAAAACAGCGTGACGCGGTAGACGAGGAAGAAGGGGAGGAGCAACAACCTGAGATGGGGCCAACTCAGCCCCATCGTCAGGATGTGTTCCCTAGTCAGGAGTCGCACTGGTGGGAGGGAGGGCAAAAAGTTCAACCCGGCGAGGAGTTCAAGCTGGGACGACGATTAGATACTCCTCTAGATAAACTCACACGGCGACAGAGTGGACGCCGCAGCCGTACCCGGACCGACCGCAAGCGAGGGCGCTACATTCAGGCCCGTCCTGCTAACGGGGATACCTCTGATGTTGCCTTTGACGCCACCATTCGCGCTGCTGCACCCTATCAAATCGAGCGGGATAAGGGCGATCTAGCCTTTGCAGTACGTAAGCAAGACTTGCAACGCAAGGTCCGCGTCAAGCGGCAAGCCAATCTTGTTCTGTTCGTGGTTGATGCGTCATGGAGCATGGCTGTTGCCGAGCGCATGACAGCCACCAAAGGTGCTATTGTCTCTCTGCTGACCGACGCATATCAGCGTCGGGACCGCGTTGGGCTGGTCGTCTTTCAGAAGAATCGTGCCCATTTGGTGCTTCCGCCAACCAATTCAGTGCAATTGGCCCAGCGCGCCTTAGCTGACATCCCCGTGGGGGGCAAGACCCCTCTTTCCGCCGGCCTGCTGCTTGCTTACCAGGTGTTTTTACAGGACAGATTATCCCACCCCGATGCACTGCCCTTGATGATCATCCTGACTGATGGGGCAGGCAATGTCTCAATGACGAATCTGCCTCCTCAGGATGAAGCTCATCGCATCGCGAATCGCGTCCATGCAGAAGGCATCCGGTCCGTGGTGATTAATATGGAACATGCCAGCTTTGACCAGGGATTGGCACAAAGGCTGGCCGAGGAATTAGGCGGCCTCTGCTTCACGCTGGCAGAACTACGTGCCGATCTGCTATACCAGACCGTCCGCGAGCAGATGGCAAATCCCTAAGAGTTTCAGGGAAGTTGCTTCCGCGTTATTCGGCGATGTCTTCTACGAAGTCGAATAGCTCGGGATCGTACCAGTCGAGCGGATAGTCTAGCACGCGGGTGTTGTAGTAGCGCTCGATGATCCTTCGGAAGATTGGCGCTGCCACACTAGATCCCTGACCGCCATTCTCCACCATCACAACAACGGCGATCTCGGGGTTGTCATAGGGTGCGTAACCCGCAAACCAGGCGATTGGTGGCACACCTGGTTGGGATACCTGCGCCGTACCCGTCTTGCCTGCCACTGGGATCGTCATGCTGCCGAGGCGATACTCGGCTGTCCCGAAGCCGATGGCAGAGGCTACGCCGCGCATACCATCCCGTATCGCCTGAAGTTGCTCGTCGGTGAGCGATAATCGCCCCACTGTCCGAGGCTCAAACACCACCGAGGGATTTTCCCCAATCAGGCCGATATGGTCGACCAGATTGGGCTGGTAGATGGTTCCCCCGTTTGCCACTGCTGAGACCGCTACTGCCATCTGGAGCGGTGTTACCAGGACATCACCCTGACCAATAGCCATGTTCACACTGTCATTGAGCGTCCATTCTTGACCGCGCTCTTGCCATAGCCAGTCCGGATCGGGAATCAGCCCGGCTTCTTCTTCGATCTGAATGCCCGTCTCACGACCGAAACCGTATTCACGCGCATAGTTCGGTAGGATGTTGAAGTCCTGCTGGCCGGTGATCAACCCCACGTGATAGAAGTAAGGGTTGCAGGAACCTGTGAGCGCCTGGACCAGCGTGATTGTTCCGTGCCCCCCCTCTTTCCAGTCAAGTCTTTGGCTTGCTTGCCCCAGTTCTGACCAGATCCCGGTGCAGGTATATTCCGTTTCGGGTTGGAATAGGCCACTGCCCAGAGCAGCAGAGATGGTGACGATCTTGAACAATGAACCGGGGGGATATTCTCCTTGAGTAGCGCGGTTGAAGAAGGGGTGGCGGGGGTTGTTGAACAGATCACTAAGGTAGTTATCTGTCAGAAAGGGGTGGTTGTTATAGGGGTTAAGAACATTCGGGTCAAAGTAAGGAAAACTCGCCATGGCTAGGACATTGCCCGTGTTGACGTCCATGACCACCACGGCTGCGCCACCAGCCATGGGGGCCCAGGTGTTCGCTCCAGCGCGATAGGCTTCCTCTATCGCGTCCTGAACGATCGCCTGAAGATTGCGATCGAGCGTTGTGTAGATGCTCTGTGCAGGCTGAGCATCGCGCCGGGCGATCTCGCCGGAATACTGGCCGCTGGGCGTGTAAGCGCTCAGCGTACCACCACGCATCCCCGCCAGAAAGCTTTCTCCCCATAGCTCAAGCCCGCTGAGGCCGACGATCTCGTCACCCTGGTAGCCTCGCGCCTGGTAGGTTTCAAGTTGATCAGCGGGGATGAAACCGGTGTAGCCCAGCACATGTGGCGCAAGCAGGTTGAAATAGCGGCGGCCTGTCTTATCGGTGAACCGCAGGGCAGGGTAGCTGCTGAGTGCATTCCAGTAAGCCTGCACCGTCTCGGAATCAGCGTCTCCAACCGCCTGTACCCAGTCATCGGGGTAGCCCTGGTAGTTCTGACGAATCTGATCTGGCGGAGTGCGTAGCACCTCGCTGAGCAGGTTCAGCATGTCGTCTTCCCAGTCTGGACTGACCTCACCCGGCACGACGCTGATTGTAACAGCAGAGGCATTGGCCGAAACAAGCCATAATCCATTGCGGTCATAGATGTTGGCGCGCGCAGGTATCTCGACTTCAAGCTGGATCGTGTTACCGCCGGCTAGCTGGGGAAAGATGAGCGCAGGTGTCCAGACGATTCCCCAGCGATCGTTTGCCAGGACCAAGTTCATGGTGAGGTCCTGTTCAATTGGCCCCAGAACCTGTGTGTTGTAAGTCGCGTGGAATGCAATCTGGGCTGTCGTTCCGGTTGTGTCTGGAAGTGAGGATAGTGGCTCAGCCCGCACATCAATCAGCGTCATGGCAGTTGCTGTACTGGTATAGGTGCTCGTGAACTCATCGAGAGTATATTCACTCTGGCTGTTAGCGGAGAGCAGACTATACATACCCTCGTAGTTGCCTATCCTCCAGGCATCCAGGAATGCTTGAGCCACACCATCAGGGGCGCCAAGGTTTGGGGTGGGGGTTGGCCCATTCGGAACACCGGGTTCGCCTGTGCTGCCGGAGGGGGGGAGCAGGCCGCAAGCGCTAAGCGTCACAGTGATCGCCGCAATAATAGCAAAGCGTTGTCTCATGTTGTCATTTTCCATCCGCACACAATAGCAGGGGCCGGCGAGTTGTAACTACCGGCCCCTCACAGTCTCGGTGTGCTCAAATTATAGCTTGAGCCGCAACTTACAACAATGAACGCGAGGAATGGCAGTGATATAGAAATCCAAGCACAGGTTTTAGCCCCGCTTTCATCTTTTCTCGCCGGGCCAATGGTTGGCCCCAATAAGGGCGCATGTTAAAATCTCATCCTCAGTTCGCCCGTCAATGGAGAAATGCCATGCCCCACCTCCTGGTGACCGGCGGTGCCGGTTTCATCGGAAGCCACACAGTACGCCGATTCCTGGATCGCGGTTGGAGCGTCACCGCGCTGGATAACCTCTCCCGTGTTGGCTCGGATTTCAATCTCGGCTGGATACGCAGCCATCCAGGCAGTGACCGCCTGACGTTCGTACAAGCGGATGTGCGCGATTATGAAGCGCTTGCGCCTTGGGTTGCCCGAGCGGATGTGGTGCTTCATGCGGCGGGCCAGACTGCTGTCACATCCTCGGTAGCCGATCCGCGCCATGACTTGGAAGCGAATGTGCTGGGGACATTCAACGTGCTGGAGGCAGCCCGTCAGAGCCGCACCCAGACCCAGAATCCTCTGCTTATCTACACCTCAACTAACAAGGTTTACGGTGGCATGGAGGATGTGGGGGTCAAGTTGGTGGACAGGCGTTATCGATATACCGATCTGCCGGATGGCGTCGCGGAAAGCCAGCTCCTTGACTTTCATTCTCCCTACGGCTGCTCAAAAGGAGCAGGCGACCAGTATATGCGTGACTACGCCCGCATCTATGGGCTACGAACGGTTGTATTCCGGCAATCGTGCATCTATGGGACATGGCAGTTCGGCATTGAGGATCAGGGATGGGTGGCACACTTCACCATCTCGGCGGTGCTTGACCAGCCGCTGACCATCTACGGTGATGGCATGCAGGTACGCGATGTGCTGTACATTGACGATCTCCTCGACGCTTATGAAGCAGTGATTGCGAAGCCAGAGGTGGCCACCGGGCAGATTTTTAACATTGGCGGGGGGGTAGAGCGGGCAATTTCACTCCTCGACTTGGTTGAGATGCTAGAAGCGTTACGTGGTAGCCCGATGCAGATCGCCTATGATGGCTGGCGGCCAGGGGATCAGCGGGTGTATGTCAGCCACATTGGGAAGGCCGAACGCCTGCTGGGCTGGCGACCTCGTGTGACGGCGGAAGAAGGGGTGCGCCGTCTCTATGGGTGGGCACAGGGGCATCGGGACCTTCTGATCGCTGCGCGCACGCAGCTCTTGGAGAAGGTTGCTCACAACTGAAGTGTATAATGGCTGAGCCTGCTGCGATTCTGACCATCGAGGCTGCCAGCCCTGGTGGGGTCCCCGCTCTGGTGGATGCCATCTATGTCCTGATGAAAACATGGGGGTATGAGCCGACGGTTTATCGGGCGCAGTTCGCGGAGGGGAATTTATCTCTCCCTCAACGCATTGCAACCACCCTTCGGCAATGGAAGGCCCGTCGGGTCGAGGAACGGGGGCTACCCACCGTACTAGTCCCCGCCCCACCGGTTCCACTGTGGCTGTTTTACGCCGTGCCGCATTTTCTGTTGGGCAATCTGCTCGGAGCATATGAATGCATCTTTGTGGCATCAGGGAGCGCGCATGTGGCGCTGCCGTTGGCGTTGCGAGGTATTCCCTATGTCCTCTGGATCGCCACGCTCTACGAGGACGAGCTACGCGCGAAAATGAGCGCGGGGGATAAGTGGGCGCAGCGCGTTCTGAACAGCCCAACTTGGCCGATCCTGCAGGCGCAGGAACGTTGGGTGCTGAACAAGGCAGCCCGTATCATGGCTCTCAGCCCGCACACTGCCGCCCGCATCCGGGAATGGTTGCCTAACGTTGCCGATCGCGTTGAGACCGTCTTATATCCGGTCGACACGACGCGCTTCCACCCGCACCACGAAGCCCATTCCGTGGCCGCTGAGGGAGAATACCTGTTATTGGCAGCGCGGATCACCGATCCTCGTAAGAATGTGCCGCTACTTTTGCGAGCCTTCGCGCTCGTTAAGCAACAGCGACCCCACCTGCGCTTGGTGCTGGTTGGGGAAGCTCCCGACGATCATCTTCTTTCGTTGGTGGCTGCTCTCTCTCTCGAGGAGGCGGTTATCTTCCGGGGGGTTGTGCCCCCCGATGAACTGCTCCGGTTATATCAGGGCGCAGCGCTGTTCGTCCTCCCATCCGCGCAAGAGGGTCTGGGGATCGTTGTGCTGGAGGCCCTGGCGTGTGGGACACCGGTCGTCACGCTGGCCTCCGGCGGCCCGGAGGGGATAGTTATTGATGGCCTCACTGGACGTGTGGTTGTTGAGGTGGATGATCCCGCGGCGTTGGCTCAGGGCATCCTCGATCTGCTAGATGACCCGGATCGACCTGCGATGCGCGCACGGTGTGCAGCCTTTGCCCAAGAGCACTTTGCCTATCCCCTGATCGCAGAGAAGCTGCGTGCAGCCTATGAGGCAGTGCGGAACGCGCCACGTGGTCTATCGAGGATCGGTCAAGTCATCACCGCAGTCTGGGTCATGTTTGTGCTGGCCACTTATGTTCTGCGCCAGATGACGCTTCACTGGGCATCCATCCAACAGCGGATCATCGATCCGCTGCTCGGCGGCGTTCCATGAACAACTGTTAGCTGAAAGTGCGGGAAATCCATGTGCGGGATCTGGGGTGTGGTGAATCTGGCGGATGAACAGGTTGCGGAGATCGCAGCTCAGGCGATGCACCATCGTGGGCCGGATGATCACGGTTGCATCATCCTGCGGGAGCCTGTGCCGATTTCGCTGGTCAACACGCGGCTGGCAATCATCGATCTTTCTCCAGCAGGCCACCAGCCAATGACCAACGAGGATGGTCGGTTCTGGATCGTGTACAACGGAGAGATGTACAGCTTCGAGCCGCTGCGCCGGGTTCTTGAGGAGGCCGGACATCGTTTTAACTCGCACTCCGATACGGAGGTGATCCTCCATGCCTATGAGGAGTGGGGCGAGCGGTGCCTGGAACACTTCCGGGGAATGTTTGCCTTTGCGATTTGGGATTGCAAGGAAGCAAAGCTGTTTGCAGCCCGCGACCGGCTGGGAATCAAACCGCTGTACTACACATTGCGGGATAGACCTGGCGGCAAGCAACTTGCCTTCGCGTCGGAACTCAAAGCGCTGCTGGCGACGGAGATGGCTGATCCAGCGCTGAATCTCCCCGCTATTCACCATTACCTCTCTTTTTATAGTGTGCCCACGCCTTACTCGATGTTAGCAGAAGTGGAAGCATTGCTGCCCGGTCACTATCTGACCTACCAGGATGGCACGCTGGCGGTCAAGCAGTACTGGAGTGTGCCTGTGTCTGAGCCACTATCTCTGAGCGAGGGCGAAATCCAACAGCAGCTTAGGGCACTGTTGGAAGAATCGATCCGGCTACGGATGATCGCCGATGTGCCAGTGGGTGCATTCCTTTCGGGTGGGATTGACTCTAGTGCAGTGGTCGCGCTAATGACCCGGATCAGTGGGGAGCGGTTAAAGACGTTTTCGATTGGTTTTGGTGAGGAGGGCCGAACCATTGACGAACGTTCAACGGCGCGGGTGCTGGCCGATCACTACGGAACTGATCACACTGAGGTGATCGTCAGCGGGCGAGATGTGCGCGAGCAGATCAGTGAGATCATCCGGGCGATGGATCAGCCCAGCGGGGATGGCCTGAACACCTACTTTGTCTCACGGGCAACGGCCCAACATGTCAAGGTAGCGCTTTCCGGGCTAGGAGGCGATGAGTTGTTCGCTGGGTATCCGCAGTTCAGGATGTTCCAGCAGGCTGAGCGCGTCAGTAGGGTCTGGCAGAGGTTGCCCCAGGTAGTGCAGGCAGCAGCCAGGGGGGCAGGCTCTATGTCTGCACCGGTACGTCGGGCGCTCACATGGCTGGATGGGACCGCTCCGAAGCGATACGAGCGGGTGCGTGTCCTGTTCAGCGAGGAGGCCAAACAGACGCTCTATACACCGAGGGCAATGCAGATCATGTCCGCGCCAGAAAGCTCGCTAGATGTCCTGGGCCGCTACCTTCACCCAATAGAGACCGACGCGCTCGCCCAGCTCACGCGGCTGGAGCTGAGGCACTATATGGCCCACACCCTGTTGCGCGATACCGATGCTATGAGCATGGCTCACTCCCTGGAAGTGCGTGTCCCCTTGATCGATCACAAGGTTGTCGAGTTCGCAGTGTGCATCCCACCAGAGCTTAAACTGCGTGGAGGGCGCAGCAAATGGATCTTCGCTCAGGTGATGCGTGATGTTCTACCTGCTGAAGTATTGAATCGTCCCAAGCGTGGATTTGAGATGCCGGTTGCCTCATGGATGCGGAATGAACTCCGCGACGTAGTAGAGGAGACGCTCTCCCGCGAGTCAGTGGAGCGGCGGGGACTCTTCCACTATGGGGTCATACAGCAGCTTTACCAGGATTTCCTCGCCGGACGAGGGTCCTATCTGAGGGTGTGGGCGCTGGTGGCATTGGAACTGTGGATGCGCCAATTTGTGGACGGGAAGATGCAATAATGGTGGCAGCCGAGTACCGACCCCTGGTTAGCATCATTATCCCTACCTGCAATGAGGAGAAGGACATCGCTCGGACGATGTCCGCGCTGGCAGCCTTCACCTACCGTCCGCTGGAAGTGATCGTGGTAGATGCCTCTCAGGATCGCACGCCGGAGATTGTGAGGAGCTTCATCGGGCACGTGCCCGGCCTGCGGATTGTATCACAGGGGAACAAGCCAGGGGTCTCCGTCGCCCGAAACGTGGGCCTGCGTGAGGCTAAGGGGGAGATCGTTGTCATTCTCAACGCCGACGTGTTCCCTGACCCCGATTTTATAGATCGGATCCTGCCACACTATCGTGAGGGCGCGGACTATCTTCTGGTGCAGTCCCAGGTTGCCAACATCCATGAAGGGGTGTTTCCGCGCTTCATTCAGGCGCAGCACATGTACAAGATGGAACACTACTTCGAGCAGGAGGCTCATTGGACGGAGGGCTTCTCCTGTCGCCGCGAGGCCGCCCTGGCGGTTGGGGGGTTCCCGGAGGAATTCGGGCGGAATAGTGCCGGGGAAGATGTGATCTTCGGTGAACGGCTGGCAGCCAGTTACAGGCGAGTGGTGGACCTCTCGATTGTGGTGAAGCATGTTATGCCCACTACCTTTCCTGAATACTGGCGACAGCGCTTCGGCAGAGGACGGGGTGGTGCATATCGCCTGTATGCCTTTGAAAAGCGCCCGATGCGCTGGGGGGCGATCCTCTGGTCGGTGCTTGGCACGCTGGCGTTTATGATGACCCTTTTCCCGGTCGTGCGGTATGCAGGTTGGCTGACAGCTTATTCACCACGCGGGCGGCGCGACTGGCTGCCCTTTACGTGGGCGCGGATCATCGAGTTAGTGACACGGGCGCTAGGCTATCTGGATGGTTGCCTAGATATTGCCCATGAGCGGCGAGAGGTAGCGGCGCAGCAGGAGAGGACGGCTATCCTTGAGTGAGGACAACCTCCCGCTGGTGACGATCATCGTCCCGACATACAACGAGGAGATAGACATCGGGCGGACGATGGATGCCCTGGCAGCCTTGGATTACCCCCTGCTCGAGGTTGTCGTGGTGGACGATGCATCGGAAGATCGCACGCTGGACATTGTGCAGCAGTACAAGGGGCGCATCCCCAACCTGCGTATCTTGCCCCAACCGATCAACCGTGGAGTGGCCGCTGCGCGGAATGTTGGCCTCCGGGAGGCGCAGGGAGAAATCACAGTCATCCTCAACGCCGACGTGTGCCCGGGATCGGACTTCGTGCGGCGGATCGTGCCCCACTACCAATACAGCGATACGGACTATCTGGTAGTTGACGCACGGGTGATCAACGATGAGACGATCTACGCACGCTATGTGCAGGCGCGACACGTCCATGATCAGAAGACAGTCGATATCAGCACCATTCACTGGACAGAGGGTTTCAGTTGCCGGCGCGATGTGGCGCTGGCCGTGGGAGGCTTCCCGGAAGAATTCCCGGGCGCGTCGGGTGAAGATGCCGTGTTTACTGAAGCGCTGGCTGCGGCGGGTTACCATCGCGGGTTGGACTTCAGCATCGTCGTGCCTCACATCGCCCCAGCTACCCTGCGTGAGTTCTGGAAACAGCGCCTTGGCCGGGGACGGGGTGGTGCATACCGCCTGTTTGCCTATGAGAAGCGTCCCCTGCGTAGGTGGCGAGTGCTGCTATCTATCGTAGGGACCCTGATGCTGGTGGCGCTTCTGGTTCCGGCGCTGCGTTATGCCTGGGAACTTAAGGAGTTTTCACCCGGCGGCAAGGGTGATTGGCTGGGGCTGGCATGGGCACACACCGTTGATCGGGTGGCAGTAGCTCTCGGCTACTGGCGGGGAGTCCGGGAGATCGCTCGCTCTAACCCGATCAAGGGCTAGCCCCACAGATGCCAGGCCAGTGAAACGCATCCTCTATTTCCATCATGGTGGCGGGATCGGCGGGGCGCCGTTGAGCCTGCTATACCTCCTCCAGCGTCTTGACCGAAGCCGCTACGAACCAGTCGTCGTGACCCTGAAGCCCGGCCCGGTAGTAGACCTCTTCCGGTCGGCTGGGATTGAGACGCACATCGAGCCGGGGATTAGCGACTTCAGTCATACCACTCTGGAGTGGTACGGTGGGCGCGAGTGGTGGCGGTTGCCGGGCAAGCTACTACGTATCATGCCTTCCATCCACCGGGCACGTGAGCTTGTGCGGAGCTTTAGCCCTGCCCTCGTTCACCTTAATTCTTCCACATTGGCTCCTTGCGCAGTTGCATGTGCGCGGGAGAGGATTCCCGTGGTGTGGCACATCCGCGAGCCGCTGGCACAGGGGGTATTCGGTCTGCGCCGTGCCTTGCTCCGGTATGTCATTGATCGTTATGCGGATCGGGTGATTGCTATCAGCCAATACGACGCAGAGCAGTTGATCCCCAGCAAACGCATCCACGTGATCTACAACTTCGTGGACTTTGCATTGTTTGATCGGTCACTCAGCGGTGAGAGAGTGCGGACCGAATTGGGCATCCCGCCCGATGCGCCAGTGGTGGTGATGCTGGGTGGGGCTGCGGAGCCAAAAGGGGCGCTGATCCTCGTACAGGCGTTTCCGGCACTGCGTGCCGCCGTGCCGGGCGTTCAAGCGATTATAGCTGGGCCGCCGCCCTGCCGTGCTCCCGAACCGGGGATAAAAGGCATCGCTAAGCGGCTGCTGGGGGCTTACGCTTACGATGAGGCCCTCCTAAGTGCGCTCCGGCAGTGTGATCGGTCGGCCCAGGCCGCGCTGCACTTCATTGGAATCCGGCAGGACATCCCACCGATCCTGGCGGCTGCAGATTGTCTGGCCTTTCCATCCGTTGTGCCCCACTTTGCGCGGCCCATCATCGAGGCAGCAGCGATGGGCGTACCGGCAGTCGCCTCCGACCTGGGCGGGCCACGGGAACTGGTGTTGCATGGGGAGACAGGATTGCTTGTGCCCCCTAATGACCCTTCGGCTCTCGCCTCGGCTCTCGCCTCAATCCTGAATGATCCGGTTTGGGGGAAAGCGATGGGGGAAATGGCCTATCAGCGCGCTCGTTCTCTCTTCGATGCGGCGGCAAACGCAGCCGCCACGGTGGCCATGTACGGCGATGTTCTTGGCATCTGATGCCTTCGTCCTGGGCGCTGCCACCTTCACAACTCAAAACCCGAAGAAGTGGTAAACTATGAGATATTGATTCGCCGAAGGTATCGAGAGGCAAACGATAGATCGTGTCGTTGGACGCCGCTGTCATGAGTAAGCCCCGATCCATTCCCGCCCAGGAAGTGGCGCGAGCAGCCTGGCGGCGCATTCTGCGCGAAGTGCGTGCCCGCACCGCCCCACGCAAGCCCCGTCCAATCAAGATCGGCTCAAGCATCCAGGAGTTGGCGGCCCAGTTCCCGATGCGGCAAAGTCCGCGCTTCTTCGCCCTGCTGCCAGAACATGCAGCGCTGATCAGCCAGTTCCTGCCGGATGCTTACTGGACGACTCTTGAGCAAGCTGAACAGATCAAGAAGCATTGTTTTGACCTGCTTGGCTCCGGGCTGATTGAACTGGGTGCCGAGATTAACTGGCACAGGGATTTCAAGAGCGGGCATACCTGGCCCCTGGAACATCACTCTCGCCTCACGTTAAGCTCCTCCAGGGGTGGGTTTGATGTGAAGGTGCCCTGGGAGCTAAGTCGATTCCATCATGGGGTGCGCTTGGGACAGGCCTATCTCTATACCCTGGACGAGAGTTTTGCCCAGGAGATTGTCAATCAGATCGGGCACTGGATCGAGGCCAACCCATATGAGTTTGGTGTTAACTGGGCTGGCCCGATGGATGTGGCGATCCGTGTGGTGAACTGGATCTGGTCGATTTACTGTGTTATCGAATCGCACGCGCTGACTCCGGACTTTCTGGCGAAATGGCTCGTGAGCCTCCAGCAACATGGTGAGTACCTGCACAAGCACCTCGAAGACGGTTGGCCACGCACAAATCACCTGATCGCCAACCTCACCGGGCTGGCATATTTAGGGATTCTGTTCCCCGAGTTTCCTGAAGCCGCCAAATGGAAGGAAATCAGCCTTGCACGACTGTGGGAGGAATTAGAGCGCCAGATTTATCCCGATGGATTGAGTTACGAAGCATCAACTTCTTACCACCGGCTGGTGACAGAGATGTTTCTCAGCGTGGCGGCGCTGTGTCTAGTCAACGGCATGGAACTGCCGGAGGTAGTGCGGGCACGGCTGGGGCTGATGCTAGACGCGATCATGCACTATACTCAGCCAGATGGCCTCGCTCCGCAGATCGGCGATGCAGCCAATGACCGCCTGCACATTCTATCTGTACATACCGACCCTGTTCGCACGGCACAGGATCATCGCCATCTGCTGGCTTTGGGGTCGCTTGTGCTGGAGCGAGAACTCGACGATTGGGCAGGGTTTGTTGACCCCACTGAGCGCGGCTGGTCCCTGGCGGCGGGGCCAGAGTGGCAGGATGCATTCTGGTTCTTCACATCTGATGCAGCGGCGCGATATAGTGACATCCTGACTCGGATCACACCCCGGCCCGATGTGCATCCCGATGACTGGGTGCAGGTGACACCCGGCATGCGCGTCCGAGCGCGGGTGCTTCCGCGCCACCCGATCCCGACCAACAGCTTCGCCACATCGCGCGAATTTGAAGCAAGTGGCCTCTATGTTCTGCGTCATGGTGATGGATTCCACATGACGATTGATGCGGGTGATGTTGGGCAGCAGGGGGCAGGTGGACACGCCCATAATGACACGTTGAGCCTGACACTGTGCGCTTATGGGATCACTTTCCTGATCGATCCCGGCAGCTATTTGTACACTGCTGATCCAGAGATGAGGAATACCTTCCGGGGGACGGCCTATCACAACACACTTCAGGTAGGCAAAGAGGAGATCAATCGGCTACCCGACCGGGAGATGTTCCGCCTGAGCGATGACGCTCGTGTGACTCTGCACCGGTGGGTTTCCCAAGATGGCTATGATCTGTTTGACGCTTCGCATGATGGATATGCTAGGTTAGAAGTCGGTGTAACCCACCGCCGCCAAGTGTGGTTTGACAAGACGGCTGGACTGTGGATATTACACGATCAGGTGTTACCGACCACCAAGAGAGGGGGGGAGGATGGGACGGGAACGGAGAATCCCGAGATCGATCTGACAGTGAGTTTCCACTTTGCGCCATTTCCTGTGCGTCTGGATCGGACAAACAATGCGATCCAGTGCGAGACTGGCAACGGCAACGGGAATCTGCTGATCCTTCCCCTAGGCGATTTCCCTCTTAGGGCCTCGCTTGAAGATGCCTGGTATTCCCCCCGCTACGGAGTGCGAGAGCGTGCCCCAGTTGCCAAATTTGTCGGGCGTGTTAAACTTCCCGCCGACCTGGTGTTGCTGCTGTATCCGCACCACGGAACGCCGGACATCCAGACCGCGCGCGGGGCCGGGCGAACCGCGCTGCTGAACCTTCGCAAAACGCTCAGCCCACTCACCCGACCTGCAGCACGCGCTGGGCGTTGACCCCAAACTGCCAGAGGCATTGCTATCGTACCAGCGGCGGATGCTGGTCATCCGGCGATATATTTCTCCTGTGACCTTGCTCAAGCTCTCATGAAACAGGTTTTTTTTGATGGCAAAGGTAAGCTGATGGTGCAGGAAGTCCCTATCCCAGGCATACCTGCCAACGGTGCGCTGGTAAAGGTCTACGCCTCGCTGATCTCCAGCGGAACCGAGACCAGCCAGGCGGCTGGAGGTGGTAGCCTGATCCGCAAGGCGCTGAGCCAGCCAGAGCTGATCGGGCGGGCGGTGGAATTGGCGCTGCGAGAGGGGATTGGGGCCACAGCGGGCGCGATTCACAATGTATCTAGCGCATGGTTCCCAGCGGGCTATAGCGCAGCGGGTGTTGTGGTTGAGCCGGGTCCGGGCTTAGTGGGGCTGCGCGCAGGAGATCGGGTAGCTTGCGGGGGAGCGGGCTTTGCCAACCACGCTGAATATAACGCTGTGCCGCAGAACCTGCTGGCTCCGATTCCTCAAGGTGTAACCTACCGTCAGGCAGCGTTTACGATGGTCGGAGCAATTGCCTTGCAAGGTGTGCGCCGTGCTGAGGCGGTGCTGGGGGAGACAGTAGTTGTGGTTGGGCTGGGGCTGATCGGCCAGATCACCGCACAGTTGCTTAACTCAGCAGGATGTAGGGTGATTGGATCGGACCCCGTTGAGGTACGGCGCAAGCTGGCGGCTCAACTGGCCGGTGCACAAACTATTGATCCGTCCCTGGGTGATGGTGCTGAGCAGGTTATGGAGCTGACAAGGGGCGTCGGCGCGGATAGGGTTATCCTGTGCGCAGCGACCCGCAGCAGTGAGCCGACTAATCAAGCATTCAGAATGTGCCGCGAGCGCGGGCGTGTGGTGATGGTTGGCGCGATGGGGATGGATCTGGAGCGCTCCGACTTCTATAGGCGGGAACTGGACTTCGTGATCTCTCGCTCGGCGGGGCCGGGCCGCTACGATCAAAACTACGAGGAACGGGCGGTTGATTATCCACTTGGCTATGTACGGTGGACGGAACAACGCAATATGGCTGCGTTCCTCAATCTGATAGCGGATGGCAAACTTGACCTAGACTCGCTGGTTTCTGCCGAGTATCCCGTTGACGAAGCAGGCGATGCCTATCAGGCCGTGCAGAGGGGAGCGCTGGGCGTGCTACTGACCTACGGCCCGCCCGCAACTGGGGTACAGCCGCGGGCGGTTGTTCAATATGCACGGGGTGATAGGATCAGGAAGGACCGCATTGGCATTGCGCTGATCGGTGCGGGGAACTTTGCCCGCGTCACTCATATTCCAAACATCCAGCGCAGCTCGCGGTTTGACTTGACGGCAATTGTCAGTGGTAGTGAATCGGCTGCCCAAGTGGCTCAGCGTGAGAGGGTTGCCATAGCTACCTCTGATCTGGAAGCAGCACTGGCTGATGAGCGTGTAGAGGCGGTGTTGATCTCAACCCGCCACTGCCTGCACGCAGCACAGGCTGTCGCGGCCCTGAAAGCGGGGAAGCATGTCTTCGTTGAAAAGCCGATGGCGCTCAGCATTGAGGATTGCAGTGCCATGCTCGATGCAGCCAATCAGGCAGGTGTGCTGTTGACGGTCGGTTTCAACCGCCGCGCCGCACCGACAGCCCGTGCCCTAAAAGCAGCATTGGTGGCGATTCAAGGGCCGAAGACGCTCCTATTTAGAGTCAATGCTGGCAAGCTCGCAGAAACGCACTGGCTGAACGATCCCCTGGTAGGAGGCGGACGTTTGCTGGGTGAGGGTGTCCATTTCATAGATTTCCTGTGTGGAATGGTCGATGCAGAACCGGATGTCGTGATTGCACAGGGCAATCCCGATTGGCAAGAATTTGTGTTGACAATGCGCTTCGCCGATGAGTCCCTGGGCACGGTGATCTACACTTCGCGTGGTGATGTGGCCTTACCCAAAGAACGGCTGGAGGTGTTTGCGGGGAGTGGCGTAGCGGTGCTAGACGACTTCCGGAGCCTTACCTTTACAGGAATGCGTGGAACGCCAGTGCGGGGTGGTCAGGACAAGGGACATCGTTTACTGTTGGACAACTTCGGGGATGCCATCCAGGGGAAGGTAGACCTCATCGTCACAGGGCGCGATGGCCTGCGCGCAACGCGGATCGCGCTGGCGGCAATGGAAAGCATCCGTACGGGTCGGGCCATTTTTCTACGCCATGGCTGACCAGGATCGGAAATTCCGCAGCCTCGATCATCTATGATGGCAGGTCACGATTTTATCATCCTCTCGACGCAGGATTGGGAAGCCCTACCGACTCGCAAACAGCGCTTTGCACGATGGTGGGCCGAAGCAGGCAACCGAGTCTTGTATGTCGAGCAGCAGATGCACTGGCTTGGCTGGGTGGTAGACGTTCGTCGGCAGTACACCCGGTTGTGGCGTTGGCTCAAAGGGCCGCGCCGGGTTGCGTCCAACTTGTGGGTCTATACCCTGCCTCTGGTACTTCCTTTCTTTCAGATGGTCGGGGCGATCAACTGGATTAATAACTTGTTTCTACTACCTGTTCTGCGCGTACAGCTTCGACAGCTTGGTTTCGCCCAGCCGATTCTCTGGACATACACGCCCCACTCTGTGGACTTCATCGGCAGGCTAGGGGAACAGGCGGCGGTGTACGAATGCGTGGATGACTTCACGTCAGCTAAGGGACTGGTCGATCCAGAGGCGATCCAGCGGATGGAGCAGCGGCTGATCGAGGCAGTTGATTTGTTGATCGTGACCTCCGATGCCTTGCTGCACAGCAAACAGAGAGCAGCACGGCGTGCCGTCTTGATCCCGAACGGCGTGGAGGCAGATCACTTCGCGCGGACCGCCGACTCAACTCTGCCTGTCGCAGAGACCCTAGCTGGCCTGCAACATCCCGTGATTGGCTACCTGGGAACTCTCAACTACTGGATCGATACTGACCTGCTGGCCCAGATCGCCAAGGCACATCCTGACTGGACACTCGTCCACGTCGGCCCCCGCGACCTGCTGGCAAGGATGGCTCCCCTGGAGGGCCTACCCAACTTCGTCTCAACGGGGCGGGTTCCCTACGAAGAGCTTCCACGCTACATCAAGGCGTTTGATGTGTGCGTCAATCCCTATGTGCGTGATGGAGTGGCTGAGCATTGTAGCCCTCTCAAATTATATGAATACATTGCCACTGGTAAGCCTGTGGTTTCGGTTGATATGCCTGAGGCACGGAAGTTCAAAGACCTGATCCATATCGCCCAGGATGCAGATCATTTTCTGGCCCTGGTGGAGCAGGCAGTTCAGACAGACGATGGGCTTGCCGAGCGCCGGTTAGCAGAAGCGCAACGCCACACCTGGCGCAGCCGGTTTGCGGCTGCTGCATCGCAACTGGCTGAGGTGCTCAGAGAGCGCGCTCTATGAAGAAGCGTTCGATCATCACTGCTCAGGTGGACAGTATCCCAAGCCGGGTGCTGATTATCATCCCCGCCTACAACGAAGAAGAGAGCTTGGGGCGTGTCCTTCGCAAAACCCGCGAGGCTATGCCGGAGGCGGACATCATCGTCATCAACGATGGTTCCACTGACGCTACCCCACACATCGCTGAGGGCTATGGGGCTGTCGTGTTGAGCCTGCCCTTTAATCTAGGAATCGGCTCGGCTATGCAGGCGGGATTCATGTACGCGCGTGAGCGCTCCTATCATGTCGCTGTGCAGGTCGACGGGGATGGTCAGCACGATCCTGGCGAAATCCCCCAGCTCATCTGTGCACTGGAAACAACCAATGCCGATGTGGTGATCGGCTCGCGGTACATCGAGGATCGGGGGTACATCACTCCCTGGCCACGGCGGCTGGGGATCGTCGTGCTCTCGGCACTGATCACGATCTTCATTGGCAAACGGATCACTGATCCCACCTCCGGCTTTCGGGCACTGAGCCGGCGTGCCATTGACTTCTGCGCCGTCGACTATCCGTTTGACTACCCCGAACCGGAGTCGGTGGTTCTGTTCACCAGGGCAGGGCTGAGGGTCTTGGAAATCCCTGTGACGATGAATCCCCGCTATGGTGGGCAGTCGTCGATCACGCCACTGCGTTCGGCCTACTACATGATCAAAGTGATTCTGGCAATCATCATCGACTTGTTGCGCGAGCGCCCGCAGGCTCCAGGGGAGATTCACCATGTTCAACTCGATCACCCGTCCTGAGTTACTGATGATACTCGCGCCAGCCGTGCTGCTCGTGATGGTGCTGGAAATGGTCCGTAGGCGCCGCCTGCGCGAAGATTATTCCCTGCTATGGCTGGCGACATTTAGCGTGCTGGTGTTCCTATCGCTCTTCCGCGACAGTCTCCTGTTCCGCATCGCAGAGTTGATGGGCATCCGCTATCCACCCACGGCGCTGTTTGTAATCGGCTTTGGGCTGCTCCTGCTGCTCCTGCTTCAATTTTCAGCAGTGATCACCAAGCTCTCCCGGCAGAACAAGCAAGCGGCCCAGCACATCGCCCTGTTGGGTGCGCGCATCCGTGAGCTTGAGAAACGCCTGGACGCTCAAGAGAAGCACTAGAGACGATCCTGTGGTCGGCCTGTCGAAGCTCAAGCAGAATGGATTTGTCTGGGCAGCCCTGGTAGTAGCCCTGACTCTGCGCCTGGTTGTGGTATTTACAGCCTATGCCAGTGCTGAGCCGCATACCAGCGACGCCTTGTACTACATCCTGGTTGCCATAGAACCTGTCCGGCTGATCGCCCGCTCAGATGCCGCGGTCAAGGCGATTGGCCCCCTCTACCCTCTCTTCCTCGTCCCATTTTTCCATTTGATCCCGGAAAGGGCTGCCACTACCCAGTTGATCGCGGTACGGGTGGCGCAGGCCCTTCTTGACACCGTAGCAGTAGGACTGGTTTACCTACTAGCGCGTGCTGCGTTCGGGGAGCGGGTGGGGCGTCTGGCGCTGGTAGTGCAGGCAACGGATGCACGCTATCTATTCCAGGCTGGGGCGATAGCGACGGAAACGCTGTTCATCGCGTTGTTTGTGGCGTTCATGCTGTCATATACCTTGGCGATCCAGCGCGCCGACCTGGGCAAGTATCGATGGGCAGGTGTGTTACTGGGCCTTGCCATTCTCACCCGGCCTGTACCGCTTCTGTTTCCCGTTGCTCTTGCTGTGTTGGCATGGTTGCGCCCACAGGCGCGCCTGTGGAAGGGTCTGGTTTGGATGACGGTGATGATGCTGGTTATTGTGCTGCCCTGGATCATCCGTACCCTTGTTGTGACGGGGGAGCCGATCCCTATCGCCACGACGGCCTTCAGCCACCTATGGCTTGCTAGCCGGGAAGATGGTCGTGAACTGGGTGGTCAGTCGTGGGAACAGGCAGCGGTTCAGGAGGCCGGCGAGGAGGGAGTGGATACCGCCATCGCGGATCTTTCTGGCGAAGAATATGTCACAACCAGCGTGCGTAACATTCTGGCAGCCCCTGGGCAGTGGATTGGGCGTATCGTGGGGGACACAGTGCGTGCCTATCTGCAACCTTATGGGACTCACTTTCTTCTTGATCCCTCCTCAACCGGTGTCAAGGATTCGCTGAGGGACTTCCTGAATGGGCGCACGTCGCTGTCCCAATTGCTGGCGATACCGGGCTTCGGTCGGCGGGTGCTCATGTACTTGTGGCACTTCTGGGGGCTGGCAGGCGGAGTGGTGGGCGCGGTGTGGATGGGGCATGATAGGCGCTGGAATGCTCTGCCTCTGGTGTGGTGGATCGCCTATGGCACACTTGTGTCTGCACCCCTTCTGGTTGAGCCGCGCTACTTGTTCCCGCTGATGTTTGCCTACACCATCCTTGCGGCCTATGCAACGGTCCAAGGATGGGATGCTCTGTGGCGGCACGCTGTGGCCCGGCAAGCGCCCCCACAGGAGCACGGCTGATGCGGGTAGTCCATATCAGCAAGGTCGTCGGCATTGCTGGCTCAGAAGGACACCTACTGCGTCTGCTGCCCGGCTTGGCGGGAAAAGGGCTGGAGATACATGCTCTGGTGCTCGAAGAAGCCCATCGATCTGCCTCTGGCTTTGTTGAGGCACTCGGCAGGCATGGCATTGCAGTCGAGCGGATTCCGATCCGGGGGCATTTCGATCCCACCCTGGGTCGGCGGCTGACTGAGCGGCTTCGAGCTATCCGGCCAATCTTGGTGCATACTCATCTGCTTCATGCTGACTTGTATGGCCTTCCCGCTGCCAGGCGTGCCGGGATTCCCCACGCGATCTCTTCGCGGCACAACGATGACCTGTTTCGGCGCAACGCGATCTGGAAGTGGGTTAACCAGCGCATCATGCAGCACGCCAACCGTGTGATCGCTATTTCCCATGCCCTGGCGAAGTTCGTCTGCGAGGTGGAGGGGGTTGATCAGGGCAAGGTCGTGACGATACACTACGGCCTTGAAGCGCCACCTCTCGATCCTGTGGCTCGTTCTACTGCCCGAGCCAAGTTGGGCTATGCAGAGCAGGACATGATCGTGGGGATGTTTGGGCGCCTGATTCGCCAGAAGGGAGTAGATGTTCTCCTCCGCGCGTTCCCATTGGTGCAACAGGCGCATCCTGCCGCACGCCTGCTCATCGTAGGGGATGGGCCACAACGTCTTACCTTGGAGAGGTTGGCTGCGGCGCTGGGTTTAACCGGTACGGTGTGCTTCGCTGGCTGGATCGAGGGGGCACGGCGGTTGATGCCGGCCTGTGATGTCATCGCCGTTCCGTCGCGTTGGGAGGGCTTTGGATTGGTGACGCTTGAGGCTATGAGCTGGGCCTTACCAATCGTCGCCAGCCGGGTCAGTGCCCTGCCGGAGATCGTAGTAGATGGCGAAACCGGCCTGCTGGTTCCACCCGATAAAGTGGAGCCGTTAGCAGATGCGATTACGTGCCTACTGGCGGATAAACCCCGTGCGTTGGCTATGGGCCGAGCGGGATACAGACGGCTGGCGAACTCCTTTTCGGTTGAGAAGATGGTCTGCGCTACACTTGAAGTTTATAAGGGCGTAGTTGGTCAGGAATGAGCTGGTTGGACGATGTGCGGTATTGCGGGAATGCTGGCGCTCAAGGGGCAACGCCCTGATGAAACACTGCTGGCCAAGATGGTCTCCACCCTGACCCATCGGGGACCAGACGACTCAGGCACAGTGGTCGTGGGGCCGTGCGGGTTGGGCAATACGCGCCTGGCGGTCATCGACCTGAGCGAGTCGGGCCATCAGCCTATGTGTGCAAGACATGGCCTGACTCATAGTCCGGCCCTGCCTTGCCGTGAGGCATGGATTGCCTATAACGGCGAGGTTTACAACTTCGCCGAAGTGCGAGCGGCACTGGAGGCTATGCAGCATTCCTTCTTCTCCCAATCCGATACCGAGACATTGCTGCGTGCCTACATCCAATATGGAGCGCCCAATTTTATCAAGCCCTTCCGAGGAATGTTCGCACTGGCGATCTGGGATGCGGATCGCCAGCGGCTTGTCTTGGTGCGGGATCGGTTGGGTGAGAAGCCGCTGTATTATGCGCTGGACGACGAGTGGCTGGTATTTGGCTCCGAGATCAAGGCGCTTCTGAAGCACCCGGCTGTAAAGGTACGTCTGAATGAGGCGGTCATTCCGCACTACCTGGCCTACGGATACGCTCCTTCGCCCGAGACTATGTTTGAGGGAATCCGGCAGCTTATGCCTGGTCAGATGATGATTCTCGATCTAGATGATCCGGCAGCAGCCCCTCATATCACCTTCGAAACCTACTGGGAACCGCCCTACCCTGCCTCTGGCCCCGACCCACGTAGTGAAGAAAGCATAGCCGATGAACTGCTAGTCCATCTGCGCTGGGCGGTGCGAATGCGGATGCTCGCCGATGTCCCATTAGGTGCGTTGCTATCAGGCGGCCTTGACTCTGCAGCCGTTGTGGCGCTGATGTCTCAGGTCAGCGATCAGGCGATCAAGACATTCTCCATTGGGTTTGCCGGTGAGCCTTCATTTGATGAAACCCCTTACGCTCGCCAGGTCGCGGCTCGGTTTGTCACTGATCACCATGAATTCATCGTCGAGCCGAATGTGCTCGACCTGATCGAGGAATTGGTATGGCATCATGACCAGCCTTTCGGGGACTCGTCGGCTATCCCCATGTATCTGGTTAGCAAGCTGGCACGGCAATATGTAACGGTCGTGCTGACTGGTGATGGAGGGGACGAACTCTTTGCAGGCTATGATCGCTTCCGGGCAGGACGCATGGCCCGTGTGCTCGATCAGCTCCCTAAGGTCGCTACTCAAGCCCTCGGGAACGCACTTGACAGGCTACCAAAGCCCACCGGGTACGGGAGCTTCGTGCGACGCGCTGACCGCTTTATACAGACCGCCAATCTACCCCTATGGCAACGCTACTTGAGTTGGGTGCGCTATGTGCCTGCCAAGTGGGTGATAGCGCTCCGGGGAGAGGATAGCGAGGCGGCAATCCAAGCCCATTATCAATCGTACTTCACGGGTCGGGCAGATAATGATCGTGATGATGACATCCTGGCTCAGTTGCTTGATGTGAATCTATGCACGTATCTACCCGACGATCTGTTGGTGAAAGTTGATCGGGCTAGCATGGCCGTTTCGTTGGAAGCCCGAGCGCCGTTCCTAGACCATGTCATGGTGCAGTTTGCCGCCGGCATTCCAACCCCGCTCAAATTGCGGCGCGGCACACCGAAGTACATCCTCAAGAAGGCGTTGCGGGGACTTCTGCCAGACTCGATCATCGACCGCAAGAAACATGGGTTTGGCGTACCGGTCGGGGCGTGGCTGCGCAGGGATTTGGCCAGCTATGCTCACGGCGTGCTCTTGAGCGATCGGGCGGCTCGGCGTGGTTTCTTCCATCTGGAGGCCATCCGCCAGATGCTACACGCACACATCAGTGGGCAGTCTGATCTGGGCCAGGCTCTGTGGACGTTGCTTACCTTTGAATTATGGATGCGGCGCTACTTTGACTGATAAGACACAAAGGGTTCGGAGAGTGACACATTATCTGGTAACGGGAGGGGCCGGGTTTATTGGCTCAAACTTGGTGGCTGCGCTGCTGGAGCGGGGTCACACTGTTCGAGTGTTGGACGACTTTTCTACCGGTAGGCGGGAGAACCTGGCTCCATTCATGAGCCGGATTGACTTGATCGAGGGCGATCTCACCCGCCTGAGTGATGTAGTAAGGGCAATGCAGGACGTCGAAGTCGTTCTGCATCACGGGGCAATCCCGTCAGTTCCGCGTTCGGTTGAGGACCCACTGGGGGTGAATGAGGCGAACGTCACGGCCACGTTACATGTCCTGGTCGCGGCGCGCGATGCCCGTGTGCGTCGAGTCGTCTATGCTTCATCGTCTTCGATCTACGGCGATCAGAACCCCGAGGTCGCCAAACTGGAAACCATGGCTCCCAGGCCGATCTCCCCCTATGGTGTTGCCAAGATGGCCGCCGAGAAGTACTGCCAGGTGTTTTACGAGGTCTATGGGTTGGAGACGGTGGCTCTGCGCTATTTTAATGTGTTCGGCCCCCGGCAGGACCCCCAGAGTATGTATGCAGCAGTGATCCCGAAGTTCATTACCGCCATGCTGGCTGGGGAGCGCCCAGTGATTTATGGCGACGGCGAGCAAACCCGTGACTTCACCTATGTGGGCAACGTTGTTGCCGGGAACTTGCTGGCCGCCGAGGCGCCGGCAGGGCGAGTTGCGGGGGAAATCTTCAATCTGGCCGCTGGCGGACAGACTTCCCTTAACGAGCTGATCAAGGTTCTTCAAGAGGTGATCGGCTGTGGCATCGAACCGCAATACGAGGCCGCCAGGCCAGGGGACATCAGACATTCACGGGCGGATATCACCAAGGCGGTGCAACAGATGGGTTACCGCCCTGCATTTTCCTTTCTTGAGGGGATACGCCTGACTGTAGACTGGTATCGGGCGCAGGCATGACGGGAGTGCCTAACCTTTCCTCGGCGGGAGCCGCTCCCATCCGAGTGATGCGCATCATTGCTCGGCTAAATGTAGGTGGCCCAGCGATCCATGTCTCGATATTGACTAGAGGACTACGGGATGCAGATTTCTGGACGACCCTTGTCACCGGGGTGATCAGCGAGCAGGAAGGCGATATGAGCTATCTGGCAAGGGAAATGGGAATCGAACCCCTTGTTATACCCTCTCTGCAGCGCGAAATTTCCCCCCTGGCCGATCTCCGTACGCTGATCGCCTTGATCCGGCTGATGCGGCAGGAGCGCCCACACATTGTACACACGCATACGGCTAAAGCTGGGTTGATCGGGCGGCTAGCCGCCTATCTGTGCCGTGTGCCGGTGATCGTGCATACCTTTCATGGACATATCTTTCGGGGTTACTTCGGTCAGGCCCAAACGCAACTTTTCCTGTGGCTGGAGCGCGCTGCAGCGCTGGTATCTGACGTCATCCTCACGATCAGTGATGGCCTGCGTGACGACCTGATCGGATACCGGATCGCGCCACCCGACCGCATCCGCGTGCTGCCCCTGGGGCTTGATCTAGATTCTCTAACCCATCTGGATGGGCTACGCGGGATGCTGCGGCGGGAGTGGAGCATCTCGACAGATACTCCGCTGGTGGGTATTATTGGGCGGCTGGTCCCGATCAAGAATCACGAATTATTCCTGCAAACAGCCTCGCTTGTCCTCCAGAGAATGCCCCAGACACGTTTCGTAATTGTTGGAGGGGGCGAGCGCCGGGCGGAGTTGGAGGGGCTGACTGCCCAGATGGGGCTGGCGGATGTCGTGTACTTCACAGGTTGGCGGCAGGATTTGCAGGTTATCTATGCCGATCTGGATGTGCTGGTGCTTACCTCGACCAACGAGGGTACCCCTGTCTCGATCATTGAGGCAATGGCAGCGGGCGTGCCTGTAGTTGCTACAGCAGTGGGCGGAGTGCCAGATGTGCTGCGCGGCGGTGAACTGGGAGAAATGACCCCCCCTGGCGATCCTCATGCGCTCGCTGAAGCTATCCTCCGGACACTCCAGCAGAGGAGTGTACAGCGGCTCCAGGATGCGCAGATGTGGGCACTTGAGCAGTATGGAGTGGAGCGGCTAGTTACTAGCATCCGCACTCTATACCGGGAACTGTTGGCTCAAAAAGCCTCGAGGAGCAAGCCGCCTGAACCGGTTTGAACATCTGGACGGCCCTTATGAGCAAGTTTATCCCCATCATTCTGGCTTCTGGCTTGATCTCATTCGTTGCTACCCCCCTGATCCGTAAGCTAGCGCAGTCTATTAACTTCGTTGATAGCCCCAGCGGACGTAAACTGCATATGACGCCAATCCCAATGCTGGGTGGAGTAGCCATCTATGCTGGCCTGGTGACTGCGATGGCGATCAGCGGGACGCGCCAATATCAGGAAATGATGGGGGTGCTGAGTGGGGCGACGGTCGTGACAGCCTTTGGCCTGTGGGATGACCGCTACGGGATGCGCCCCCTTGTAAAGTTGTTGGGGCAGATGATCGCAGCGGGCGTCCTGATCGCCTCTGGCGTTCATGTCACCCTGTTCAGCTCCCAGGCTTTGAATCTGGCCCTGACATTGTTCTGGGTGGTAGGGATCAGCAACGCGATCAACTTCCTGGATAATATGGATGGTCTAGCAGCAGGGATCACGACTGTTGCTAGTGGTTTTTTCTTTACACTGGCTATCGTGGAGGGCCTTGGCTTGGTTGCCAGTCTGGCAGCAGCGACTCTGGGGGCGTGCGTCGGATTCCTGTACTACAACTTCAGCCCGGCAAGCTTGTTCATGGGCGATGCCGGGAGTTTGCTGCTTGGCTTTGTGCTGGCTGTCCTCGGCATCAAGCTCGAATTCACAGGGCGCCCTTTGAATGTGACCTGGATGATCCCTATTGTGATCTTGGCGCTGCCGATCTTTGATACGACTCTGGTTGTCCTCTCGCGCTTGCGGCGTGGAAAGCCAATTTACCAGGGTGGCAAAGATCATGTCTCCCATCGGCTGATCGCGGTCTTCGGTATGACTCCTTCGCGGGCTGTCTTGACCCTGTATCTGGCTGCATCGACCCTGGGACTGTTGGCACTCATGTTGCGGGATGCAACCCCGCTTCAGGCTAAGCTCATACTCGGCAGCTTGGCGGCCCTGTTCATCGTGGCGTTGATCTGGCTGGAGTGGCGCTTCAGGGGCACGCTCGCCGAAGACACCGACTTCCCCCATACACCCGTATGATTCGCATCCATATTCAGGAAGAGCAGATCCACCGTTGGGCATTGACGGTGGCGCTGGGCGCTTTCCTTTACTTTGCCTATCTTCTAACCTACTCGGGCATTTTCCGCTCGGACGATGAGCAGTACATCGTTGACACAACCGATAGCTTCACGGTGCGCTCTGGCCCCGACCGATTGCTGTTGAACGAAACGGTCTACCTGCGCGGCCTCCAGACGACTGATGTAGAGCCTGCCCAACCTGTGTTGGCAATGCCGCTATACTGGTTGGCGTATCACATTCCCTGGATAGGGAATGTCCACACCATCTACCTCTTCAATCCCATCATTACGACTCTCACTGCCGCTTTGCTCTTCCACTTTGCACTTGACCTCGGATATCGTGAGCGGACGGCCCTGATCGCGGCTCTCCTGTTTGGTCTGACCACTATCGTGTGGCCATATACCAAGACGTTCTTCCGTGAACCGCTGACGATGCTCAGTCTGCTGGCTGCGGCCTTCTGCACTCATCGCTGGCGAGAGGCGTTCTCCGCTCACCAACCGGATCGCTGGATATGGTTGGGGTGTGGCATCGGGGTGATCCTGTTGGCCCTACTCAGCAAAGAGGCAGCCCTGATCGTGCTGCCTTTTCTCTTCTTCCTCGGCTTCCCAAACTGGGATACCCTCGCGCAGCGGCGACGGGAAGCGGTGATCATTGGGCTTATAACTGGCGTACTGGCGCTGATATTTGGGATGGCGATTGCCTACTATCGAGATCAGCTTGAGGCAGTGACCCTTCGCTACGAGATTCCACTGCGGATCCAGGGGTTGCTGGTGGGGTTGCCTAGTGCATGGTACGCTGCCCTCGGATACCTGGTCAGTCCCGGCAAAGGGATATGGTGGTATTCCCCCGTGTTGGTTCTGGCATTGGGAGGCCCATTTGTCGTTGGACGCAACCGATGGCGCGAGACCTGGTTGCCATTGGGGCTGACCCTGCTATTTGCGGTGAGCTACGCAGCGATCAAAGGGGAACTGTGGCATGGTGGGGCGGGCTGGGGAGCACGCTATATGCTACCCCTGACCCCATTTCTGATGTTGGCTTCCCTACCTCTGCTGAGGGAGATTCTTGACAATCGGGCATGGCCACCTAGACTGCTTCTAGCCCTGCTGGCTGTTGCAGGTATGGTGATCCAGCTTGGCGGGGTGTACGTGTACCTCCACGACTACTATACTCATCAGCAGAGTAATACGGGTCTGACTCCTTGGAACGACAATATCATCTGGAGCATCCAGTGGTCCCAGGCAATTGGCAGTCTGCTCTTCATGCCTGAAGCGACCCCCGATCTGTTCTGGCTCTACCCGCAGCGCGATCTGCTTGCGATTGGTGCCATCCTGGCTGGGATGGCAATCAGTGGCGCAGGGATGATCTGGCTGTACCGATCTAAAGTGTTACCAGCTAGGCACTTTATCATCGCGGTTCCTGCCATCATCTTGCTGACTGCAGGAATCACCCTGTTCGCCCTGGCGCGAGCCTATGATGATCCGCGCTTTGAAGGGCATAACACGGACTTGCATGAACTGCGAGCCTACCTCGAAGAGCATGCCGACTCCGATGATGTGATCTTCCTCGCCACACCGCGTTACACGCCGTACTTCATGAACTACTACAAAGAACCGGCGATCTGGTATAGCTTGCCGCTATCACCAGGGGAACGCTACAATGAGGATGAGCCGCCAGAAGTTGTATCTGACAGTGTAACGGACCTGATCCACCCGATCTCTGTGGGGATGTTTGCACGTGTAGAGGGCAATTCGGGATCGATCTGGCTGGTTGTCGATCATGGACCATCTCTGCCCTGGGCAACACGCCCGGCGGAGAGATATCTGGCAGAGACCCGTTACACAGTACGTGCTGTTGACTTCACGCCGCTGATCCGGCTGACAGAGTTCCTCCCGCTGACTGCTCCGACCATTTCAGATGTGCCTTCGCAGCGGGTCGAAGCGCGGTTTGGCGAGGCGATGGAACTGGTCGGGTACGATCTCGTTGTTCACCCCGGAGAGAGCTCGTTGGGCCATATTCAGCCGGGGGACATGCTGGGGGTTTCGTTGTTGTGGCGGTCGCTTGAACAGACACCTATAGATTATACGGTCGCGGTCTATCTGATTGATATCAGAGGCCAGATTGCCCTGCAGCAGGATCGATCCCCCGTAGGTGGCTTTGCGCCTACCAGCCAATGGGAACCTGGTGAGCTTATCCGGGATAATTTCGGCTTTGTGCTACCTGAGACGCTGCTGCCAGGAGAGTACGAGCTGTGGGTGACCGTCTATAGTTGGCCTGAGCTGGAGAGACTGGCAGTGACCGGGATTGATGGCACATCCTGGGGGGATCATTTGATACTGGGTAGTATTCTTGTCCACTGAGCTTCAGCGGGAGGGTGACACTCCCCTTAACTCAAAGGCATTATCCGCAACAGGCCGCCCGCTGACCATAAGGGGCAATCGCTGAGCCGTTACCGGATCGTAGAGCCCCACCCACACCCGGTAGTCTCTTGCCTCGGAGAGGGCATCTATATCGAGAGGATGTGTGTCCTCGATCACCTCGCCCGGCTCCCAGAGCCAGGTTGGGTAGAGGCCGCCGCGCGGTTGGCTGTCGGCCTGGGTTGCAATCCGGCCTGCCTCATCAATCACATGGACAAATATGGAGAAGTTCCCGCCAACTGACCCCGAGGCCTGCCAGTAAAGGGTGATCTGAGGTTCCGGACTTGCCTGGTAGGTGTAAGCCAGGAGAGATATTGTCTCTCCGAAGCGAATATCCGCGCTGGGGATTAGAGCGTCTTCGGGAAAACAGGCCATCGAAGGGGTCTTCAGCCAACCCACAAAAGTAGGCGCACTCGCACCTGCAGCGTCGGTGGTAGGAAGTGCTTCCAGAGTGTTGGGATCATACACAGTAACCACCATCTGGTAGAGTTGTGCAAGAGCAAGGTTGTCTGTGATGCCTACCCGTACCTGATCGCAGAAACAATCGCCTTCCCGCCATGCAGACGATGGGTAGCGCCCCAGCCCATGATATGAGTCGCGTGCACCGATCATTGATCCATCTGGGGCGACGATGTGCAGCGCGAAGGCATAATCCTTGTCTGGAGTTGATAGGGTTTCCCAACATAGCGTAACGACCTTATCTTGCCCGGCCTGCAAATTGCGATCACCCACTTGGTAGCCCACCAGCCGCACGACTTGGCCGTAGTTCCAATCTAACCGCTCGGTCAGGGGAGGGAGCTGTGCCACGCGGGGGGGAAGATAGTTCGGCAGCAGAACAAGGGGGGGGGATCAGAAAAGCGTAGGTTGCCAGAAAGATCGCTGTGCCCTGACCTATGAGGCGACCATGGCGCGGCCAGGCATGGTACAATCCTCCACCCAGCAACACGCCAAAAGCAGTGATACTGGGGAAAAGATGCCGCCCCCAGGCGAAACTGAACGTCTGCTGGAGCCGCACATACATGCCGATGGTCAGAAGGCCAGAGGTGAGCACCAACAGTAGGAGCCGTCGGTTAAGGATGCCGTGACTTGAAGTGTCTTGCTTTGTCAGCAAGTAACGCATCAAGCCGAGGAGTGCTGTTGTTGAGATTAGGGCAACCCCGACATAGAATACGCCGTCGGACGGATGTCACCGCTGTAGCCCAGGTCAGCCCAGAAAGAGAGAAGGCTTCTCGGCGCATCCGGTAACAGTGCCCAGATGGGACGCAGTTCGGGGTACATCCAGGGGTAGTGATCATAGGCGCTGCTGCGTAGAGGGTCGGCATACAACCACCAGTTCTGGGCATACCACCAGCCTCCCACGACCAGAGTAACACCAAATAGGGTAAGGGCTCGCGTTAACCATGCCCCTAGCGGGGTGCTGCTCTTGTCCGGCCACCAGGCCAGTACCAGACCTACCGCAGCCAGCAGAGGCGCAATTAATGCGCTACTTTTGCCGAGGATCGCCAACCCAACAAACAGGCCCGCCCACGCATACTCTCCAAGCCCAATAGGGCGGCGGCGCACGATCCGGGCCAGACGCCACAGCGCCAACCCCACAAATGCTGCTGCGCTGGTATCGTTTTCCGTAACGGCACTGGCCTGAATGACTGGGGATTGAAAGCCACCATACTGGCTGCCAGCAGCGGGAGCCATGTAACGTTGCCCATGATCTCTCGGGCTAAGAGGTAAGCTGCCAGTACAGCTAATGCCCCATACAAGGTTGCCACCAGCCTCGCCAGCCGCACCCCACGCCCCACCCCTTGAAACCACTCCTCCGAATCATCCAGATTGTGTAGGAAGAGATTTTTGTTATCCCGGTAATCGACAGGTTGCCCACCAAACCAACGGTTGAGCTTTATTCCCCCATCCCAGTCTGGAATGCCGGGCACGATTCGCAACAGCGCTGCTGCGGTTAAGTAGTACAGCGGGGCTTGGGAGGACTCATACTCGGCCAGTGTATAAGGGGCCTGGGTTGGATCGGGGAATCCTTCACCGCGTCGGAGCTGCTCGATGTAACCATAATGGAATGGCTCATCGGATCCTTCCATGATCGGGAAGGAGAGGTTATAAAACAGGCACGCTGCCACATAGAGAATCAATAGCGTCAGCCAGCCTGTTTTTATCCAGCTCGCTTCTCTGGGTTGACAGGTTGCAGGGTCCGGCAATAAGGACCGCCTTCAGCCACCTGATAAGTGCGTCGTCTGCCTACTCTGCAAAGCGATAGCCAATGCCGCGCTCGGTGAGGATGATGCGTGGATCGTCTGGATCATCCTCAAGTTTGCTGCGCAGACGATGGATGTGCACCCTGAGGGCGTTGCGGTCCTTGACCTTCGGGTCAAGTTTCCAGACTCGGTCGATCAGTGTGTCCGCGTCCACTACCTTGCCACGATGAGAGAGCAGGGCACCCAATAGAGCGTTTTCGGTGGGTGTCAACTTGCGCGTCTCACCGCGAACGGTGACCACCCGGTTGACCTGGTCGATGGCTAGCCAGTCGAAGATCTGAATTTCCGGGCCTTTTGCATAACTGAAGTCATTGATCCTGGAGAGGATCCGCCTAACCCGCATGACGATCTCTTCAGGTGCAATAGTGCGTCGGACGAAGTCATCGGAATGATGAAGGGCTTCGATTGCCCTTTCCCAGGAGTCGTCATCGGAGGAGATGGTAATGATCGGCAGGCCAGCTGCGTCATACATCTCCTGACACAGCTTCAAACCCTCTGCGTCGGGTAGGCGGAGGTCCACGACCATAAGGTGCGGCACACCGTGGTCGCGGATATGCTGGCGCGCGCTGGAGGCGTCGCTGACGTGGAAGACAGTGAACTCCGCTGCCTCTAGCCGCTCGGTGAGACGCTGGATGTCCATGTCCTGGTTGTTAGAGACGACGAGTACACGCCTTGGATTAATAGCCATAGTTTCTCCTAAATGGGGACCTTAGGCACCACAGTGTGGTCATTTATAAGTCCAAAACGAGCTATTGACAAGAGCTGTTTCTTTGCACCTGATTCTATCGTGAACCTCATAGCCGATTCAACAGACATTACAAGCCCTGGTTTTCCCGTAGGTATGAACGACCGCCGCTGGCGGTCATTCAACTTTGTGGCGTGGTATGATTCTCTATGGCGTGCTAAACTGCCGGGCAGCCAGTATATAACTGGATGGTCTTACAATTATATAACAAATTTGCTGATTTCAGGTTGATCCATCTTGGCTACTACTCGGCGAATCATCCAGCGACGGCGCATGCGGCGCGAACAACTGCGCAGCGGCATCCATCTCGCGTTCCGATGGGCTATTGGGATCGCATTGGGGCTGGTCGGCTTCAATCTGTTGACCCTTCTGTTAGGGGTAGGGTCAGTGGTCAGTGCCTACGCATACTATGCCGAGCAGCTCCCTGAGCCGGAAGCGATCACGGCGGTAGAGCAGGATTTTGAAAACGTTAAGCTGTACGACCGATCAGGGTCGATCCTGCTGTACGAAGTGATTGACCCGTTCGGCGGGGATCGCACCTGGGTTGAACTCCAAGACATCCCGGAAGCCCTACGCGAGGCAACGATAGCCATCGAAGATGCCACTTTCTATGAGAACCCAGGCTATAACCTCGAGGGTATTTTGCGTGCTTTGGTGAATAACCTTACTGGCGGGGCAGTCCAGGGTGGCTCGTCGATCACACAGCAACTTGTTAAGAACGTGTTGATCGATCCCTCTGAAAGAACAAGCCTGAGTTTCGACCGCAAAATCCGGGAATTGATCCTGGCTATCCAGATCAGCCGCCGCTACAGCAAAGATCAGATTCTTGAGTGGTATTTGAACTCAAATTACTACGGGAATCTGGCCTATGGGGTGGAGGCTGCCAGCCAGGTGTACTTTGGCAAACCGGTTAGCGAGCTGACGCTGGCTGAAGCCGCCATGCTGGCTGCGATCCCCCAATCCCCTGCCCTGAACCCTATTGATAACTACGATCTGGCAAGAGAGCGCCAGCGGCTGGTACTCGATCTGATGGTTGAGCAGGGGTACCTCTCATCAGAAGAGGCCGAGATTGCTTACCAGGCCGCCTTGGAGATCCGCCCCCCGGAAGAGCGCTTTGATCTCTTGGCGCCTCACTTTTCCATTGCGGCCCGCCGACAGTTGGAGGAGATTTTAGGGCCAGAATTGCTGCATCGGGGAGGGCTAACTGTTTACACGACACTCGACTACCCTCTTTACCTCCAGATCGAGTGCGTCGCCCGAACGCACGTGGCTCGGCTCTCTGGGCAGCCTCCGACAACTGTGATCCCTGCCGCGGACGGTTCGCCTTGCGAGGCAGCGGAGTATTTGCCGCCGCTCTCCCCTGAAGATCAGAACGTTGATCACCATGTCAGCAATGCAGCGGTGGTTATCATGAACCCCGCGACCGGGGAAGTGCTGGCGATGATGGGAAGCCTGGATTACCATGACACCCGCATTGACGGCAACTTTAATGTGGCACTGGCAGAACGCCAGCCTGGCTCGGCCATTAAACCATTTACGTACCTGACCGCCTTCCAGCAGGGCTATACCCCTGCTACAATGACGCTTGATGTCAGGACGGCATTCGACGTACAGAGCAACCAGCCATATGTCCCCGAAAACTTCGACCGCCAGTTTCATGGGCCACAGAGCATCCGCAGTGCCTTAGCGAACTCCTATAACATTCCTGCTGTACAGGTCCTCGAGTGGGTAGGTGTGGATAATGTTATCCGCACGGCGCACGCGATGGGGATTAACACGCTGGATCGGGGGCTGGATCACTATGGGCTTTCGCTTACCCTAGGCGGGGGTGAGGTCACACTCTACGATATGACCTACGCCTATGGAGTGCTTGCCAATTTGGGGGAGATGCGGGGTCGGCCCACGCCCGAAGAGTCGCGGCGGCCCGGCTTTCGGGCGCTTGACCCCACCCTCATTCTGCGCGTTGAGGATCGGAACGGTACTATTCTCTGGCAGTATGGGGAGGGAAACACCTTTGGCAGCCGATCTGTTGTCGAGCCGTCGCTAGCGTATCTGCTCAACGACATTCTCTCTGATAATGTGGCACGGCGTCCAAGTGTTGGCACGAACACTGTTCTGCAATTAAGCCGCCAGGCAGCGGTCAAGACAGGCACCACCAACGACTTCCGAGATAACTGGACCATCGGTTACACCCCACAGATCGTTGCTGGTGTCTGGGTTGGCAATACCGATAATACCCCGATGGTAGAGATGCCTGCCATCACCGGCTCAGCGCCGATCTGGCACGCGGCTATGGAGTATGCCCACCGCAACCTGCCCACCCAGACCTGGTCAAGGCCCGATGACATTGTTGAAATGACGGTGTGCCAGACCAGCGGCCTGCTGCCTACTGCCTATTGCCCGACCCGACAGGAGATCTTCCGGCGGGGTACAGAGCCAACCACCTATGACACGATCTACCAGCCGTTCCTGATCAACCGCGAGACGGGCCTGCTAGCGACCATATACACGCCGCCGGAGTTGGTAGAGGAGCGGGTTTTCCAGATTCTGCCGCCTGAGGCCGCAGACTGGGTTCGGGAGGCGAATATTCCTCAGCCACCGCAAGAGTACGATACCATCCGTGCGCCAACCACCCTCGGCCCGGTAGCGATTGCCGAACCGATGCCGTTTGCCTATGTGCGCGGCGCGGTGAGGATTCGCGGCAACGCGACCGATCCCAACTTCCAGCTTTATCGGCTATATTACGGGCCAGGGCTGAATCCGACCGAATGGACACAGATCGGGCCAGATCATTTCGAGTCGCGGTACAACAGCGAGCTGGGCATCTGGGATGCGCGCGCGCTGGACGGGTTGTACAGCCTGCGGCTGACGGTCGTCCGCGGTGACAATACCCTCCAGGAGGCGATTATTCAGGTTACGGTGGACAACACGCCACCCTCCATCCAGATGATCAGCCCGGACGATGGGCAGGCGTTCTCCATGTCGGACGAGTTCGTGACCATCCAACCGCTGGTGGCAGACAATATCTCAATGGACCGAGTTGAGTTTTACCTGGATGATGAGCTGATCGCCATCAGTACGGTTGCACCGTTCAACGAGCGCTGGATCATTGATCAGCCGGGAACTCACTTTATCCAGCTTCGAGCATATGATACAGCCGGGAACACAACTGTCAGCCAGCGGGTGATGATCACGGTTACACCGTAAGGCTTCTCGTCCCCTTCTGTTCTATTGGCGTGATGGTGGCCCCCACCCACCACCGCCCGGTGTGTGAATGCATAGCACGTCCCCAGGTCGCGCATCAAAGGTCGCTTTGCCTGGCAACTCACATGGCGGCGAGCCATCACCCGGCCTCAGCAGATTAAAGCCAAGTGCCCCCGGCTGTCCTCCCGCTAGGCCGTAGGGCGGGAACCTGCGCCTCTCGGAGAGGATAGTCACCCGCATGGGGGCTAGAAACTCAATCTCGCGCTCTAGCCCATCACCACCTCGATGCATTCCCGCCCCTCCTGAGCCGCGACGCACGGCATAACGCTGTAGGCGGATCGGCAGCGCCAGCTCCAATGCTTCAATGGGAGTGTTGAGGGTGTTGCTCATGTGACAGTGAATACCGTTTGCACCGCTGCCCTCCGCGCTGGCTCCCGCGCCGCCACCCATCGTCTCATAGTATGCGAAGGGCGATCCTGAGCGCGGATCAATACCGCCGAAGGTGAGGTTGTTCATTGTGCCCTGGCTGGCTGCTGGGATGCGCTCCGGGAGGGCTTGGGCAAGCGCGCCATACAGTACATCCACAATACGCATGGAAGTTTCGACGTTGCCGCCGGCAACGGCGTGAGGAGGTCCTGGATCAAGTACGCTTTTCGGAGGGATAATCACACTCACTGGCTCGGTGACACCGGCATTGATCGGCAAGCTTTCGCCGACGAGACAATGTACCACATAGCTGACTGCTGAATGGACAATGGCGCTGACAGCGTTTACTGAGCCAGTCACAGCCGGGGCGGAGCCGGTGAAGTCAACTATCATCTCACCGCTGCTGAGTGTGATTGTGACCCGGATCGGGATCGGGTCAGAGGTAATACCGTCGCTATCCAGTACGTCCTCGAAGCGGTATGTACCTTCCGGCAGTATGGCCAGCGCTGCGCGCGTCAGACGGGCGGTATAGGCAATCAAAGCAGCCGCTTGTTGGTTCACTTCCTCGATCCCATAGCGGGCGACGATCTCCAGGAGGCGGCGTGCGCCGATATCGTGGGATGCCTGCTGTGCCGCCAAGTCGCCTCGCCGCTCGGTCGGAGTCCGTGAGTTTCGGACGATCAGATCGAGCGCAGCCCGATTAACCTGTCCTGCTTCGACCAGTTTGATCGGCGGGATGATGATGCCCTCTTGATAAAGCTCAGTAGAGAGGGGCATTGAACCGGGCGACATGCCCCCCACGTCCGCGTGGTGCGCGCGCGAAGCGACGAAAAACGAGGGGGCTGTGTCCTGATCAGCTACAAAGATCGGTGAGACAAGCGTGATGTCTGGGAGATGTGTACCGCCGAGATAGGGATCGTTCAGGGCAACAACATCACCAGGCGCGAATGGAGCGCCGTAAGCCAACGCTGTGGCCACCGAAGCGGGCATTGCGCCAAGGTGGACAGGGATGTGAGCAGCCTGGGCTAATAGTTTCCCATCACGCAGGAACAAGGCACAGGAGTAATCGCGTCGTTCCTTGATATTCGGCGAGTAGCCCGTACGACCCAGAGTCACCCCCATCTCTTCGGCGACGGAAGCAAATAGGTGCTTGAATATCTCGAGCTGAATGGGATCGAACTCGTTCGAGGTAGCGCTCAAGGTTGGGACACTTTAGGGTTGCCCGGCGGCAACTTCAAACGCTTCGCTGGCGATGGAGGCCAGCAGATCAACATTGTGGCGCACACGCCTGCGCTCCGCGAGGATGATCCCCTCGATAGCCTGGATAGTCCAGTGCAGGCGACCTTCTTCGTTGAACACAATATAGTCGAACTCGCCTGCGGCAGCGATCTGCTCACGGGCTGTTTGCATACGCTGGGCGAGGTTCTTAGAGTCCATATTTTCGTCACGGCGCTCGCGGATACGTTCCAGCAGGATCAGGGGCGGGGCTGTCACGAAGATGGTGACGCAGTCGGGGATGCGCTCACGGAGGCGACGCATCCCGTCGATGTCCACTTCAGCGATAAGGATGTGCTTGCCAGCGGGCATGTCCTGGTAGACATCGGCAGGCATGCTGTATAGGTGGCCGGTGTCATATACGTCATGGCCGTCGGTAGAAGCATTGGCCTCCATGAGCCTGCCTTCCAGCGCCAGTCGGTGGAACTCCTCACGAGTCACGAAGTGATATTGCTCGCCTTCCACCTCATCGTCACGGCGGGGGCGCGTCGTGTAAGTGATGAGTCGGCATGCCTCACGTGGATGGTTTGCCAGTAGCTCCTTGATAATGGTATTCTTACCTACGCCAGAAGGCCCCGCAATGATGAATAGCAGACGGGGAAGGGAGCCTGTGGTCTGGAGGATCAGGCGCTCAACGTCTGTCAAGTGATTCATTGTTTTGAGTACGGCCTCTCTCATCAGTGGGTGGATGCATTATACCACCAGCTCCAATCAGCCGATAGCAACTAGAGGAGAAAAATATCCCTTCCATGAAAGTTATCATTCCGATGGCAGGCTACGGAACCCGGATGCGGCCTCACACCTATAGCCGCCCTAAACCGTTGGTGACCGTGGCGGGCCAGCCGATGATCAAGCATCTGATCGATTCCCTCCAGACGCTTGACATTGGCGAGTACATTTTTATTGTTGGTTACCTGGGTGACCAGCTTGAGAGATATATCCGTGAAACCTACAGCTTCAAAGCGACATTTGTCCAGCAGAAGGAGCTGACAGGCCAATCCCCGGCGATCTATCTGGCGCGCGAACATCTGGAAGGCCCAACAGTCCTCCTGTTTGCCGATACTCTGTTCGAGGCCGACCTGAGCATCATCAACACAACGGACGCGGATGCGGTTGCCTTTGTTAAAGAGGTGGACGACCCGCGTCGGTTTGGCGTCGTGGAGGTGAACCCGCAGGGGTACGTGACTCGCTTCATTGAGAAGCCAAGCTCATCGGACAATAAACAGGCAATTATCGGCCTGTACTGGGTCCGGGATGTGGCGTGGGTGTTACGAGCCATCGAGACCCAGCTCAGGCAACAACGACAGACGAAGGGCGAGTTTTATATCGCCGATGCCTTCCAGATCATGGTTGAGCAAGGGGCAAAGTTTATCACCCAGCCTGTCCGAGTGTGGCTGGACACTGGCAAACCAGAGACAGTGCTTGAGACCAACCGCTACCTCCTGGAGCACGGATTCGATAACAGCGCTCATATGGCTCAGCCGGGCGTGACGATTGTTCCGCCAGTGAATATCCACCCCACTGCCGTATTGAGACACACGGTTGTGGGGCCGCATGTCACTATCGCCGCCGACTGCGAAATCCGCTATAGTATTATCACCAACTCCGTAGTTGAGCGGGGCGCTTCCATCACTCATGCCATCCTCGAACAATGCCTGATTGGAGAAAGAGCGCGCGTCGAGGGGCATCCTTACAACCTCAATATTGGCGACGAATCCACTGTTCATTTCGGTTGAATTCTTCTTAAACTCCACAGCAGGGAGCCAGTCCAATGTCAAACTTTATCTCACAGCGGGTCCAGGGCATCCCCCCTTCGGGCATTCGCAAGTTCTTTGACATTGCCGCTACGATGGAAGATGTGATCTCGCTTGGCATCGGCGAGCCAGATTTTGTTACCCCAGCGCCATTGCTTGAAGCAGGGATTCGCTCGCTTCAGGAGGGCCATACCCACTATACGTCGAACTCAGGCATTCTGGAGCTACGCCAGAGTTTGAGCCGGCATCTGGAGAAGCTGTACGGTGTCCTATACGATCCGGAAAGCGAACTGCTAATCACAGTAGGCGTCTCCGAAGCGCTGTACTTGGCTCTAAATGCCATCCTCGATCCCGATGATGAGGTGATTGTGCCGGAGCCGTGCTTTGTCTCGTATACACCGGAGGTGACACTGGCCGGAGGCAAACCGGTTACTATTGCTACCCACGTCGAGCACAATTTCCAGGTAACCGGTGCGGCGGTGGAAGCGGCAGTCACGGAGAAGACCAAGGCGATTTTGATTGGGTATCCCAACAACCCAACTGGGGCGGTGATGAGTCGTGAGCGGCTCTTAGAGATCGCTAACGTTGCTCAGAAGTACGACTTAGTCGTGATCTCGGACGAGATATATGATCAGCTAGTATATGGCGTCCAGCACATTTGCTTCGCCAGCCTGCCGGGAATGCGCGAGCGCACGATCACGCTAGGTGGATTTTCAAAGGACTATGCTATGACCGGCTGGCGTATCGGGTACGCTGCTGCCCCAGCAGAGGTGTTGGGCGCGATGCGCAAGATCCATCAGTATACGATCATGTCTGCTCCCACCACGGCCCAGATCGCGGCCCTCACCGCGCTCGAGGAGGGCGCTCCTTATGTCGAAGAGATGCGTAACGAGTATAATCGCCGCCGCCGGCTGATCGTGGGGGGCTTGAATGAGCTTGGACTTAAGACATTCGAGCCGTTTGGCGCCTTCTATGCCTTCCCCTCGATTGCGGCTTCCGGCCTGGACGAGAACCTCTTCGCGGAGCGTCTGCTTCAGGAGGAGCGGGTAGCTGTTGTGCCAGGCAGTGCTTTCGGGCCAAGTGGGGCGGGCTTTGTGCGCTGCTCATACGCGACTGCCTATGAGGACATCGAGGAGGCACTGAGGCGGATCGAGCGCTTTATGCGGCGGTATGGATAATTCCTGAGTGGCAGTCACGCCGATCCCGCCGGGTATGATTATGATACCCGGCGTTTGTTTGAGAAGGAGGTTTATCGTGTTCTTCCAAAGCGCCTTCCTGGGCGCGCTGATGATCTTCCTGATACGGGTGTTGAGCATTGCTGTCTCTACTGTGCGGCTGCTGATCATGGGGCGGACCAACAACCTGCTGGTGGCCGTTCTAGCCTTTATCGAGTCGCTGATGTTTGCGCTGACCTTTGGACAGGTAGCGGCCAACATTGGCAACCTCTGGAATCTCGGCGCGTACAGCCTTGGGTTTGCCGGAGGCACTTGGGTTGGGATGTTGATTGAGGAACGCTTTGTGAAAAGCTACGCGACTATCACCATCGTTTCAATGGGAAAGTCACTGCCTATTGTCGAGACCATCCGAGAAGCAGGGTTTGGCGCAACCCGCACCTCGGGCGAGGGAACCCGTGGCACCGTTGGGCTGGTACGAATAGTGGTTAACCGGCGAGATGTGGATCGCATCATCAGCCTAGCGCAAGAAATTGATCCAAAGGCATTCGTCACCGTCGAAGGGACTCGCCAGGTCTCACGTGGTTTCCTGGGCTACGGGAGAAGTTGATAGAGGAAACAGCAGGGCAATCAACTGTATAATTCCCTCAACTCATGAACAGGTACGGGAACGAGAATCTGTCCCTCGGTTGGATCACCAATAGCGCTCACATTGTGCGGCTCCCGGTCCAGTGCGAAGGCAGCATAAGCCGCCGCCAGCGCGTCAAGTTCGTCGTCGGTGTACAGGCCCCGTAGAACCAATTCTCCTGTCAAAATGCGATGGCGTGTCATTTCCTCAAGTGCATCCATCGCATCGGGCACATCGACGCCTTCTTCAAGCAGGATCAATTGGCGCTGTAGGCGTCCTTCCAGCGTATTCTTGCGATAGGGGCGCTTTTTGATCAGCATGGTAAAAACGGCGTGTGGGTAGGTTTCGAACATGCGCCGCGCCCCAGCCTGCGGATAGGCGACGAAGCCGATCTCACGGAGTCGGTCGTACAGACGCCAGCTTTCTTTCATCCACGTGGCTGCTGTTGAGCGATCAACAGGAGTCTTGTAGATGGGGATGCCGCGCCGTCGCAGTTCATACTCACAGATCCGGAAGCCTGAGTAACTAGAGCCGGGTTTCAGGCCGAGCCGACTTCTGTAGGCGGGATCGGAGAGCAGACCGTGGCTGTGGCTTATCGGCGCATCCACCCCACACACTGCACGGGGGTGTTCGCTGACCAGCCGGAGAATCTCATCCGCAGCCCCACTTTCCAGGCGTAGCCTCCTCAGATCGGCGTCGAGAATAGCCAACGTCATCGGGCGTGCCCCGGCAGTTGAGTCAATGCCAATATAGACGGGAGCGTCACTCATGGGTAAGCCCTCCGATGTCAATTACGCACAACATGCTTAAACATCTTCATTGTAGCAGCAGGTCGCTCGACGAATCCAAGAGGGGATAGAGCGGCGTGAGCCACATCGTGATGTCCACTGCTGGCTAGGCGGATGTCAGCATGAAGGGGCCTGGGTCCGATGTCACTAAGGGCGAGGCGGAGAGCTTGTTGCAGCTCCGGAGATCCCCACCATGACGGCTCTGCTGCTAGATACAACACAGGGTGTGTCACTGAGCCGTGTCGATGCAAATACGCTACCTCCCGATCCTGGACGGCAACTGTCCAGTGCTTCCCCATCGGCGTGCGGTAGGCTTCGTAGCAGAGGAAGCGACTCTGTAGCTCTCCAATCGCCTGATCGCCAGCAACCAGGTCAAGGGTCGCAAAGTGGTGGTAAGCTCGCTTAATAGCCGAGCCGAGGAGAGGGCGAAGCGATACAGCGCAAGAAGGTTGTTGAGAACCCCATGAGCTTCCCTCCGTGCACAACACGCGCCAGTGGCCCCGGCGGAAGCCCTGTGATTCGTATAGATGAACAGCATCTTCATTGCCCGCTGACACGGTCAACCCCAACCACTCGCGGTTCAATTCGCGTGCTTGGGCTTCAGCAAAGCGTATTAAGGCAGTGCCTACCCCCCGACCCCGCCACTCTGGGATCACAGCCAACGTCTCAATATACAGCACCTGCTTCCAACCCCGCATATAGAGCCAGCCTACCAGGCCCGCCCCATCCAATACACCATAGCCGGACGTTGCCCAGTGGTAGTAGAGCGGGATCGCCGTCGCGACGGCAACGGTTCGCAGCATGGGCGATCTACCGAGCCACTGCTGAAGTGTCGTGTCTCGTTCCAATAGTGCATCCAGGACCGTTCCTGTTGTGCGGTAGACTTGCAGGAAGGTTAGGGGCACAATGGTGTAATCAATAGGTTGGTTGTCTTCTGGAGGCACGGCAAGCAGTCCATAGTGACGGGCGTCGGGCTCGAAGGTCGAGTATACCACAGTTGTAATGCGAGATGGGATGTGAAGGCGCACATGCTCAGAGGTGGTGTCTAAGGTCATGAGTACGCGGATCGCATAACCTGAGTAGGCAATGCGGACGGTGCTGCTGATACAGTTGGTAATGGTTCCGCGTATGGGCTGTCCAGCACTGACCTCATGGGCTTTGATCCAGTTGATGGCAGTTTGCCGACGTATCCCAGATTGGCGATCACCCCGCCGAATAAGGGTTCGTATTTGTGGGCGGGGAAGGTATGCTATAATGCGTTCAAGCCCGTTCAAGCACTTATGGAGAGGCCCCGTGACCCGATGTATCGTGGTCGCCAATCAGAAAGGCGGAGTCGGCAAGACGACCACCGTTGCCAACCTGGGCGCAGCGCTGGCTGCGATGGGTGGGCGAGTGCTGCTGGTCGATCTTGACCCACAGGCCGCGCTTACGGCAACCTATGGGATCAACCCCTATAACCTGCCCCGTAGCATGTACTCGGTGTTGATGCATGAAGGAGCATCACTAGCGCGGATTCTGCGTCCGGCGGGTGAATCCAGCATGGCTATTGCTCCCGCCAGTGTGGATTTGGCTGCCGCTGAAGTGCAGCTTGTTAACGCACCAGGCCGGGCACAACGGTTACGCAATGCCATTGAACGTAATCGCATCCCGTTTGACTATATCCTGATCGATACTCCTCCCAGTCTTGGCTTGCTCACCCTCAATGGGCTGGTTGGTGCTGATGAGGTGCTCATCCCGGTTCAGACGCACTATCTTGCTATGCGCGGTGTCCGGTCTCTGATGGAAGTGGTGTGGCGCGTTAAACGTCGCCTTAACCCACGCCTCCGTTTGTTAGGTTTGCTACCAACGATGTATCAGCCTGGTAGCCAGCACTCGGCTGAGGTGGTCGCAGAAATGCGCAAGGTCTTCAAGACCAAAGTGTTCGATATTGTTGTGAAGAATGATGTGAGGTTCGCAGAAGCGCCTGTCGCCTACAAGACGCTGGTTGAATATGATCCGCAGCACGAAGGTGCGATTGCGTATCAGAGACTTGCGGAGGTGATTGCTAATCATGAGTAACACCGATTACCCGGATGATAGTGAGCGGGACGAGGGAAAGGAATCAGCATCGCTAGAGGGTAGGGGCTGGGACATTCTGGCGGGAGGTAGGGAGACCCCCTTCCGGCTTGGCGGGGACGATCCGTTTGATCTGAAAAGCCCCTCCAATCCAAATCCCTATACCGATGATGATGAGGCAAATTGGATTCTGACAGGCGGCGCCCAGCCCGGCGCGCTCCCTGCCGAAGATGCACCGCGTGACCTCAGCCCAGAGGAGTTGGGTGTCATGCCTCCTGCAGGAGCCTACCCCGCGGCGGAACCGGTCACCGCGCCGCCACACCTTTTCCCTGGTGCTGAGGCGGAAGCCCCTGCCCTTTCTTCCGCTCCCGGCGGGTCAACTGCGGTTGGTGGGTTAAGCTACGGTGTGACTGTTACCCCCATTGGCCCGGAGGGAGAACCCCCGGTTATGCCACCTCCGACAGATTTGCCGCCCGTGCCAACTGTCCCACAGGCGCACCCACGCTCGAAAACCGTGATCGAGGCCCCATCAGGGATCAGCCCTGGTGTGAGCGTCACACCGGTGGGGATGGAGGCAGAGGCGGCGATTCCTGTTCAGCCTCCTGCCCCATCTGAAGCGATTCCTACGGAACCGGAATCCGACCTGGCTGGCGGTGGGCCAATTGAACTTCCTGGCCCCATGATGCCAGCGACCCTGGCTCCCTCCGTCCCTGCCACGCCGCCGTGGGAAGTTCCTCAGCAACCCCAGGGCCTGATGCCTGCTGACTTTGTCCGCGATCCCTTCCTATCACCCCCCCGGTTGGCCGAACGGCTCGAAGAGGAGCTAGAGCCGGAGGCGAGTCTGGCTACCATGCTGATCACGACCGATCGGGTCAACGCGCTGTGGGCGGAAATCAACGAGACCTATAACCTTGTCATCTCCGATGTGCGCGGGCATTTCGAGACTACGGAGCAAGCGATTCAGGATTTGAAACGCGCCCGTGAACTTCTCCTGGCAGGCCCTCGTTACTATGATAACGCCGAGCAACTGGTCATCGAGGTCAAGGCCCGCCTACGCCTGGAGGAAAAGGTTCGGCAATGGTCTCGTTCGCGCGGAACCTGGCTGGCGATGTACTTGATTGTGTGGCTGCTCTTGCTTTCGGCTGGTTCGTTGCTCACGAACACAGTGGGGGAGGTAACCAAGCCGTTCATCCCTGAGTGGCTCGCTGCTACATGGCTGCCTGGCCTCTTTGGGGGCCTGGGGGGAGTGCTGGGGGCGCTGTGGATTCTGGTTAAGCATATTGCTGTTAAGCGCGACTTCGATCCGATCCATACTCCCTGGTATGTGACTAATCCCTTTATGGGCGTAGGGATGGGTGTGGTGACCTATTTTGTTGTGCTTGTGGGGGGAAATACCTTCCTCAATATGGCCGACATCAACGCAGACATTGGTACATTCCTCCAGGCACAGCCATACCTGTACCTGTTCTGCATCATCATTGGCTTCAACCAGAACGTGCTGTGGGCGTTGCTTGATCGCTTCCTGGATACAATCTTCCCGCAGCCGAAGGAGGACGAGACCGCCATTACTGAAATGCCGCGCTCCGAAGGCTCCACTCCAGCAGGGCCGCAGGGATAAGCGGGCGGGCTGACTTCGATCCACACTGGATAGGGCTAATGAGGCGACGCTCCTTGTGGAGAGCCTTCCTTGCAGCGCTTGGCGTTGCAACGATTTCCGCTTCCTCGGTGCTGGCTGCACAACTTGGTCAGGAAGCGACTCCTACCCCGACAGAGACCAGCACGCCCTTTGGACCAACACCAACGCCTACTGAGACATTGCTGCCGCCCCCTCAAGGTGGGGGTCGCGTCGCAGTGGAAGTTCTGGTGGTTCGGGTTGGCCCCGATCAGAGCTGGCCGGCATTGGGTGGCCTACAGTATGGCCAGGTCGTCTATCCTGTTGCTCGGAGTGTTAATGGTAACTGGGTTGCTATCGAGTGGGACGGTGATGTGGGCTGGATTCTGGCGAGCCTTGTGCAGTGGCACCCGGGCTTTGATGTGTTATCTCTGCCGATATTCCTGCCGCCGTTCACTGCGACACCGCTCAACACACCCGTAGAGGCAGTTAGTACGAGCATTCCTTCCACTGCCATCCCGCCGACAGCCAGCTTCACGCCCCCTGCCTCATCCACCCCGCCCTCCACACTGGCAATGGCTTCTGCATCCCCAAGCCCAACACAGGCAAGCGCTACAGCAGCGGCTGTGCTTCTTCCTGCCACGCCACAGGCTGATGCAGCAGGCCCCCTAATCCCCCCCAGCAGTCCGCTTGTGCTGACCGCGTGGGCTTCGCAGATGCTCCCCTGGTTAGGGGCGACGATCCCGATTGCCCTGTTGGGACTCTACGGATGGCGCTTCCTGGCAGGTGAGCGGGAGTTGAAGCGTTATTCAAAGGGCTATTCAGTGGTAATCTGTCCTGCCTGTCAGGTTGGACATCTGCATCTAGAGGAGTCGGTGCGTCGTACGCTTGGTATCGCGCGGGTTGCGCGTAGTGTGCGCTGTGATGCGTGCCATTCTATGCTGCGGCAGCTCCGTCCTGGACTCTGGCGCTACATGATCGATCCACATGTGAACCCTGCTTTAGCCAGAAGTTTCAATAGTCACCAATTAAACGATGTCCAGGTCTCTGACTTGGCGAGTCATATGGCGGACTACCCCCCCATCTTGTCAGAGTTACAGGTTGAGAGTGCTCCCATTCTGACCGATGAAGAAATCCTCGCCGAACTTGAGGCGAGGATTGCAGCAGAAGCGCCTTTGTTAGCCGAGGGGTCAGAACAGGAAGGTGACTCTCTGCCTCCCCCATCTCCGTCGGTAGATGAAGTCTGATCGATCCACAAGGCAAAGGCTGCACCGCCCTATTTGTGTGGAAACAGCCAGCCTCTCACCCTTCGGGCACGCGCTCGATCTTAGCACCTAGAGTACGGAGTTTGCCTTCTACATCTTCGTAGCCTCGGTCTATTTGAGCCACGTTGCGGATCGCTGTCGTGCCCTCGGCGCACAGGGCAGCTAGAAGGAGAGCCATTCCTGCCCGGATATCAGGGCTGGTGATACGTTCCAGCTCTCCGCGTAGCCTCACTGGCCCTTGAATTAGACAGCGATGAGGGTCGCATAGGACGACCTGCGCCCCCATGTATACCAGCTTATCGACAAAATAGAATCGGCTATCGTACATCCACTCGTGAAATAGCACAGTGCCTTCTGCCTGCGTGGCTACCACGAGGGCGATGCTCATAAGGTCGCTGGGAAAGGCAGGCCAGGGCTGTGCCTTGATCTCCGGGATGCGCCCGCCCAGGTCGGGGACGATCTTCAAGGGCTGATATTCTGGCACGATAATAGCTGCCCCCTCAACCTCCCAGTGAACTCCCAGACGGTTAAACGCCTGTGCCATTACCCTCAGATGCTCTGGTGAGGCATTCTCGATACGCACCCGGCCATGAGTGACAGCAGCGGCTCCAATGAAACTTCCCACCTCTAGATAGTCCGCACCTATCTCAAATTCGCCACCTTCCAGGCGATCCACACCGTGAATAGTCAGGAGATTGGAGCCAATACCCTCGATCTGCGCACCGAGCTTGTTCAAAAAGTGGCATAGGTCTTGGACATGAGGCTCTGAAGCAGCATTGCGGATCACGGTTGTGCCTTTGGCGAGCACTGCAGCCATGATGGCATTTTCCGTTGCCGTTACGCTGGCTTCATCTAAGAGCATATCTGCGCCCCGCAGGCCCTCCGTGGTGAACACTAGGTTGCTATTGATCTCGAACTTCGCCCCCAGAGCTGTCAGTGCCAGAATATGGGTATCCACGCGCCTCCGACCAATCACATCTCCTCCCGGGGGAGGCAGCTCAAGGCGCCCAATGCGAGCGAGTAATGGGCCAGCCAGCACAATACTGGCCCGAATCTGTGAGGCCAGCGCACGGTCGACGATGTGGGTTGTAATCTCGCTAGCATGGACTCGCCAGCTACCTGGTTCCACTTTTTCAATTTCGACACCCAACCCACGTAGAATGTCGATCATCGTACGCACATCGGCGATGTCGGGCACATTGTGGAGGGTAACAGGCTTGTCAGTAAGGAGGCAGGCAGGTAGCAGCTTCAGTGCAGCATTCTTGTTTCCACTGGCGCGGATAGTACCGTTGAGAGGAACGCCACCCTGTATAATAAAACGTTCCATGAGGTCTTCTCTTGTGCAATAGCTGGGCGATTCGCTCTAGGTGGAAATCTGAACAGTCACCGGATCACCCACCTGAATGGACATCACATGACTGGCATCTCCTTGGTTGATCGCGATCTCAAGTTCGCCCTCGCTGCCGATCAGCGCTACTCGTTGTCCTGGTGCAACCTGGCTATATGTGGTGTGGATTCGACCCAAGGTGTGCCAGCCGCAGGTGACACGCACCGTGCGAGAGTCGAATCGGATCGGCGTGGTTTGTTGAGGGGTAGGATAGATGGGGTGAAGCTCGATCATGTGATCGTCCACCCAGCGCAGGCGGCGGATATTGGTCAGGACGTTGCCGAATCGGTCAATCCGCACTACTTCGCCTCGAATAGCGTGCTCAGCTATCTCCAGCCGCGGCAGCTCAAGCAGCGTGAGCTTGGCTAACGGGGAGCCGAGGGCCTCAAATGGGGTGTCACTCGCCAGCCGCGCGGCGCATGGGCTGAAGATGTCGCGCCCATGAAAGGTGTGGCTGGGATTGGGCAGCCAGTATTCAGGTCTATCCAGCCGGATAGCTCGGAAGGATGGTGCAGCAAGCAGGGCATAGGTTAGCACGCCATTGTCGGGCGCAACAAAACGCCCTTGTGGTGTTTCCAACGCAATGGGATCGCGTGCGCTGCCAACGCCCGGATCGACTACCACCAGGTGGACAGCGGAGGGCGGAAAGTAGGGATATACTTCCGCAAGAATCGAGGCAGCCTGGTGAATATCCTGAGCTTTGACTTGGTGGCTGATGTCAACCAGCCGTGCCTCAGGAGCGATGCCAAGCATGACGCCTTTCATTGTGGCGACGTAGCCGTCCTGCTCGCCAAAATCAGTTAGCAAAGTGATGATCGCGGTGTGACTGGGCATAGCAGGCATTGTACCGTGAGGAGATAAGGGGAGCAAAATCATGCCTCGTGCTTGGACGAATACGCCGGTGAGAGTTCTGTTCCGTATGTATCCTGGGCGGGGATGGTTCAAGGCCAACTGACTTTGCTGCGCCTGCCCTTCGTTATCCTTCTCGCCGGGGTATTCCTTGCTGCTTGCACACCCTTGCCGCCTTCTTCGTCAGGCAGTGGGGGGCCAGATGCCAATGCCAGGTTACTGGATGCACCCTCCCTACTCCCTACCATTCTCCCATTACCGACAGGAACACAGATGGAGACGCCATTTCCAACGCTGGTTCTCCCTACCTTGACCCCCTATCCCACCGATCAACGCTTCTCTATTGGGCAGTCTCTAGAGGGACGGCAACTTTGGGCATGGCAATTCGGCGATGGCCCCTACACGATTGTGCTGGTTGGGGGGATTCATGGTGGCTTTGAAGGAAACACAGTTGTCCTCGCCGAAGAGTTGGTTGATTACTTTCGACGCCATCCTGATGATGTGCTGCCCCCAGTACGGTTGGTTATCATTCCAGCCGCCAACCCGGATGGGTTGGCCCGGGGTGCTGGTATTGAAGGTCGGTTTAACGCGCGAGGAGTTGACTTGAATCGCAACTGGGGATGTGAGTGGTCGGACTCCGCGGTGCTAAGAGACCTTGAAGTAAACCCAGGCCCTCGCCCCTTCTCAGAGCCGGAGTCGCTTGCGTTGCGGTTCTTCTTTATCGCTGAGCAGCCAAGCGCGGTGATCTTCTATCATAGCGCAGCGGGCGGAGTCTTCCTCGGTCAGTGCGGGGACGAGCCACCTGCCCGTTGGTTAGGAGAGCTGCTGGAAAACGCGACGGGCTATCCTCATCTGACATTCGATTACTATGAGGTGAGCGGTGATGCTAGCAATTGGCTGGCTGAACGGGGAATACCGGCAGCAATCATTGAGACCTATACCAAGCAAGAGACCGACTTTGAGATCAACCTGGCCGGGGTCATAGCATTGCAGTGCCATTTCGCGCTGGAAGGGCAGGAGGAGTTCGAAGCCTTCCAGGGAGCGGATGCTGCCGTTCTCCGTCTGTGCCAGTGACAGCGAACCCAAGATGGCAGAATAGCCCATCCTACGATACTATGAATTCCTACCTCCATCCCAATATGCGTATACGGCTCATGTCTGGCCGCGACCGTCGTCTTGAGTTCTCCCTTTTCGTGCTGATTCTGTTGGTCGGAGCTATTCTGCGCCTCGTCGCGTTGGGGAGTGTTCCCCCCGGCTTGACCCACGACGAGGCCGATCATGGCATTGATGCGGTCGGTGTCCTTGAAGGGCATCGCCCCCTCTACTTCACAGTTGGGTACGGGCGGGAGCCCCTCTTCGATTACGCTACTGCGCTGGTGATGCTGGTTGTGGGGCGCAATAGCCTGGCGGGCCGCTTGACCGCCGCACTGTTTGGAATCACATTACTGGTGCTTGTGTATGTTTGGACGCGGCTCGCCACGCAGAACCGGTGGTTGGCCCTTGCTACGATGGCTGGACTGGCGCTGAGCTTCTGGGGGGTTTCAACCAGCCGGCAGGCGCTCCGTTCGGTAACGCTGCCCGTCCTCTACATGGTAGCTGCGCTCGCCATGCGACGTGGGATTGTGATTGAAGAGGATATCGAAGAAGGCCCCCTGGCACCGGGTTACCGCCCGCAGGCTCAGATCAGCCGCATGGGTTGGTTCGTCGTTGCAGGTGCGTTCCTGGGGCTGTCCATCTATACCTATCTGGCTGCTCGCCTGATGTGGCTGGTGTTTCCGACCTTTTTTGTGTTCCTGTCCGTGACACAGCCGGGGGTAATTCGTAAGGCGTGGCCTGGACTACTGGTTATGCTACTGGTGGCCGCAGCAGTGTCGGCTCCATTGGCTATCTATCTGATCCAACACCCACAGGTAGAGGTGCGTGTTAGACAACTTTCTGGCCCGATCGCTGCCTTGCTGGCCGGCGACATGCAACCGATGCAACAAAATATCCGTGCCGGCCTGGGCATGATCACCGTTCGGGGAGATGATCTCTGGCTATACAATATCCCCGGCAAACCTCTATTAGGTCCTGTGATGGGTCTTTTCTTCTATCTTGGCGTGAGCATTGCCTTGATGAGCGTGCTATACCCATACCGCCCTGCGCAGCGGGGCCATCGCTCATTCGACGAGGCGTTCCGGGTCTCCAGTGCCAACGCCTTTATGTTGCTGACATTGATCTTTGGCATGATACCAGCACTGTTGACAGGGGTTGGGGCCAGTATGACGCGGGTGATAGGCGCTCAGCCCGCCCTTTACTACTTCCCGGCGCTGGCGGTGGTTTGGTTGGCAGATTGGGCGCAGCGCCAGGTCGGTGAGCAAGGCGCAACCGCACTGTGGACGGCGTATGGGGGGCTGCTGACCATGGTAGGCGCTTTGACGATCCATTCTTACTTTGGCATATGGGCTAATGCTCGTGATGTACGTGTTGCTTATCATACCACCCTGGTTGAGACACTCCACTATCTAGATCAGCGGCCTGAGATTGGCCCTGACCTTGCGCTGAGCACTATCACGCCGGGACGCTTTCATGATCCCGCCATCGCGGCTCTGGTGCTACAACGCAACGATCTTCGCCTCCGTTGGTTCGACGGGCGCTCCGCTCTGGTGTTGATCGATCCGCCGCCTGCCTACTATCTCTTCCCCGAAATAGCCCCGCTGGCAGCCCCGCTAGAGGCATGGTTGCCTGGTGTGCCCATAGATCGACTGGAGCTTCGTCCGAACGATTTCAACCGCCAGGTGACCATTGTCCGGCAGACTACCTCACTTCCGGAATATGGCCCTCCACAGGTTATCGCTGGGGGCCTGTTAGCGCTGGTTAACTACTCAATTGAACCGCTTGTTGCGCGCCCTGGGGGAACCATCCAGGTGCTGACTATGTGGCGTATTCTGGATCGCTCGGATGCCGACCTTGTTCTCTTCACACATGCGCTTGACGGAGCGGGTCAATTAGTGACACAGCAGGACTCGCTGGATGTGCCGTCGTGGGGATGGGTCCCCGGTGACCACTTCATCCAGTTACACAGGCTGCTGATTCCACCAGATTTGGCTTCCTGCATCCTGCGCGTGGTGGTAGGGGTATATCAGCTTCCCGATGTGACGCGGCTGCCCCTCCTATTCCCGGGCGGCGCCGCTGGTGGTGACAATCTCGCCATCGGTACGATTGAGGTATGCCCGTGATAGATGGCTGGCCCCCAACCCTGTCGCGCCGGGCTGAAGTGACTTTAGTCGGCGCGATTGTCTTAGTGGGTTTCCTGTTGCGGGTTATCGCGCCCTGGTACGCACCGCACGGATGGAGGGACGATGAGCTTTCAAGCGCCCTGGTTGTGACGGGCCATGTTCTTGAGGGGGACTTCCGTATCTATTACCCGGATGCTTCCGGGCACGAGGGCCTATACGAGTACGCCCAGGCTGCCACCATGTTGATCTTTGGCCCCAGTGTATGGGGTATCCGGGGGCCTTCGATCCTGTTTGGCACGGTCGCCGTTCTGCTCACCTATCTGTTAGCCCGTAACTTATCTGGCTGGCCCACCGCGACTGTTGCGGCATCGTTGCTGGCAGTTTCATTTTGGTCTCTGATGTACTCCCGGACAGGGCAGCGCCACATCAGCGCCACTGTGACGATGTTGCTGAGCTTCTACTTTCTCTGGCAAGCGGTGCGGCGGGCGGAGGAGGGCAGGAGCCGCGCGCTGGGCTGGTTTGCCCTGGCGGGTCTGGCGATGGGGCTGGGTTTCTATACCTACTTCGCTGCCCGTGGAGTGCCCTTGATTGTAGGCGCATGGGGTCTCTACCTGTTGGTGTGGAGGCGTGACTGGTGGCAAGCTATATGGCATGGCTTGGCTGTCACGCTCGTGATTGCTCTTGCACTTGGCATTCCGCTCGCCCTCACGCTATGGCAGCAACCTGAGGCCGAAGCTCGCATCAGTGAGGTGGCACGCCCTATTCACGATGCCACCCAGGGCGATTTTTCGACGCTGGGCCGATATGCGCTCACAACCCTCAGCATGTTTACCCACGACGGTGATGAGGAGTGGCTTTACAACATTCCGCACAGGCCCGTCTTTGGCGCTCTGGGCGGCGTTCTCCTGTGGGGCGGTGTGGGGATGGCCCTGGTGCAGTCATTGGGGTGGCTGCGCGATCCACGTATGGCCTTCTCTCTAGTGTGGCTCCTTGCCGGGATTGCCCCTGGTGCGCTCAGTGTGCCTGCTGCCAGCCTGGGTCATACTATTCTCGCCCAGCCGGTGGCAATGATTTTCCCCGCACTTGCTATTAATGGTGCAGGTTATTGGCTGACTACACACGCCGGAGCGAGTGGGCGAATCTATCCTCCGAGGTGGCTGAGCCTGGGGGCTGCAACTGTCCTGGCTTCTGCCATTACCCTTTTAGGTTGGGAGACCCTGCGGGGCATCCGCGATTACTTCTTTGTGTGGCCTGCCGATCCATTTACCCGTGTGTTGCATCATTCCGATCTGCATGAGGCTGCGCGCTGGCTGAATATGCAATCAGGCAATCGCAATGTTGCTATTGGCAGTTTTCTGGTTGAGCGGTGGGATCAGCAAGTGATGAAACTGGATCTGGTGGGGGATGGATGGCGCGTGCGGTCGTTCGATCCACGGATAACCTATCTTCAGATCCCTGGAGGCGGGGTTGCTGTATCTCCAGAATATTTAGCGCACGGTTGGGGGATGTCTTACCTGGGTGAGATTATTCGCACTAACCGTCCCTACGTTGCCCGCGCAATTGAGGACCCGGGCGACACAGCCGATCAGGTCCTCGCACGGTTTGACAATGGCCTGGTGTTAAGCAACGTAAGAACCGTTGAACTGGATAGTGCGCTCGTCATCATATCGGTCTGGCGTGCCGAGCGGTCGCTCGATCTGCCCCCCTTTCCCCTGCTCAGCAAACCACCTGCCCCAGGTGAGGACGACACACCTCGGTTGTCAATCTTCTTTCAACTATTGAACTCATCTGGTCAGCGCATCGCGGGCGCAGATGGCCTCGGTGTTGATCCGTATACCTTGTATCCTGGCGATGTGTTTGTTCAACGGCTCGATATCCAGCTTACAGGTATTCCTCCAGGACGCTATGCGCTAGTCGTAGGTCTGTACAACCCGGCAAATGGCAGGCGTCATCTTGACACGCTTACTCAGCAGGATCACGTTGCGCTTCGGGCCATCCAGATTCCCCCCGTACCACAACCCTGATTCTCTTGCCCCTCTCTAGAACTTCATCGTGCCTGTAGCCTGGGTGAATGACAGCTTTCCCTGGGCCGACTATAATCATCGCAGGCGGAACCCAAGCGGAATAGACTCCCATGCCTCTCATTACAGGTACCGATCTTGCCCGGTCGTATGGGCCGAATGACATCTTTGAAGGGATATCCGTCAGCGTGCCACACGGTGCTCGAATTGCGCTTGTGGGGCCAAACGGATCGGGCAAAACATCCCTTCTCCGAATTCTCGCTAAGCTTGATGAGCCAACCCGGGGCACGGTCACTCATGCGCGGGGCCTGCGCGTTGGTTTTTTGCCCCAGGAAGCGCAGTTGTTGCACTTCAGTGGGCGTACTTTGTGGGATGAGATGCTCTTAGCGTTTAAGGAGGTGATCCGCCAGGAGGTTAAACTGGCCGATCTGGCAGAGAAGTTGGCTGCAAACCCAAGCGATGCAGGGCTTCTCCGCTTGTATGGCGAGGCGCAAGCCCGTCTGGAATCAATGGGTGGGTATGATTACACTGCCCGCGTCGGACAGGTACTCTCCGGGTTGGGCTTTGACGGGGCAGATTTCCAGCGCCCATTGGCTCAACTTTCGGGTGGTCAGAAGACCCGCGCCCTGCTGGCACGCTTGCTGCTGGAAGAATCCGATCTATTGATCCTTGATGAGCCGACCAATCACCTTGACATACAGGCCATCGAATGGCTGGAGGCCTGGCTGAAAGGCTTCAGAGGGGGAGTGCTGGTTGTCTCGCATGACCGCTACTTTATGGATAGCGTCGTTGACCATATCTGGGAGCTGGTCTTCGGGCGGCTAGAAGAGTATCGTGGCAACTACAGCCAGTACGTCCAACAGCGTGAGGCGCGCCATGCGTTTCTGTTGGGGGAATTTGAGCGCCAGCAGGAGTTCATAGCCCGGGAAGAAGAGTACATCCGGCGCAATATCGCTGGCCAAAATTCTCGGCAGGCACAGGGGCGGCGCAAGCGCCTCGAACGCTTTCTTCATGACGAGGCCCTGGTGCGCCCCCGGGAACAACGCACCATTCGGCTGAATCTCAAAGCTCGCCATCGTTCGGGCGATAAGGTCCTGGCGACGAAAAATCTGGTTGTTGGCTACCGCGATGACCAAGCTCCTCTCTTTGCCGTGCCTGATATCACGCTGTATCGCGGCGAGTGCGCTGCCCTGATTGGCCCCAATGGTGTGGGCAAGACCTCGTTTCTCAAGACCATCCTGGGACAGCTTGCTCCCCTTGAGGGTGAGGCAAGGTTGGGTGCAAGCGTTGAAATCGGCTACTTGGCCCAGGCGCACGAGGGGCTGCGTCAGGAAAACACCGTTCTGGAGGAGATCCTCAGCGTTCACGATATGTCCATCGCCGAAGCTAGGAATTATCTGGCCACGTTTCTCTTCATCGGCGATGATGTGTATAAGCCGGTCTCAATTCTGAGCGGTGGTGAACGAGGCCGGGTTGCACTGGCAAAACTGGCGCTGGGTGGCGCCAACCTGCTGCTGCTTGACGAGCCGACCAATCACCTGGATATTCCCTCGCAGGAAATTCTTGAGGCAGTGCTTGCGGACTTCGGTGGAACCATTCTGTTGGTTTCCCATGACCGTTACCTGATACGAAATCTGGGAACTCAAATCTGGGCGCTGCACGTTCCCCGCAGGGCAGGGGAGGGGCAGACCGAGATGGTCGTCTACGAGGGTTCCTACGATGAATATGTTGCCTGGCGCGAGGGGAGAACAGTCGCGGTGCCAACGACCAGGCCCAAAGAGGAAGCGGGGGGAAAAGCACCCCGCCGAACTCCAAACAGTTCAAAGCCCGCCTCCAAGCCTCAGTTGAGTGCTTTTGAGCGTAGAAGGAGACTCGCTCAAATAGAGGAGCAGATTCACCGTCTCGAAGTCGAGATGGTGAATCTGACGGGTGCGCTTGAGGAGGCGAGTTCCAATGGAAACGTTGCCGAAGTTGCTCGACTTGGTGAGGCATACTCACGCACAGAGGCGCAGCTTAATGGGCTGATGGGGGAATGGGAGACACTCTTGGTCGAGTCTTGAAGCAAGGAGTTCGGATTTGGAACTCGACCTCATCCGTCTGAGCAAAACCATCTCACGCGCGTTGCGTCACACGCCCTGGCTCTTTGAGTTAGAGTTGGATAGTGAGGGCTGGGTTTCTGTCGAGATGTTGCTGTCAGCTCTCCGGCAGCGGCGCATCGAGTGGCAGAGCCTTGCTGGGAGCGACCTCGCCGATCTGATTGCACAGTCCACCAAGCAACGTTTTGAGATGCGCGATGGCCGTATTAGAGCGCTCTATGGGCATTCATTACCCAACAAGCTGCTCAAGCTACCTGCATCTCCGCCGGATATTCTATATCACGGCACGATCAGGTCAGCATTGGCAAGCATTCTGAAACACGGCCTGAAGCCAATGGGACGGCAATACGTTCACCTCTCAACCGATGTTGAGACAGCACAGCAAGTAGCGCGGCGCAAAGGCTCCGCAACGATCATCCTGCGTATCGACGCTGTGGCGGCTCACCAGCACGGCATCGCCTTTTATAAGGGGAATGCAATGGTCTGGTTGGCCGATCAAGTCCCCCCAACGTTCATCCAGGCGCTGCCTTCCGAAAGCCAATTGCCGAAGTAGCACAATGCCTAAGCGCGTCTTTGCAGGTGGCGTCGGTATCCTCATCCTCGTGCTCGCAAGTTGCGCGAGACAAAATCCGGGATATAGCCAGGCAGGCTCCTCGCGCGGCCATTCGGTGGCATCAGCAACTCCCTCAAGCGCTACTCCCACGCCCTTACACTTGCCGACGAGGGCCACACTGACGAGCCATCCCGTACCCGATGAGGGACCTGAATCCCCGCCTCCCACAGCCACGATAACGTTACCCCCCACATTATGGGAGCGGCTGGCCCCAGGGGTCGAACAAAGCCTAATACCATATAGTCGCCCAGAGGAAGAAGAGGCCATCGTCTATCTCTATGCTCTACGTCTTGAGCCATCAAAGGTCACATTTCAGGTTCACTATGATCGTGAACGGCCCAGCTATATAGACGAATGGCTCATCAAGACGGGGGCGAATATGGTCCTTAACGCGGGTTTTTTCTCAGGCAACAATACTCCTGTGGGGCGGATCGTGGCTGGCGGCGATTTGTTTGGCTTCCCGCTGAACTATGGTGCACGGACCATCGGCGTTGCAGGGCTATTTACCGTGTTGGATGGAGAAGTAGAGCTATACGCTATTGGCAGGTCATCGTACAGCCCACGAGGGATGCGATTCGACGAGACCGTTGAATCTTATCCGGTTCTGGTACTGCCAGGGAGACAGCCAGTATATCCAACAGAGACAGGCGAACGCGCAAGGCGGACAGTGATCGGTTTGGATGACCAGAGGCGCGTGATCGTGCTGATCAGTGACCTGCCGGTGTTTTCGCTTCATGAATTAGCTGAGTGGCTGGCAGCTTCCGATCTCAATCTCGACTCGGCGCTGAACCTTGATGGAGGGCGCTCAAGTGGTCTGGCAGTCAACCTGCCGGGGGAGGATAGGGTGATTCCTTCCTATGTGCCCCTTCCAATCGTGATCGGCATCTATATGCGTGGGGATTAGGCGGTGCTCCATTGTTAATTGTTAGATGTAGCCGTGTGCTACATCGGAGAGAAACGCCCCTGCCTCACCAAGCTGCTCGCGTAGTGTATTGCGGGCATGAAAGAGCCGCGACTTGACCGTTCCCACGGGGCATTCTAGAATGTCGGCGATCTCTTTTAATCCCATCCCATTCAAATAATGCATGACAACGACAACCCGTTGACTGAAGGGCAACGCGTCAATGGCTTGCTGGATCTTCTCCCCCAGCTCGGTACGCTCGGCAGTATATTCAGGGGCGTACTTGGCAGGGCTAATCAGGTGGTCTATGAATATCTCAAGCGGGGAAAAGGGGCGCCGGTTTCTTTTCGACCAAGTATAGCTCAGATTGACCGTCACGCGGTATAGCCATGGTGCAAGGGGGAGGTCGCCATCAATGCGATAAGCATAATGGTGCATGCGCAGGAAGCATTCCTGGAGGATGTCCTCGGCGGCATCGGTGTCGTGGGTAATGGCAAGAGCAGTGCGGTATATCTGGAGACGATAGCGGTCGTAGAGCTCGCCGAGGGCTTCGAGATTCCCTGCTTGCAACTGCCTTACCAGTTCACGATCCTCTGTTATATGTTCGGGCATGCCAGGACTCACACATACCAGGTTAGGGTGAGAGCGGGCTGTTGGTTAACTATAACTTGGCGTAACATGACTGCATCGTATTGTACCACAGGCTAATCTAGAGAAGATATAGAAGCCGGGGTTTCCTGGCTCTCAGGGGCAAAGGAAAAGACGGACTTCTGGCGAAGGCCTAGGTTCCCACTCCGTAGGTGGAGCAGTAGGATCGGCGCTGGCGGGCTTAACGACCGGGTTCGGGAAGGGACCGGGTGGGG